>JBAZJM010000249.1:0-6999 GCA_041651315.1 Lentisphaeria bacterium | reverse complement strand
TGATGGCGTCGTCGTTCATTCCTTCATAAAGGCCGTTTTCCGAGCGGATCATCCCCTTGCAGCCCGAGAAGTGCGTGGCGTCGGCATGGGTGGTGAAGAAGCGGGGATCATCGGCCCCGCGCCGACAGACCCGGAAGCCATTCAGGGAGACGTCTTCCGTCAATTGCGCCAGCAACCCCATGCCAAAGGCGAAATGAACCGTCACGTTGTCAATCCGGGCACGGTCGGCATGATACAGGAAAAGCCCCGGCGTCGGCCGCGGCGCGACCCGCAAGACAAAACGGACCCCCTCCGCCAGGTCGTCACGCCAGCCGGCAATTTCCAATAGCCGCGGTGCCAGTTCGGTGATTTTCTCCGGGTTGAACGGCTGGTCGGGCAAATTGTAGACCATCCGGCCGTCGGCGGCAAAAAAGATGCTTGACTCAAGCCGGTAGCCGGCATTGTCCTCGGCGGTGAAGCGCAGGTCCCGGCCGTTCTCGATGCGATACGCCTCGTCGGAACAGACTTCCGCCACCACGCACTTCCGCGCCGGATCGGCCGAGCGCACCCGCAACTGGTGAACGGGCGGATAGCGGTAGTCGATGGAAAAATTTTTCAGGGTGCAGTCCGTGGCATCGACCACCGCGACCGGGATCAGCGTCCCGTGGAAAATAAATTCCGCGCCGCCGCCGTCCAGCGTCACTCCGCGCCGGTTTTCCAGCAGGATGCCGCACTTTTTCCGGGCCGTCTGGGTGTGGTTGGAGACATAGTACTCCCGTTCGGCGGCGTGCTCGGCATAAAAATCGTACCGGCCCGGCTGGAAGACAATTGTCACCGGACCGTCATGCGGTTCCGCGTCAAGCTGTTCCAGCAACCGGTTCCAGGCGGCCGTGGCGTCCCCGCCGGTGTCCGGTCCAACGCCAAACGCTTCAAATCCGATAATTTTTTCCTGCATGCTTCCGCCGTCGTGTCCAGAGTGAAGTTTCCACTTGAAGAGGGAGCGTCGTTCAAGCTCAATCTATACCATCCAAAAGCGGCTTTTTCCAATCGGGCGGCATGAAGGGGTATAACAATGATGGCGGTTGGGAACCCCCTTTTGAGGAAAGGCGGTTCCCAAACCCTCCGTCAAACCTTTTTATTGCCTTAAACGCGGAGGGCGCTTTTACCACAAGCCATGCTGGCAAATCATGGTATTTGTGCGTGTGTGCTTGTGGCAAAAGCGCCCTCCGGCATTTAGAAAACAAAAGTTTTGGAAAGGGGGGTGCAGAGCGAACATGTGAGCGACCCGGCAGAGCCGGGGCTGCTGAGCGCGAAGCGCGGGGGATCCCCCTTTTCCAAAAGGGTGGCCCCAACATCATCCATAATTATAGCGTCAACTGGGCGTCGAGCCGGAGGTCGCGGGCGGACGCGCCGACCCAGATGCGGAACGCGCCGGGCTCGACGCGCCAGGCGTGGGTGGCAACATCGTAGAAGGCGAACGCGCGCCGGTCCAGTGTCACCACCGCCTCCCGTTCCTCCCCGGGTTGCAGGAACAGTTTGACAAAGCCTTTCAGCTCCTTCACCGGCCGCGGCACGGCGGCCTGCACGTCGCCGACATACACCTGGGCCACCTCGGCCCCGGCGCGCCCACCAGTGTTGCGCACCCGGAACCGGACCTCGGTGCCGCCCTCCGCCGTGGCCCGGACCGTCAGTCCGGCATAGGCAAACGTCGTATAGGACAGGCCGAAACCAAAGGGAAACAACGGCTCCGTCCCGGTCCGGTCAAAGTGGGCATAGCCGCCGAAAATGCCTTCGGCATAAACCACGTCAAAGGCCGGCCGGTACTGGCTGACATAGTCCGGATCAGCGTAGTGCGCCTCCCCCTCCGGGATGTAATGGCCGAACGCCGCGGCATCCGGCCAGGCACGTTCGAGGGTGAACGGCAGGCGCCCGGAAGGATTGACCTGGCCGAAAAGGATCTCCGCCACCGCCTGGCAGCCGTTCCCGCCCGGATACCAGGCGTGCAACACGGCAGCCGTGCCGTCGATCCAGGAGGCCATCTCCACGCCACCGCCCGCCACCACCACCACGATGGTGTTCGGGTTGGCGGCCGTGCAGCGCCGGATCAGGTGCACCTGCGCCCACGGCAGCTCGAACGGCCGGTCGCACCCTTCGCGTTCACGCTCGGCATCGTAGCCGACACAGACGATGACGGCATCGGCCGCCTGCAAGTCGGCATCGCGCCCACCACGGGTGATGCGCACCGCCGGCGCCAGGCGGCTGATGGCGCCGAGGATGCTGACCGGATCCACCGCCGCCACCCGCGCCGCGCCGCCGCCACTGGTCGGGGTGGGACAGGCCGCCGGCCCGACCACCGCGAGTGTTTTCACGGCCGGCGCCAGGGGCAGCAGGCCGTCGCGGTTACGCAACAGAACGATGCCTTCGCGCGCCGTTTGCAAGGCCACCTCGGCGTGCGCTGGCCCACGGCCAGGCGGGGTTGAAGCGATGGCGGCCTGGTGCGCGTCCAGTTCCAGAGTCCACTCCAAAAGGCGCAACACCTTGCGGTCCAGCTCATCCGCCGCCAATTTTCCCGCCGCCAGCAGGGTCCGCAGCCGCTCCGCCGCCCACACCTTGCCGCCGGGCATTTCCAAGTGCAGCCCGGAGTGGAACGCCTTTTCCGTGTCCCAGGTGCCGTCCCAGTCCGACATCACCAGACCGGTGAACTGCCAGTCCCCCAACAGCACGTCCGACACCAGCCAGCGGTTTTCGGCGGTGTACTCGCCATTGAGCAGGTTGTATGAGGTCATGACGCAGCGCACGCCCGCCTGGCAAACCGCCGCCTCGAAGACCGGAAAATAGCGCTCGCGCAACGTGCGCTCGTCCACCACGGAATTGCTGACCGACCGGTGCCAGTCGCTGTTGTTGGCGGCAAAATGCTTGACCGTGGCGGCCACCCCCTGCTCTTGGACGGCCCGGATGTACGGCACCACCAGTTCCGCGGCGAGGCACGGGGCTTCGCCAAGATATTCGAAATTGCGGCCGCCGTGATGGGTGCGGTACAGGTTCACCCCCGGGCCCAGCAGCACGTCAATGCCGGCGGCACGGAACTCTTCGGCGACGGCCCGGCCATAGGCGGCGGCCACGTCGCGATTCCAAGTGGCGGCCAAGCCCAGGAAGGCGGGAAACGCGGTGGCCGGCACATGGTCGTCGCGCAACCCCATGGTCGCATCGGCCATGCGCACCCGGCGCACCCCCAGGCGCGGCACGCCCTTGGTCCACATGCTGTCCACACCGGTCAGCAAGTCAAGCTTTTCGTCAACCGTCATGGCGGCGACAAGTTCATTTGCACGAGACCGACTATCGTTATGCATATCATCCCTATCCATCATTTGCCGTGCCGTCATTCTCAGACTTTCTCATCGAGATTGTGATGATTGACCACCGTCCCATCATCCCGGTCGTCCACGCGTTCCTCCTTCAATCGGCGGAAGAAGAGGCGCATGTCACGGATGCCGCCCCAAGTGAACCAAACCGCGGTCACCAGGGCGAAGAAAATGGGAATCCCCATGCCGGTGACAATTTGGTAGTTGGCCCAGGTCTGGGTGGACCAGGGCGCGAAGATGTTCCAAATCGTGCACGCCACCGTAATCACCGTCCACAGCATGCCCCAGCCGAACAGCCCGCCGGCCAGCATTTTGTCGCCGAAGGTGAAATTGTCGTCCATCCCGATCAATTTTCCCCAGATCACCTTTTTCGTGGATTTCGTTTGGAACTTTTTCTCGGATTCCACGGCATATGCGCCGCGGTGCAACAGCCGCTCCATATTAAAATCCTCCCGACAAGTCAACAACGACACCACCGCATAGATCAGGCAGGCCGAGATCGAGCCGAAAAAGCCGATTTGGGCGCCGTTGAGCGGGAACCCATCTCCCCAGACCTGGCGGGCAATGATGCCGCTCGTGATCAGGGTGGACCCGCTCAACAACCCCGCCCAAGCACCGGCGGTCGTGCCTTTCTTCCAATACAATCCGCCAATGATCGCCACGCCGGCGCCGCCGACAAAGAGCGCCTCGGTGACCATGAACCACATGACGACATACTCGGTCTGCCGGAACAGGCAGCCGAAGAGAAACGCAAAAAATGCCACGCCGGCCATCGACCATCTCAGCAAGCGGATATGCTGCTTGGGGGTGAACGGTTTCTTGCGGAGCGGCACCAGCACGTCCTGAATGAACAGGCTGCCCCAGGAATGCAGATGGTTGCCGTCCCCGCCAAACACCCCCATAAGCAGGACGATGCACAGCGCCCCCTTGATGCCGGCCGGCAGCAGGTGCTCGACCGCGATGGGAATGATCATCTGTTCCTGGATCTGCGGTTGGGCGATCTTCGCCACTTCCGCCTTCACCGCCGCCGCCTGGTGCGCAAAATCGGCATGGCCGAGATAGGTCATGGCACACACCGCCAGCAGGGTGATCACGGCGCCATTGCCCATGCCTCGCCAGCCCGACATGATGCCGCCCATGCGGGATTCGTGGGCGGTCACCGCCGCCGTGTTGTAGGCGCTCTGGTTCTGCCAGGCGATCGTCCGGTAAATCCCGCCCCACAACCCGATCAGCACATACCAAATATTGAAATCTTTCAAGTCCATGACATCAAATGGATTGACAAACGACTGGCCGGGCGGACGGTTGACCAGCACCTGGCTGATTTGGTCCCAGCTGAACATCACCAGCAGCGCCGCAATGATGACCAGGAACAGCACCTGTGACAGCATCCCCTCTATGCAGTTGGTGACCATCAGGGTGATCAGCCCTCCGGACAGGGTCAGCGCCAGGGTCAACGCCAGCAACAACGCCATCAGCGGGATATAGGTATGCACCTGCCAGCCGAACAGGGAAAAGGTTTGCGGCAACCCCAAAAAATAGGTCAACGCCCGGGAGCCCACCACCGGGATGATGCCGTAATTCACCAAACCCGCGCCGAACCCCAAAAACCCGGCGAAGACGCGAAAGGATTTGCTGTAACGGATTTCAAAGAATTGGGCAAGCGTGAGGGCGCGCGTTTCCCGAAAGCGGTAGACCACCCAACCGCTGATGCCGATGATCAAAAAGAGCGGGCCAAACAGCGGGCCCCACCACCCCAGCGCAAACCCCGACTGGGCGATGGCCTCAAACATGGCCACAAACACCACGGCGCCGACGCCCTGCTCGCCTTTGGCCACCGCCAGCAGATACCGGCCGGCCAAACGTCCGCCAGACAGGAAATCGGCCACCCCTTTTACATACTTGTTGGTGTAATACGCAACAAAGAGCAAGCCGATCAACGGGAGTGAAATCAAGAGCCAGTCAAGAAAATGCATGGAGACGCCCGTTTTATGAACACGCCACGAATTCTACGTTGTTACATTCCCGACGCACGTGCTCGTTGCCGTTGTCGTCCATCGTACTTGATTCGATCGCGACACCGATCCGTTCTTATGAACAATCCAGACAAAACCCGGACACCCTACCAACACTCAATGGTAGTAAACACTGTCGCTGGCCAGATGCCGGATCTGCCAGCCGGCGGGCGAATAACCGGGCGGCAAATTAAACTTCTCGACCCGGCCGTCGGGGAAGCCGGCATATCCAGACCCCCGGTGCCGGTGGTCCTCAAACCAGCCCTCGAAACTGTTTTGCCAGGTATAGGTCTGGCAATCCGTGATCCATAGTCCTGTGTTCAGCATCTTGTCGATGCGATACGCCTGGTTGACCACGTCACTGTTGATCCCATATTTCCCCTGGGGATCCGTCGGATTGTCCGGATAAGGTCCCAGATAATCATCCCAGCAGGCCCAATTGAAATTCTTGCCGCCGAAATAACCGTAGTTGGGATAAATGAGCGCCCAGTGATCGCTCCAGTCCCGGCCCCAGGTCTCGCCCATATGGAAGTTAACCTGGCCATTGTAGTCTTGGGAATAAGTGGTAAAGGCCAGGCTCCACATTCTGAGCTTGTTGACGCAGAGCAGATTCTTCGCATTGTCGCGCGCCTGGTTCAGCGACGGCAGTAGCATGGCCGCCAGGATGGCGATGATCGCAATCACCACCAGCAGCTCAATCAAGGTAAAGCCGCCGCTGCGCCGCCGCTCGTTGCGTTGGTTGTCCATGATTTACTCCTTGCCTGTCCCGGAACCGGGCAGCGCCAGCACCGGATGAACGGGGGTACGGTCAAACAGGACGCCGGGCGCCGTGGAGATGAGTTCCGGCTGGAGGCGCAGGGAATCGCCCGCCCAAGTGGTGATCCGGAGCCGGTTCCCCTGCTCCGGCAAGTTGAAGACCACCCCCGCCACCACGGGCACGCCGTTATAACGCACATCCATGACACCGTCCCGCAGGCCGATGGCCAGTTCGCCTTCGTCCTTGGTGTCATACGGGGCCTCGCGATAAACAACGCCTTCGCTCCAGCCGTTGACCTCGCCCAGGGTCTGCCAGTTCCAGTCCCGCTGGATGCCCGCCGAACCGATGGTGACGGTAAACCGGCAGGTGGGACGCAGCTTGAGACGGAGGGTGGCGTTGCGGCCAAACGGCTTCTTGAACACCGCGGTGGCGGCGCGGCCGGGAGTCGAACGCAGCGTAACCCCGCCCTGCGCATCAAGCGTCACCGCCGAGGGATCGGGCCCCAACTCCCATTCCGCGGCAACCAGGGCACGGCACGCGAACTCCGCAACCGGCGGTGCGGCCATGGCCGGCTTGGCTTGGGGAAGCGGACTGGTGGCCGCCGGTTCCACCCGCAGAAAGGCCCCTTGCCATCCTTTGAGCGGAAACGGCGTTTTCAAGCGGGCGGCGTCAATCGTCTGCCCGGTCAACAAATCACGAATCACCACCGGCCGGCCAGGAAAAAGCGCGGCAACGTCAACGGTGAACGCATCGTCCTCATACGCATAGTTGGCCACGCAAACCAAGGCCGCCTTGGGAGTGGTGTAATAGGACATCACCGAATGCCCCGATTTGAAGATCACGGGCTGGGCGGGCCGCCAATAAGGATGAAACACGCTGTCCGGCG
>JBAZJM010000248.1:0-7007 GCA_041651315.1 Lentisphaeria bacterium | reverse complement strand
CGCGGGTGGTCAGCACGTAGTCGACGTCGGGGAAGCGTTCGGAGTCTTTGAGATTGAGCTTGTTGCGCCAATATTCGAAGGCGGCGGCCATTTCCGGGCGGCGCGCCTCGTATTTCTTGGCGGTGCAGGGCATGATGGAGACGACCACGAGGTTGCGCGGGTCGAGCTTGAGTTTTTCCGCGTAAAAGGTCTTGGCCAGCGGTCCGAACATCTGCTGGGGCGACTTGCAGGTGGAGAGGTGGGGCAGCTGTTCCGGGTAGAAATGTTCGGCGAACTTGATCCAGCCGGGCGAGCAGGAGGTGATCATCGGCAGCACGCCCTTCTGGGTCAGCCGCTGGATCAG
Organism: Lentisphaeria bacterium; assembly: GCA_041651315.1. GTDB lineage: Bacteria > Verrucomicrobiota > Lentisphaeria > Oligosphaerales > CAITYL01 > CAITYL01. Next base: position 6,664 of record JBAZJM010000248.1, on the reverse strand, counting down.
TTCATGTCCCTCCTCCATGATGGTGAGGTCGGCGGTGAAGTCGGTGTCGAAGACGCGGCTGAAGCCGAGGCGGCGCAGGGCGGCGACCAGTTTGCCGGTGACCGGGGCGCCGTCCGGCAGGCCGAAGGCGTCGCCGATGGCGACGCGCACGGCCGGGGCGGTCTGGACGACCACCGTTTTCTGCGGGTCGGCCAGCGCCTTCCAGACCTCGGCCACCTCGGACTTCTCGACCAGGGCGCCGGTGGGGCAGACCAGCACGCACTGGCCGCAGTTGATGCAGTAGGCCTCGGCCAGGCCGTTGGCGCCGAAGGTGGAGACCACCGTGTTTTGGCCGCGGTTGACGGCGTCGATGGCGCTCACCCCCTGCACCTTGGCGCAGACGGCGACGCAGCGTTTGCAGAGGATGCACTTGTTGGGGTCGCGGATGATCGACAGGGAGCTGGTGTCCACCGGCAGGCGGCGCAGGCGGGTGGGGGGGAAAGGGGTTTCGCGGACGCCGAGGTCGTAGGCCAGGGTGCGGAGTTCGCAGTTCTGGTTGCGGTCGCAGGTGAAGCAGTCCTGGGGATGGTTGGCCAACAGCAGTTCCAGGTTGGTCTTGCGGGCGTCGCGGACGCGTTCGGTCCGGGTGGCGATCACCATGCCGTCGCTGATGGTGTTGACGCAGGAACGCACCAGGGTGCGGGCTCCCTTGACCTCGACCACGCAGAGCGAGCAGGCGGCGTCGGCGCTGAGCCCCTCCAAATAGCAGAGGGCGGGGACGTGGATCCCCACGCCGCGGCAGGCCTGCAGGAGGGTCTGCCCCGCCGGAACCGTGTAATCCCGTCCGTCGATGGTCAGTTTCACCGTGGCTGTGCTGCTCATGGTGGCGGGTCCTCGCATGATTTCGCCGGGTGTTTTAGGCGTTGGCAAGGCGTGTCGGGCTAGCCCGTGGCCGCGGTTTGGGCCGCTGCCGGGCCGGCGGTGGTGGTTGGTCCGCCTCCCGCACTTGAAGGGCCGGCGGCAGGTCGGTGGAATAGCCGGGGGAGTCGGACGCGGTGGCGCGGATCAGGATATCGGCGGGGATACCCAAGGCATGGTTCAGTTTACGGATCATCGGCAGGGTCAGCCGCCGCCCGCCCGCCATCACCTCGTAGAACCGTGAGATGGTGCCGAAGTACGGCGTCATGTCGGCCGGCCTGAGACCTTGCTGTTCCATGCGGAAGCGGATGGCGGCAATCGGGTCGGGCTTGGCAAACGCATAATGCGCGTCTTCAAACTGGCGGATGAGTGCGCTGAGCACCATCATCTCGTCAAACTCCGGGGTACCGTCGACGGGATTGGCAGCCAGGAGTTTGCCGAAGCGTTTCAGCGCGGCATCATTTTCCTTTTCCGTTTTGATGGGTTTTTGCGGCATGCGGTGTTACCATTTCATCCGTGAATACTCGGCGTGCGTGCCAATCCATTCGACTTTGACCAAGCCATGGACGTACAACACGACGATCACCAAGCGGTAGCGGTTTCCCTTGAGATTGAAAACAACTCGGTTGCCGGACAGAAAGCTGGCGGCGGCGTACTCCCGGCGGATGTCCAGCGGCCCTTTCCAGTTGGCCTTCTCGGTTTCATCCAGCCAAATGTCCACGGTCTTCCTGGCATTTGCGTGACGTTGTTGGAAGGTCAGCAGCCGCTTTTTGCCGTGAACGAGCATGTGGCATGGATTCCGAAACAAGATAGTCCCAAATTGGGACTATGCAAGGTTATCATGGATGGATCAGGGGATGTCGTGTCGGCGGTGGTGGAGCCCTTTATTTGATGTCGCAGCGCAGGCAGCGGCAGGCTTCGGCGAAGGCGTTTTTGGCGGTCAGGCCGGCGGAGATCTCGCGGAAGTTGTGGCGGCGGGCGGCGACGGGCATTTCGCGGACCGGCCGCTGGCCGCCGGCCTGCGGCAGCAGGGGAGAGGCGGTCTGCTGGTAGGGGATGTCGCGGAACAGCCGCTGGAAGCGGCCTTCGCCGCCCATCAGCTGGCGGTCGATGATGTCGGCGAACTTTTTGCCCAGGGCCATCGCCTCCGAGGCGGTGGAGGGGCCGAGGGTGGCGTCGCCGCCGGCGTAGATCTTCGGATGGCTGGTCTGCAGGGTCAGCGGGTGGGTGTCGATGGTGCCGTTGCGGCGGAGGGTGATGCCGAACGGCTTGAGGAACGCGGCGTCCACGCGTTCGCCGATGGCGAGCATGACCGTTTCGCAGGGGATGATGAAGCTCTCCCCGCTTGGGGCGGGGGTGCGGCGGCCGCTGAAGTCGACGTCGCCCGGGATCATGCGGCCGGCTTCGAGGCCGGTGACGCGCCCCTGGCGGCCGAGCACGGCCTGGGGGGCGGCGAGGAAGGCGAATTTGACCCCTTCGAGTTCGGCGTCGCGCACCTCGTCGGCGTGGGCTGGCATGTCGTCGCGTTCGCGGCGGTAGACCACGGTCACAGAGGCGCCGAGGCGGCGGGCCGAGCGGGCGGCGTCGATGGCGACATTGCCGGCGCCGATGACGCAGACGCGCTTGCCGATGGCCGGGCGGCGGTCGCGGGCCAGTTCCTCAAGGAACGTGACGCCCTGGATGACGCCGCGCAATTCCAGCCCCGGCACGTCGAGGGGGGTGCTGGCCTGGGCACCGATGGCGACGAACACGGCGTCGACGCCGTCCTCCAGCCGTTTCAGCGGCAGTTCCTGGCCGATGCGGGTACGGCATTTGAACTTGACGCCGCAGCGCCGGATGAAGTCGATTTCGCGGTCGAGCACGGGGCGCGGCAGGCGGTATTCGGGGATGGTGTAGCGCACCACGCCGCCGGGCTCCTCGTGGGAGTCGTAGACGGTCACGGCGTGCCCGAGGCGCGCCAGGTAGTAGGCGGCGCAGAGGCCGGCGGGGCCGGCGCCGACGACGGCGATGTGGCGGCCGGTGGCGGGCAGTTTTTCCGCCAGCAGCCGGGCGTAGACGTTTTCGGCGATGCCCATGGTGTAGGCGTAGTCGGCGATGTAGCGGTGGACCTCGCCCTGGGCGACCGGCTGGTCGGCGTCGGCGCGGCGGCAGCGGACCTTGCAGTGGTAGCGGCAGATGCGGCCGGTGGTGGCCGGCAGCGGGTTGTCGCGGAGGACCAGTTCGAAGGCCTCCTCCATGCGGTCTTCCTTGAGCAGTTCCAGGTAGCCGGGAATGTTCATGTGCAGCGGGCAGGAGTTTTCACAGGGGGCGCGGAAGAGTGCCTGGCATTCGCCGGCTTCGCAGCGCCGGTTGAGGATGTGCTGCTCGTACTCGGTGCGGAAATACTGGAGGGTGGTGAGCACCGGGTTGGGCCCGGTCTGGCCGAGGCCGCAGAGGGCGGTGTCGCGGATGACTTTGCCCAGGTGTTCCAGGCGCGGCAGGTCGGCGGGTTCGCCGCGCCCCTCGGTGATGGCCTTGAGGATGCGCAGCACCTGGTTCAGCCCCTCGCGGCACGGCACGCACTTGCCGCACGATTCGGCGGTGGTGAACTCCAGGAAGTAGCGGGCCACGTCGACCATGCAGTTTTCCTGGTCCATCACCACCATGCCGCCGGAGCCCATGATGGCGCCCAGGGCCTGCAGCGACTCGTACTCAATGGGGGTGGCGAACAGCGACGCGGGGATGCAACCGCCGGAGGGACCGCCGCTTTGGATCGCCTTCACGTCCTTGCCGGCCAGGCCGCCGCCGCCGACCTTGAAGACCAGGGTGCCCAGCGTCTCGCCCAGCGGCAGTTCGACCAGGCCGGTGTTTTTGACCTTGCCGACCAGCGAGAACACCTTGGTGCCCGGGCTGGCGGCGGTGCCGGTCTGGGTGAACCAGGCGCCGCCTTTGGCCAGAATCACCGGGATGTTGCACCAGGTTTCGACGTTGTTGATGTTGGTCGGCTTGTCCCACAACCCCTTCTGCGCCGGGAACGGCGGCCGCGGCCGCGGCCGGCCGGCCTTGCCCTCGATGGAGGCGATCAGCGCCGTCTCCTCGCCGCAGACGAAGGCCCCGGCCCCTTCCACCAGGTTCAGGTCGAAGCTGAAGGCCGAGCCCAAAATGCCGTTGCCGAGCAGCCCGTGGGCGCGCGCCTGGGCCACCGCGTGGCGCAGCCGCTCCACGGCCAGCGGATATTCCGCCCGCACGTAAAGGATGCCTTCGGTGGCGCCCATGGCGTAGGCGCCGAGGAGCATCCCCTCAATCAGCATGTGCGGGTCGCTCTCGATCTCGTTGCGGTTCATGTAGGCGCCGGGGTCGCCCTCGTCGGCGTTGCAGATGACGTACTTGCGGTCGGCGGTTTCCTTCTTCATCAGTTCCCACTTGCGCCACACCGGGAAGCCGGCGCCGCCGCGGCCGCGCAGCCCCGACTTCTTCACCTCGTCAATGACCGCCTCGGGACGGCCGGCGGCGAGCGCCGCGGCGAATGCCGCATAGCCGCCGACGGCGATGGATTCCTCGATGTCCTCGGGATTGATCAGGCCACAGTCGCGCAGCACGATTTTCTTCTGCCACTTGAAGAACGGCAGCTCGTTCCACAGCGGGATGTCGGCCAGCCCGGTGCCGAAAACCAGCGGCTCCCGGGTCAGCGGATCCCACTGCTCGATGCGGCACAGCGCCCGTTCCCGCGGGACGTCGCCTGCGGCCAGCGCCTTCACCAGCGCCGGCACCTCGGCGGGGGTGAGCTTGCTTAGGATCACCAGCGGCTGTCCGGGCAGCCGGACGTTCACCAGCGGTTCGCGGGCGCAGAAGCCGAAGCAGCCGGTCTTGGTCAGCCGCGCCGGCAGCTTCTTGGCCGCAAGTTCGTGTGCGAGCGCCTGGAACAGGTCGTCGGCGCCGGTGCCGAGGCCGCAGGTTCCCATGCCCACCGAGATTCGTATCTCTTTTTCGGGCAAAATCTTGCAAATGCAAGAATTTCGGAGCCTGCTGAGCGCCGCCTGGTCGGTGATCTTCATGGGTCGTCTCCGTTCCTCCGGCCTGCCCGGAACTCAGCCCGCCACCGCGGCCTTGGCGCCGGCCGTCTGCCGGACCAGTTCCCGCAGTTTCGCCTCGGTCACATGGCCGTACATTTTGCCGTCGATTTCGACCACCGGCGCCAGGGCGCATTGGCCGAAGCAGGCGACGGTCTTGACGGTGAATTTCCGGTCGGCGGTGGTCAGGAACACCTTTTCGCCGGCCGTGGCCTCGTCTTCGCGGAGGTTGAGGAGTTTCTTCAGCGACTCGAACAGCGATTTCGAACCGCGGGTGTGGCAGGCCGTGCCGCGGCAGACGATGATCACATGCTCGCCCTGCGGCTTCAGGTTGAAGAAGGAGTAGAAGGTGGCGACGCTGTAGACTTGGGAGACGGGGGTGCCGGTTTCCTCCGCCACCTGTTCCAGCAGTTCCACCGGCAGGTATTTGTGCGGATTGAGGGTTTGGAGGTCTTCCAAAATCCCCAGCAGTTCCCCGGGCTGGCCCCGGTGCCGGTCGATCACCTCCACCACTGCCGCCGGATTCAGTTCCGGCATGGAACAGGCTGTCACCATCGTGTCGTCTCTCCCCGTGTGCCGCAACGCCGTTGGAGAACCGAGCATCCCGCCCCGGCCTGACCGCCGGCGGGACCGCTGTCGTGGATGGACGAAAACCCTGCGCCTGCCGCCCTCAGGCGGAACGCACATGGCGCTACTCTAACGCCTGGGCCGCCATTGTGCCAGTTTGGTTGCCGGCGCCGGAGGGCGCCCTGGAGTTTGGTACACGTGATGGAACTATTGGACGGATTTCGTCCCGGAGGGACTGAATGAAAATAGGCAGGGGCTTCAGCCCCTGTTCCGAGGGATAAAAAGATGGCGTGCCGTAGGTAAGCCGCGATTCGCCGCGTACCTGACGGCACGCGAAATGGGGGGGATCAAACAGGGGCTGAAGCCCCTGCCTGGAGTTTGGCGGAAACCCAGCTCGCCAGCCAACGCCGCACACCGAAGACAGCCTAAAGGCTGAACTCAAACTCGGGGCGCATGTCGTTTGAGTTCACGCTTTAGCGTGTGGCGGTTTGCCAATGTCCAACGAAGGAGTTCTGCCAAACTCCAGTGGCGCCGGAGGGCGCCCCTGGAGCAGTGGCGGCGGGTGCCCACGCCGCCCTTGTCCGGGCCGGTTTTACGCCTGCCAGTTGACCAGGGTCTTCAGGCGGGTGGCGCGGTGGCGTTCGATCTCCTCATACTCGGCCGGCGCGTCAGCCAGGGCGATCTCCTTGTCCCACAGCAGTTCCGCGTTGAAGGTGCCGGCGGCGATCAGGCCGAGCATTTTTTCCTTGCCACCCGGCAGCAGGGCGCAGCTCATGGAGATCCGCAGGTTGCGGTTGAACCATTCCTGGTAGGGGGTCAGGCTGACCGGCTCGGGATAGTCGCCCTGGAAATGGATGCGGGCGCCGTCGTCGCCGAGTTCCCAGCCGCCCTCGCGCACCATTTTCCGGGTGTTGTTGAGGGCGTTGGAGTCGCCCGAGGCCTCGATCAGCACGTCCACGCCCCGGCCGCCGTTGGCCGCCCACACGGCCTCGTGTGCGAACTCCGCGGCGGCGTCGATGCAGATCGTTTCGTCGACGAACGCCCTGGCGCGTTCCAGACGCCAGGCCGACTTGTCCAGCAGCAGCAGCCGGCCGCAGCCGTAGATCCGGGCCAGTTGCGCGGCCGACAGCCCGACCGCGCCGGCGCCAATC
>JBAZJM010000247.1:0-7022 GCA_041651315.1 Lentisphaeria bacterium | reverse complement strand
ACGCCTTGTTACCGATGAAATTGTCATCGACGAAGAACACGTCCTCGCGCCAGCCCTGGGCATACAGGCGGTCCAGTTCGGCCAGGATTTGCGGCACGGTTTTCATGCGCACCCGGTGTCCCAGCAGCGCGGTGACACTGCAAAAGTCGCAGTTGAACGGACAGCCGCGGCAGAACTGGATGCTCATGCTGGCGTAGCGCCGGAGGTCGAGCAAATCCCAGCGGGGGACGGGGGTTTGCTGCAGGTCGGCAAACTGGTCGGACGCGTAGACGCGCTGCGCCCGGCCCTGCGCCAGGTCGGCCAGGAACGGCGGCAGGGTCAGTTCCGCCTCGTTGAGGACGAAGTGGTCCACGGCGGCAAACGAGGCGTGGTCGCCCGTGAACAGCGGGCCGCCGGCCACGACGCGCAAGCCCGCCGCCTTGCAGCGGGCAATGACCTGTTGTGCCGCCTCGCGCTGGACGGCCATGGCGCTGACAAATGCCGTGTCGGCCCACTCCAGGTCCCGTTGCCGGAGCCCGCGCACATTGGTGTCCACGAGGCGCAGCGACCACTCCGGCGGCAGCATCGCCGCCACGGTCAGCAGCCCCAGGGGCGGGTGGGCCGCCCGCTTGCCGACAAATTCGAGCGCGTACCGGAAACTCCAGAAGGTGTCCGGAAACTCGGGATAGATCAACAGGACGTTCACCCGTCACCTCCGTGAGGTTTCATGGTAAACTGGTCGTTGCGGCCGCCCCCACTTGAAGCCCGTCAGTTTCGACCCCGTCCGCTCCGCGGCCGTGGGAATTTGTGGGGGGAAAAGCCCCCCCACCGGTAAAAAGGCGGACCGTGTCCTTGGATGCCAATAAACTAGCACCAAAACCTGAAGTCTTGCAATAAAAACGGTCCCTCATCCAGTTCCCCGGCCGTCAGGCCGGCAAAAATTCCAGGAGCGCCGCGAAGGCGGAGAATCCGGCGCCAAAGCCGAGCAGCAGCCCCTTTTGGCCGGGTTGCGGCCGGCCGCGGTCCAGCATCTCCCGCAGGACAAACAGCACGGACGGGGATGACATGTTGCCGTAATTCTCGAACACGTGATAGGAAAACCGCAGGGCGTCGTCGGGCAGCTCCAGTTCCCTGGCCACCTGGGCCAGCACGACCGTGCCGCCCGGATGCACCGCCCACCAGCCGATGTCCCCCCGGGTCAGGCCGTGCCGGGCCAGCAGGCGGGTGGCCACCTCCGACACCGTGCGCGCGCCGATGACCGGCACCCGCTTGCTCAGGTGGTTCCGCAGCCGGCCGCCGTCCGTCCGATAGCGCAGCTCCTCGCGGTACTGGGGGAACAGGCCGGACGCGAAATCCACCAGCCGCACCAGGCCGCCCGGGTGATGGTCCGGCACCCGGTCGAGCACGGCCGCGGCGGCGCCATCGCCGAAAATGGCATTGCTGACGATCAGCTCGGGCTCATGGCTGGGAAAAATGGTGGCGGTGCAGATCTCCACGGCCACGCTGAGCACGGGACCGTCCCCGCCGCGGGCTAGCAGGCCGGCGGCGGCTTCGAGATTGGGCACCGCCGCGCCGCAACCCATTCCCATCAGGTCCTGGAAGCGGATCGACGTCCTGAGCCCCAGGTCCGTGGCGAGGTACGAGGAGAGGCCCGGACAGAGGTAACCCGTGCAGGTGTTGACGACCAGGCCGGCGATGTCGGCGGGTTCCACCCCGGCCTCCGCCAGCGCGCGGCGCGCCGCGGCGGCGGCGGTGGCCCGGCCGAACTTGAGGAAGCGCGCCAGCAACCGGTCGGGATTGGTCTCGAGGGCGTCCGTCGTGGCTTCCATGCCCAAATAGCGCCCCTTGATTTTGCCGTCCAGCAGGATCCGGCGGTACAGTTCCTGTTCGGCCGGTTTCAGGGGGCAGTGCGCGACGAAGAAGGCGTAGGCCTCCTCCTGCGTCGCATACAGTGGCGGGGTGGCGGTGCCCAGGCCTTTGAGGATGGTTTTCATATTGGATTGGCCTTCCGCCCCAGCGGGGCCGGGGAGAATAGCCCAGGGCAACGCCTTGGGACTGGAGTTTGGCACAAGTTGCGGGAGTATTGGGTGGATTTCGTCCCGTAGGGACTGAACGGAAATAGGCAGGGGCTTCAGCCCCTGTTTTGTCACCCTCCATTTCGCGTGCCGTAGGTACGCGGCGACAGTGGTGGACATCTCTCACAGATATCGTTCATCATAAGGGATATTATGCTTTTTCAAAAACGCAATAAACTCATAATGAAAACTAATATTCTGATGGTGGTTCCTCTGATTGGCGATGTAAGACACCGTGGGGGAAATTTGTGAAACCCCAACGCTAAATGCCCCATATTCCTCCTGCCAGCTAAACGACAACAAAGAAGGAACGGTGGTGTGTATCCATTTAGAACTTCCTCCCTTCAATATTTGCATGGCCTTTGTCACGGCTAGGTCTGGTGGCAAGGAAAGCAACGGATGAACATGGTCCTCAATGCCGCCCACCTCCAGAAGTTTCATGTGGTGCTCTCTGGCAATCCCTCCAAAATATGGATACATCCGTTCTTGGACGCTTGGCGACAAAAACGGCGCATTGTTTTTGGTGCGAAACACCGCATGGATGTAAAGTGAGATGTAGCTGTTTCCCACGATGATGCACACCACCTTTTCCAACCACCAATCAGATTAACGGTCGAAAAAAGGTTTTATTGTCTTGTCTGGCGCAAGATGTTTCGCGGCGTACCTACGGCACGCCATCTTTTAATTTCCCGGAACAGGGGCTGAAGCCCCTGCCTATTTTCATTCAGTCCCTCCGGGACGAAGACGCTCCTCGTACTTGTGCCAAACTATATCCTATATTATTCATAAACATCGAGTTGTGTGGTATTTCCTTTGCGCTCTTCGCTACCTTATCCTGCGTTAGGGATAAGCTCTTAATTGCCTTCAGCCTGATGATTGATAAATCGGACGACCGCGGCGATCCGGAACCAACGGGCCCGCTTCACGGTGACCGTAACGTGTGCGAGTTGCCGCAGCAACCGGCTCAGTTCCCCGGTCTTGAAGCCGCGCCGGATTGAGAGCAGGGCGTCATGGCGGACCCCCGCCGGCACCCCGGCCAGCGGCAGGCGGACGGCCCATGCCGCCAGGCGCGAGCGCCGGAGATCATTGATCAGCACGCCGCGGGTGACGAAACCGCGCAGTCGTTGCAGCAGGACGAGGATTTGGGCGTCGCTGAAATGATGAAAACACATGGAGGCCACGGCGTAGTCATACGGCTCGGCGGGGGTGTGGGCAAAGGCGTCCTCCTGCAACAGGCACATGGCCGGGGCACCCGCCAGGGCCAGCCGCCGGCGCGCCAGTTCCGCCGCGTGTCCGGCCGGCTCCAGGCAGGTGATGTGCAGGGGCAGGGCACGGGCGCGCGCCCACCGGCTCACCGCCAGCGGGATGTCGCAGCTGCCCGAGCCGATGTCGAGAAGGCGCAGGGGGGAGCCGGCGGTCTGGCCGGCCGCGGTTTCGGCGGCCAAAAAGCGCCGGACCACCCGGATGCCGCCCAAGCGGTCATTGACCCGTTCCATGAACCGGTAACTGGCGGCGGCCAGCGCCGGATCGCAGTCTGGCCGGTCGAGAAACTCCGTGCCGGTGGCGCGCGCATCAAACACCCCACAACCCTCCCGTTGCCATGGCGGCGTCCACTTCCGCGTACTTGCCCAGGACCGTGGCGCGGTACTCGGGCGCGACCGACACGGCCCGGGCGGCAATCCGCCCGCAATAGCCGCACGACTGGCAGTCCAGCGCGGCGCAGTCGCGGGCGCGGAAACCGTCCAGGAAATCGGCCGGGATCTGCCGCGCCTCCACCCGGACCGGGCACTCCGGCCGCGGCGACAACATGCCTTGCAGGCGCGCCAGCTCCAGCAGCGGTTTCAGGCGCCACGGCGCGAGCTGGCGCGGCTTCCAGAAGTGCCGCCAAGTCCACCACGATTCTTGGCGGACCGGTTCCTTGAAGCCGTAGGACAGCAGCAGTTCCGCCAGGTTGCCGTCGAACCGCCGTTCGCTGTAGGCCCTGACCCGCCGCAGCAGTTCCGCCGACGGGATCCCCCGCTCCAGCAGCTTGAAGGTGGTGTACCCCATCGCTTCATAAGCGGCGAGATCCTCCGGCCGGATCCAGGCCGCCTTGATGAACAGCGACGGATCCGCCAGGCGCAACCGCGAACAGCGCAGCAGGCAGTAGTCGAGGAAGAGCGTGCCGGTGCCGTCGGAGGCATGGGCGAACCCGTTCTGATGATAGCTTTGCAGCGGGCAATTGGGCAGGCAGACGTGGTTCGCAATCAGTTGCAGGCCGCAGCGGACCGCCTGGCGGATCGCCGCCAACCGGGGGAAGTCCCGGTTGATCGAGAAGCTTTCCAGGGTGATCGCATCCGCGCCGAGCTCCTCCCAAAAGCGGGCGCGCCGGGGCGTGTCCACCTGGGCGTAAATGCCGACGCGCACCTTGAACTCGGGGAACCGGCGCTTGACCAGTTCCAAAAGAAACGGGGTGGAGACGGTGAGCCGGCGCACGCCCCACTCGCCCAGCCTGGCCAGCAGGGCCGTCACCCGTTTCTGCCAGGGGCGGGTCCATTCATGGTTGCCGAAGCAGGCGCCGTTGAGCAGATAATTGAAGGCGATGCCATGCCGGTCAAGCAGGCGGATGTACTGCCGTAACCCGGTTTCCGAGAGCGGGGTCGCCAGGTAGCGCGGCCGGCCGCCGCTGATCCCGTCGGCGGGAAGCTTGCCGTAAACCTCCTCGACCGGGTAGGCGGCGAGCGCCGGCACCAGTTCCGGATCGTAGTTCGCCGCCAGCGAGAAGGTGGCCGGCGGTGGGGCGGCACGGCCGGCGCCTGTCGGTTCGGTTGGCATGCGGAGCCCTTTCCGGGAAAACGCGGCTCTCAGCCCGTTGCCGTTCATGCGTGGAGATGATGGCAAGCCAATATACCCGTGCCAGCCGTGGTGACGGTGGCGCCTCAGTTGCCATCAGTGGACAAAACGCATTCCCGACGAAAGCCCGCCCAAGTGTGGGGGCTCCTCACTGATCGGTTGCATGGGCATTTTTATCATAGCCGTCCCAGGGGATGCCATGATTCACTCCGTGCCCATGCCCGAACTGCCATCCATTCTTTCGTGGTCACAGCAGTCCAAGGGAATCCCTCTTTCTGTGTTCGGGAACGGGCACGGGCAAGGGCTCGGGCACGGAAAAGGCAAAATGGATCAATCTCTCATGGGAGTAAAAACGCGGCCTGGAAGGCGCGGTGCAGGGCATGGTCGCCGTGGCGGTCGGGGCGGGCGCCGGCCAGATCGGCGGCGGCATAGCCGGAATACAGGTTCAAAATGGTGACGGTCCGGGCCGCCGGATCGGTGGCGAACTCCGCACGCCAGGTGCGGTAGGCGATTTCCCAGCGGTCCCCGGCCAGGGCGCGGACGCGTTTGCGATGTCCGCTGGTGGGGTCTTCCCGGAGCTGCTGCTCCAGGAACGGCCGGAGCGCGGCCACCCCCTGGTCCTCCAACCAGCGTAAGCGGGTTTCCGCGGCCGGTGCCAGGAGCAGCTGCCAGACCGGCGCGGCGGCGGCCGCCGTTTCCAGCCAGCCGGTGCGCGCCTCGGGCACACTGTCGGCATAGGGGATGTACGGCTTGAGATCCAGGATCGGCGTGCCGTCGAGCAGGTCGTGGCCGCGGACGCGGACGGTGAGCCCGTCCACCCCGTCCAGCGCCACGCAGCTCAGGCCGATGGGGTTGGGGCGGTAGGGCGCGCGGCTGGCGAACACCCCGACCTTGCGTCGGCCGCGGGGCGGGGCGGCCAGCGGTTTCCAGTTCGGGTTGTGGTGGAACACGTAGAGCAGCCAGACATGCGAAAAGCCGTCCAGGTCGCGCAGAGCCTGCTCGAAATTGCGTCCCGGCAGCAGCCGCACCTCGCCGGTGTTGCCGGGCGCCAGCGTTCCCTGGCGCGCGGCGTCATAGGGATGTTGCGCGGCGCAGTGAAACACGCCGATGGCCGGAAAGGTCCACGTCTGGTTGGTGGTGGTGGGCATAGGGGAAGGCCGGTTCGCCGAAACAACCGTTCACCCGTGTGCCACATGCAGTTCGGCTTCCACGGCGCGGCGGATGAAATCGTTCAGGGTTACCCCTTGCCTTTTGGCGGTCAACGCCGCCTGGCGATGCACTTCGCGGCCCATGCGGACGTTGAGGGTGCCGGAGAATGGTTTTTCCGGGGCTTTCCCGACGGCCTGGCAGGTGGCAAGGTAATCATCGACGGCGGCGCGAAAAGCCGTTTCCAGGGCCGGAACGGTTTCTCCTTCAAACGTCACCAGGTCGGCGATGAATTCGAGGCGGCCATGCAACACGCCGTCCTCGGCACTGATCCAGGCGGATCCTGTATAGCCGCGATAGGTGAAGGTGGCAATGCTGTTTTTCATGGCTTGAATCCATTCTGCTTCAGATGGCCGGCCACTTCCCGTAACTGGTACGCCTTCAGGATGCGTCCCGGATGCGGCTCATGAAGGATGACCAACCAGCCGTTTTGCGCATGGTGAAACTTGCGGCGTGAACCGCCGCCGGAGCATAACGTATAACCGCAGTGGTTCATAACCGCCGTCAATTCCTCCCATGTGAAATCCTTGGGAAGGGAAAAGAGGCGATCAAGAAGCTTGTCTTTGCGGCTCACGCCACCTCCTTGGTTTTGCAACTGAAATATAGTTGCAGGAGCGCCCAAGGGCAACTCTTGCTAGCCTGAATTATTCATGAATGATTGCGTTTCCCGGCTTTGTCCCTCAACGGGGACTGACATGTCCAGCCCAGGGTCAAATGACCCTGGGATTGGAGTTTGGCAAATGTACGGGGTTTAGGGGCGACTTCGTCCCGGAGGGACTGAATGAAAATAGGCAGGGGCTTCAGCCTAGTGCGCCAGTGGGCGCACTCATGTAAGGAGGTGCAAGTCCTTCTCAAACGGAACCTTTCAGGTTTGTACCCGACCGTAACTGCATCCGTCGCGAGACGGGGTGGGGAGCAACGGAAGGGGAA
>JBAZJM010000246.1:0-7080 GCA_041651315.1 Lentisphaeria bacterium | reverse complement strand
GGTCCATCATCAGTTCCCCGTATCTCGGGCCCGAATTCTTCCGGCGCGGCGGCGACGACCTGCTGAAGACGGAGGAGCATCTCTGGGGGCCGCGGGATGATTTCAAGGGCCCGTACTACCGCCATTCCCGGGCGCATTTCGTCAGCGAGATCGGCTATCACGGCTGCCCCAACCGCGCGACCATGGAACAGATGATGGACCCGGAATGCCTGTGGCCGTGGCAGGACAACGACCAGTGGCTCACCCATGCCGTACGCGGCAAACCGCAGGAAACCACCTTCAATTACCGCATTCCGTTGATGAGCAACCAGATCAAGGTGCTGTTCAACACCGTTCCGGACAACCTGGACGACTACATCCTGGCCTCGCAGGTCTCCCAGGCCGAAGCCATGAAGTACTTCGTCGAATGGGCGCGCCTGGGCAAGTGGCGCCGGACCGGCATGCTGTGGTGGAACCTCCGCGACGGCTGGCCGGTCATTTCCGACGCCGTGGTCGACTACTACGGCCGCAAGAAACTGGCCTACGGCTATCTCCGGCGCGTCCAGGCCGATGTCTGTGCCATCTGTGCCGAACCGGCCGCCGGCCGGCAGGAGATCGTGCTGGTGAACGACACCTTGAAACCCGCCGCCGGCACCGTCACCGTGCGCGATCTGGAAACGGGCCGGGTGCTGCTGGACACCGCCTTTGCCGTGCCCGCCAATGGCCGGGCCGTCGCCGGCACGCTTGCGGAGTCCGCAACCCCCGCCTGCTGGCTGTTGGAATGGAACGACGGCGGGCAGGCCCGCCACAACCATTACCTGGCCGGGCCGCGCCCGTTCCGCCTCGACCAGTATCGCGGCTGGCTCGCCGCGCTGGCAAATAACTGATCCGAACCTTCTGCCCTGCGGCTTTCGGACTTGGTCAACTCCGCCGGCGACGCAGGAGGCACAGACTGCCCAGCGCCAACAAGCCGAGGCTGGCCGGTTCGGGAATCGTGCTGAGGGCGACCTGGCTGTAGTTGACGCTGAAGATGCCGTCGCTCGAAGCAGATCCAAAATAAAACAGCGGCGCGTAAGTTCCCGAGATCCCGGCAACCGTTCCCACCACCGTGCCGTCGATGGAAATGGTGGCCTGGCTGGCGCCCGGGGCCGCCGTCATGGCATACGTGTGGTAGCGTTGATAGGCATTGACGGTGGGAATGGTAATCTGTGAGAGGCCGCCAGACGTCCACTTGTAGAGCGTCACGTTGTCGGAGCTGTCGGTGCCGATGTAAATCTCGAAATCCAAGATACTGGTCAGAAGGGCTAGGCCGACGCCATAGTCGGTGGCGTTGTCGGGGCCAAAGTTATCCATCACCATATTGTTCAGAACCCGCATTTCGGCCTTCCAACCCTGCGTGTTCATATCGGATAGTTGGGCGCCTGTGGGCGCGTAGTGGTAGTTACCGAGGGAGGCCCCCGCCGTTGCGGAGGCAGACCACCAGGAGTCTTCTCCGCGCCATTTGGGATCGGCGGCGCCCCGCGCTTGATGGTCGGTGCGGGTGTCCGAGAGCAAGCCGAACCCTTCCGTCGTCGGGTCTGCCGTCCCCGAATGCTGGACGAGGAAGTCGGCCTGGGCGGCGCCGGCGGTCAACAGGGCCAGGATCGCGAGGGAGGTCTGCCATGTGCATTGGTGCGGGTGCGGCATGTCGGGGTCTCCTTGGTTGCGGGGTCTGGTGGTGGTTTTGGGGTTGGTGCCCTTGACGGGCGGATTCTTTACGGACACGACTCCAGCAGAAGGCTGAATAATATGTCCGACATAATAAGCGAATATATCATGGGCATCTGCAAATGCAAAAAAAATCCGCGGCCGGTTTCATTTCCAGACGTGTGCCCCCCGTGGCCCGATTGCGGTCGCATCACGCTGGCGCGTTTTGTCCCGGCTTCGCGCCGAGCTGGGGCTCGGCGGCTGGAGTTTGGCAGAATTCCACGATTTTGTTTCCCGCGCCGGCAGGCGCCCTGGAGTGACGGCGGGTGCCCACGCCGCCCTCCTATCGGCCGGCTGCGACGGCCGCTCCCCAAAGCCCCGCCATCCGAGCCGCGCACATCAGTAAGCGGTCATTCATACCAGGGCGGCGTCGAAGCCGCCGACACTCCCAGGGAGGCTGCCGCCTCAGGACCATCCAGCCTTCGCTATCTTTGCGGTTTTCTGTTCAGTCCCTATGGGACGAAATCCGCCAAAGGTTCCCTATTTGTGCCAAACTCTAGGCGCCGAGCTGGGGCTCGGCGGTCCCAGGATCAGGGGGCGGGATTAGCGCGGATAAAGCACCGGCGCGCCTTCATCATTGCTTACAGGCCAACCCCGGGTTCCACGGCCAGCGCGTAAAGCCGGGTGCGGGCGGTGATGAACAGCCGGTCCGCGGCCGGACCGCCGCCGAAGCAGAGGTTGGCGGGGGCTTCCGGCACCGGGATCCGGGCCAGCACGGCGCCGCCGGGGCTCACCACCCACACGCCGTCGCCGGCCGAGCTCCAGATCCGCCCGAACCGGTCCACCCGGAAGCCGTCCGACTTGCCGGGGGCGATGGTCAGCAGCACTTCGCCGCCGGCCAGCCGCCCCTCCGGCCCGACTTGGAAGCGGCGAATGTGATGGCGCTCGTTGGCGGTGTCGCTGACGTAGAGGACGGTGCCGTCGGGACTGAAGCAGAGGCCGTTGGGCTTGATGAAGTCGTCAGCCACCGCCTCCAGGCCGCCGTCGGGATCCAGGCGGAACAGGTAGCAGGCCGGCTGCTCCTGCTCCTCCGGCCGGATGCCGTAGGGCGGGTCGGAAAACCAAATGCGGCCCAGGGCATCGACGGCGATGTCGTTGGGCGAATTGAGGCGGCGGCCGCGGTAGCGATCGGCCAGCACGGTGAGCGAACCGTCGGCTTCCCGGCGGACGATGCGCCGGCCGCCGTGCTCGCAGGTGAGCAGCCGCCCCTGCCGGTCCACGGTGTTGCCGTTGGCGTGATTGCTGGGTTCACGGAAGATCCGGCAGCCGGCGCCAGGCGTCCACAGCCACATCCGGTCCGCCGGGATGTCGCTGAACACCAGGCCGCCGGCGGCGGGAAACCAAACCGGGCCCTCGAGAAACTGGAACCCCTCCGCCAGCACGCTCACCGTCGTCCCGGCCGGCCAGCCCGGTGCGGAGTCCGCATTTGCCGCAACAGCTTGGGATGAATTTATTTCCATCAACTCGCTATCAGGTTAAGGGGGGCAGAGCGTATCTTGGGGTTGCCTTGAGTTGGCTGATTTTTCCGTCCCAGCGGGACGGGGCGGGAATAGGCAGGGGCTTCAGCCCCTGTTTTGCCAAGCCCAAAATTTCGCGTGCCGTAGGTACGCGGAGGGCCAGACCGGACAGGCATCAGGGAGGGATAAATGGCCATGGATGCTTGCGTTTTCAGGTCGCGGCGTACCTACGGCACGCCATCGTTTCATTTTTTGGAACAGGGGCTGAAGCCCCTGCCTATTGTCATTCAGTCCCTCCGGGACGAAATCCGCCATACCCCACGAAAAATCGTCATCCAAAAGGCTTAAAACTTAACTGGCAACGGTTGTGTGTGGATGTCCTTCGCTGCCTTCGCGATCTTCTGTTCAAAATATCGGAATCAACGAGGCGGGTCGGCAAAGGGCAGGACCGCACGCCGGTCGGTGCGGGTGTTGCGGAGCAAGACCCCCTCCCCGGTCCGCCCCAGCGGTTTCCAGCGGTCCTTGCCGATCGTGACCAGGCGGTCCGGCACAATCTTCAGCGTTGTCCCCTTGTCGGTCAGCACCCAGCAGCTCTTGTCCAGCGGCTGCAGCTCCTCGTCGTAGCGCGGATGTGTCGTCACGCTGCGCACTTCAAGGCCGCTGCCCAGGGCGCGCATCTCCAGGTTCGGCGATGGCGGCCGGACGGTGGTCGTGCCGTTGGGTCCGACGATCACCGCCGGCGCCTTCCAGCTTTTGGGCAGCGGCCGGGTGTCCTCCGCGCCAATGCCCTGGCCCCAGGCGGCGAACACGAGCGCGCCGCCCAAGCCCAACCGTCCCATGGCCATGAGGATGTTCACCGGCACCTCTGCGGCAGGCTGAAGACAATCACGACACCGATTTTCAATCTACAGCCATGACTATACCGCACCACCGCCGAACCAACCATCGACGCCGCTACTTTGAACCGTGCGGCGGGGCCGGTTTCCCGCCTTTTCGATTATGCGGTATAGTATGGCATTGTTGAACAATATCTGATACGAAGAAAGCATCGGCACGCTGTTGCGAAACAGCCAGGTTTATCAACAATTGATTCATCCGCGTTAGCATGCGGGTGCTTGTCAAGGAGCATTGGACAGCCCATGAGCCTCAAGATCGGAGTGATCGGCGCCGGCGGACGCGGCACGCTGGCCAAACATGCGCACCAACCGGCGGCCGGCTGCCGCGTGACGGCCTGCTGTGACCTGGACCCGGTGATCCTGGAGCAGTGCCGGGACTGGTACGGTCCGGACGTGCTGACGACCCAGGACTGGCGCGAAGTGCTGGCGGCCGGCGCGGATGCGGTGTTCATCACCACCCCTGACTGGCTGCACGAGGAGCATGCGGTGGCGGCACTGGAACGCGGGCTGGCGGTCTATCTGGAGAAGCCGATGGCGATCACCATCGCCGGCTGCGACCGCATCCTGCGCACCGCCAAAAAACATCAGGCGCGGCTGTTTATCGGCCACAACATGCGTTACATGACCATCATCCGGAAGATGAAGAAACTGATTGAGGACGGCGCCATCGGCAACGTCAAGACCATCTGGTGCCGCCACTTCATCTCCTACGGCGGCGACGCTTATTTCCGCGACTGGCACGCCGACCGGCGCTGCAGCACGGGGCTGCTGCTGCAGAAGGGGGCGCACGACATCGACGTCATGCACTGGCTGGCCAACAGCCACAGCCAGCGGGTCACCGCCTTCGGCAGCCTGGCGGTGTACGGCGGCCTGCCGCGGCGCGCCGATCCGGCCATCGACAAGAAGGACATGGCCAGCTGGTGGAACACTGCCCACTGGCCGCCGGCCAAGCTCTCCGGCTTCAATCCCGTGATGGATGTGGAAGACCAGAACATGATGCTGATGCAGATGGCCAACGGCGTGCAGGGCGCCTATCTGCAGTGCCACTTCACCCCCGACTGCTGCCGGAACTACACGGTGATCGGCGACGCCGGGCGGCTGGAAAACCTCGGCGACGGCCCCGACGACCCCATCTTCGTCTGGAACCGGCGCAAGGACGGCTACCGGATCATTGGCGATGAGGTGTTCCGCGGCGACCCGATTGACCCCACCAGCGGCCATGGCGGCGCGGACGCGGTGATCGTCCAGGAATTTCTGGACTTCGCCCAAAACGGCGGCCCCACCACGGCCACGCCGGAGGCGGCGCGGATGTCGGTGGCCGCCGGCTGCCAGGCCACGGCATCCCTGCGCGCGGGCGGCGTCCCCATGGACGTCCCCCCCATCGACTGGCAGGGATGACCGCCCGCCGCGGCTGGCGACCAACACCATGAGTTGCGCCGCCAGGTTGGGAACCCCCTTTTGAGGAAAGGCGGTTCCCAAGCCCTCCGCCAAACCTCTTTGTGCCTTTTGCGGATTCCGCAGGCCATCTTGAGCGACGGGCCACGATTGGGGCGGTAGGGGCGGCCTGCGGAATCCGCAAAAAGATACAAAAGTTTTGGGAAGGGGTTTTGGGGATCACCCTTTTCCAAAAGGGTGGCCCCAACATGGTCTGTCAGCCGCGCAGCCGACGGAACGCTCATGGTTCCTTGAACGGGGGGTTCCGCTCCTGCCGGAATTGTTTGGGGGACTGTCCGTAAGCGGCCTTGAACTGGCGGGAGAAATACAAGGGGTCGCCAAAGCCGACCTCCTGCGCGATCTGTTTGATCGGCAGATGGTTGTATTCCAACAGTTGCGCCGCCCGCTGCAAACGGGTGCGGATGAGGAAGTGGACCGGCGGTTCCCCGTAGAACTGCTTGAACACGACCATGAACCGCGGCACCGACAGCGCGGCCACCCGGGCGATGTCCGGCAGGGTCAGCGGTTGGTTGAAGTGCTTCCGGATGAACGCTTCCGCCGCCAGGAGCGGGTCCGGGATTTGCGCCTGCCCGTGGCGGTAGGCGCGGGCCAGTTCGTACAGCCACAGCGTGACGATCCCCTCCAGCAGGTAGCCGTCCTGGCACCGCTGTTTTCGCAGTTCGTCGTAGATCATCCGCAGATAGTGGACGAACAGTTTTTCCGCCTTGAAGACGAGCAGTTGGTTCAAGGGCAGTTGATGCCGGGCGGCGGCATGGGCAATGGCGTCGCCGCGCGCCACCATCCAGGAATGATCCCAGGAACGGCCGGGATTGCCGTAGTCGTGAAGCGTGTCCGGCTTCCAAATGATCAGTCCGCCGGTGGCCTCCTGCTCCGCCGGGTGCTGCCGGTTGAGCCAGGCCTGGTCATGAAAAAACATGAACAGGAAGGGAAACCCTTTGCCGCCGTGGCGGACGATGCCCGGCGCCATGGTTTCGTGAATGCCCAGGTTCAGGATGCAAAAGCTGTCCGTGGGCGGGACGTCCCGGTTGTAATAAAACTTTGAGATGGGCATGGGAGTTGTTGTTTATACCGTGTTAGCCGGTGAAAGTTTTAATTTAATGGCATTTCTGTAGGCACGGGCGTGTCGCCCGTGTGTGACGCGCCCTCACGGCAGAGTCGCACAACGTGGTGCAACCACGTTCCTACAGGAAAAAGACACGAAATCAGCCTACCGCGGTATAACGTCCGGATGACGGATGGGATTCGGACGCGCCCCGCGCCCTGGAGTGCGGCATGGCATGCCGCCGTGATTGGGCGGCGGAGCCGTCTCTGGGGTTTGGCACAAGTACGGGGTTTGGGGGCGGTTTCGTCCCGAAGGGACTGAATGACAATAGGCAGGGGCTTCAGCCCCACAGCCATCAGGGTAAGCCGTTTTTGAGCGCCAACGGCGCGCCTTCATACCAGCCTGGGGCAACGCCCCAGGAAAAGAAAAAGATAATGTTTCAGCCCTGAAGGGGCGTTTCATGAAGCGGGCTTTCAGCCCTTTATTTCTCCTTACTCGCAAACCT
>JBAZJM010000245.1:0-7120 GCA_041651315.1 Lentisphaeria bacterium | reverse complement strand
GGCATGGGGGCGCTGGCCGTGCTGGTCCTGTGCGGCGTTGCCACCGGCTCAATCATTCTCCGGCTGTCGTTTGTGGCCCTGGCCATGATGCGCCTGATGCCGTCACTGTCCCGCCTCAATTATTACCTTTCGACGATGCGCCACAGCCTGCCGGCCTTTACGACGATCATGGACGACCTGGCCGCACTGCAGCCGCCGCCCCCCCCGACGGCGCCGCCCCTGCCGTTCCGCCAGTCGATCCGCCTGGAGCAGGTTTCCTTCAAGTTCGAGGGGCGCGACTCCTGCGTGGTCGCCCATTTCGACCTGGAAATTCCCCGCAACCGTTCACTGGCACTGGTTGGCAAGACCGGGTGCGGCAAAACCACCGTGCTGGACCTCATCCTGGGACTGCTCAAGCCGACCGCCGGCCGCGTTTTGGTGGACGGCCGCGACATTGAGGAAAACCTTCCCTCCTGGCAGCGGCGCATCGGTTACGTTCCCCAGGTCATTCATCTGATGGACGACAGCCTGCGCGCGAATGTGGCCTTTGGTGTGCCGGTGGCGGCGATTGACGATGCCAAGGTGCAGCGCTGCCTGGAGGCCGCCCAGTTGTGGAGCTTTGTCGGAACCCTTCCCGCCGGCCTGGAAACCGTGGTTGGTGAACGCGGCGTCAGGCTGTCCGGCGGACAGCGCCAGCGCATCGGCATCGCCCGGGCGCTCTATCACGACCCGGAGGTGCTGGCGCTCGACGAGGCCACCAGTGCGCTCGACCACGAGACGGAACAGGCCATTGTCACGGCCCTGCAGGGGCTGCACGGCCGGCTGACCATCATCATGATCGCCCACCGGCTGACCACCGTGCAGGGCTGCGACCAGATTGTGAATCTCGAGACGGTGGCTTCCGCCCGGCAGGAGGCGTCATGACCGGACCGTCCACCATCCCCCCCGTGCTGTTCCTGGTCTTCAACCGGCCGGCAACGACGGCCCGCGTCTTTGCGGCCATCCGGGCCGCCCGGCCGCCCCGGCTCTATGTCGCCGCCGACGGCCCCCGCACGGACCGTCCGGGCGAGGCGGCGGCCTGTGCCGAGGTCCGCCGGATCGCCTCCGCCGTTGACTGGCCCTGCGAACTCAAGACCCTTTTGCGCGACACCAATCTCGGCTGCCGCCAGGCCGTCAGCGCCGCCATCGGCTGGTTCTTCGACCAGGAACCGGAAGGCATCATCCTCGAGGATGATTGCCTGCCGCATCCAGACTTTTTTCTTTTTTGTGCCGACCTGCTGCCGCGGTACCGTCATCAGGACCACATCCTGATGGTTTCCGGTGACAATTTTCAGCCCCGCCAACCATCAGCCAGTCACAGTTATTACTTTTCCGGCATCCCCCACATTTGGGGCTGGGCCAGTTGGCGGCGTGCCTGGCGCTTGCATGATCCTAACCTGCTCGACTGGCCCGGACTCCGTTTCTCCGGATGGTTGGAGAGCGTCTTGTGCGACCCCACGGGCGCCGCGGGCTGGACCCGCCGGTTTGATGATGCGTTCCGGCGCCGCATTGACACTTGGGATTATGCCTGGACGTTTACTTGCTGGCGCCGGAAAAGTCTTTGCATCCTGCCCTCCGTCAATCTGGTCAGCAATATCGGTTTTGGAACCGCCGCCACCCATACGGCACGAGCCAATCCTTACGCCAACCTTCCGTCCACCGCGCTGGCGTTTCCACTCCACCATCCCACCGGCGTGCCGCAGCGCGACCTCCATGCCGACGCCTTCACCGAGCAGACCATGTTCAAAGCCTCCTGGCGGTGCCGGCTTCTCTACGCCTCCAGGCGGTTGGTCAAAAAGATGATATCCCAAGGTCCCAG
This sequence comes from Lentisphaeria bacterium, assembly GCA_041651315.1. GTDB lineage: Bacteria > Verrucomicrobiota > Lentisphaeria > Oligosphaerales > CAITYL01 > CAITYL01. The sequence continues at coordinate 5,283 of JBAZJM010000245.1, read as the reverse complement.
CCGGATGGTGCCACCGGCCAACCTGACGTTTGAGCAAGCCGTTACAGAATTGCGGACGCGTCCCGGCCACCGCCAACTTCTTCACGACTCCTTTCTCGACGAGAATCCGCGGGAAGCGGCTCTGCGGTTTGCGGAGTCCGCGGAATTTGCGGCCACACTCCATTTGCTGGGGGGGGCTGCAAAAGGGGTCGTGGTCGATGTTGGTGCAGGGAACGGTATCGCCTCCTGCGCGTTTGCCAAGGCCGGGGCTCGGCAAGTCGTGGCCCTCGAACCGGATCGGGGACCCCAGTTCGGGCTGGAGGCCATCCGGCTGGCGGCTGGCGATCTGCCGGTCCGTTGCCTGGAGGGCTGTGCGGAAGCAATTCCCCTGCCGGACGGTTTTGCCGATGTCGTCTATGTCCGGCAGGCACTCCATCACTTGGAAACCATGGAAACGGCCTTTCGCGAATTCGCACGCATTCTGCGCCCGGGCGGATGGTTTCTGGCCGTCCGCGAACCGGTTGTCGATTCGCCGGCCCAACTCCGGCGTTTCCTTGCCGCCCATCCCATCCATGCGCTGACCGGCAAGGAAAATGCCTACGGTCTGGAACGCTACCTCAAGGCCGCGGAAAATGCCGGGCTGCACGTGGAGTGCGTTTTGGGCCCTTGGGACAGTATTGTCAATGCCTTTCCGGCGGCAAAAACCCCCCGAGAACTGGAGCAATATGCGGAAACCTATCTGCGCCTCCGCCTCGGTTCTGCCATGGGCGGGGTGGCGGCAGCCCTTCCGGGCGTACAATTTCTGGTGTGGCGCTGGCTGAAGCGCCGCGTTGCCGGCCGACTGGTCGGCGTGCTTGCTGGAAAACCGCCATCCCCCGCCTCCGCGTCGCAGGAGTGATCATGGACCCCTTCCATATCGGCATTGATGCGCGGTTTCCCGGCGGCGTCCTCGGCGGCGTCGAGCAGACCGTCAAGGGGTTGGCCCATGGTTTTTCCCGGCTGGCGACCCCCGGCGAACACATTCATTTTCTCTGCCACCGCCAGGCCAGCGACTGGTTGACTCCGGCCCTGCAGGCGCCACACTGCACCCCGCTCTACCTGCCGGGAAACCTTCCCGCCTACCGCAAAAACGCCGTTGCCCGATGGCTCCAGCGGGGGCTGCACCATCTCTGGCCGTGGGTGCCGGCGTGGAGCGGCCTCGGCCGGGTCCGGATTGCCGCCAGTGACGGGGTTGCCGAAGCCGCCGGGCTGCAGCTGCTGCACTTCACCCACCTGAACAGTTTCCTCACCCGCCTGCCGTTCCTGTATCAGGTTCACGACCTGCAACACCGGCACCTGCCGGCGTTCTTCACCAAACGGGAACACGATGTGCGCGACGCTCTTTATCAGCGGTTCTGCACCGACGCCCGCCAGGTCACGGTCATGACCCGCTGGGGGCGGCGGGACCTGGTCGCCCAATACGGCATTCCGGAGGCCAAGATCGCCGTCATCCCCTGGGCCCCGCTGCTGCCGTTCCTTCCGTCTCCGTCCCCCCGCCAGTTGCGGGAGCTCGACCGGCGGTGGGATCTGCCGGAACGCTTCCTCTTTTATCCGGCGCAAACCTGGCCGCACAAGAACCACCTGGCCCTGCTGGAAGCGCTGGCCTGGCTGCGCGATGTCCGCCGCCTGCGGATTCCGCTGGTCTGCTCCGGCTTCCAAAACCATCATTATCCCGTGATTCACCGGCACGTCCAGGCGCTTGCCCTTGACGACCTGGTGCGCTTCACCGGTTTTGTTTCCGACGTTGAGCTGCGCGGGCTGTATGCCCGTGCCGACACCCTGGTCTTTCCCAGCCGCTTTGAGGGGTTTGGCATGCCCGTGCTGGAGGCGTTTTCCGCCGGCATCCCGGTCGCCTGCTCCACCGCCGCCTGTCTTCCGGATCTTTGCGGGGGCGCCGCCCGCATGTTTGATCCCGACGTCCCGGAAGCCATCGCAACCGCCCTGGCCGAACTCTGGACCCAGCCGGGACTGCGCATCGACCTCCGCGAACGCGGCATGTGCCGGGCCGCCGGATTCACCTGGGAAAACAGTTGCCGCCACTTCCGTGCCCTGTACCGGCAGATGCTGGTCCGGCCATTGACGGACGACGATCGGGAAATACTGGCGGCCGAACCCCTGGTTTGAGCCACGAAACTTATGGTGAAATTCTCCATCATCACCGCCACGCTGAATGCCGCCGCCACCCTGCCGGCCGGCCTCCGCAGTGTGGCGGACCAGCGGCGGGCGGATGTCGAACATCTCATCGTGGATGGCGGCTCCACGGATGGCACCCTGGACGCCATCCGTGCCGGCGGCTCTCCCGTGGCCCGCCTCGCCTGTTCCGAACCGGACAACGGCATTTACGCCGCCTTCAACAAGGGTGTGCGCCTGGCCGCCGGCGAGGTGGTGGCGTTCCTCAATGCGGATGACACCTATCTTCCCGGAACCCTGGACGCCGTGGCCGCGGCGTTCCGCGACCAACCCGGCGCCGGCCTGGTTCACGGCAATATTCAGGTGTGCCGGCGCAACGGCTGGGAAACCCTCCGGCCGCCGGCCGGCCGGCGCGCCCTCGGCGGCGCCCGCATCTTCCACCCCGCCACCTTTGTCCGGCGCGAGCTGTTTGAACAACTGGGCGGTTTCGACGAACAGTACCGCATTGCCAGCGACCTGGACTGGTTCCTGCGGGCCCAAAAGGCCGGCGTCCGATTTTATCATCTGGATCGGCCGCTAACCCGTTTTGCCATCGGCGGCATCAGCACGCGGCGCGGTTTTCTGGCCACCCGGGAAGTCTGCCGGATTCTTCACTGGCATGCCGTTCCCCCCTCCGTGGTGCTGGGGGAATGGCTGGACGGCAACCTGCGCAACCTGCTGCGTCCCCTGATGCCACCCCGGCGCGGGGCCGGAATCGTGCCATGAACGCATTCCCCGCCCAATTGAGTTCCCGCCGGTCATCGGGGATCCTGCTGGGGATTGTGCTCGGTGTGTTGCTGCTGGCCCGGTTGCTGGCCGGAGCGTGGCTGGCCGGGCACCGGCCGGAGTTCGTCCTGCACGATGACGGCGCGGATTATCGCGAACTGGCCCAGGCCGTGGCGGCCGGGGACGGCCTGACCATCCGTTCGGTCCGCTGGTTCGAACCGCCCGCCTTGCCCCACCCCCGGCCGGAGGCCTTCCGGCCGCCCCTGCTGTCCGTGCTGGCCGCCCCGTTCCTGTGGGGCGCCCCGGATTCGCTGTTCCGCCTGCTGGCGTTCCAGGCGCTGCTGATGACCGCGCTGTCCGGTGCCGTGGCCGGCTGGCTGTGGCGCCAGGCCGGCCCGGCCGCGGCCTGGAGCGGCCTGGTCCTGCTGAACCTGCATCCCTTGATCAACCTCTCCGCCGGCCGTTTTTCCACCGAAATTCTATTCATGCTTTGCCTGATGCTGGTGCTGCTGGCCTGGCAGGCCCGGGCCCGCTGGTGGACCCACGCCGGCGCCGGGGCGGCGGTCGGTCTGGCCACCCTGGCCCGGCCAACCGCCCTGCTGCTGCTGCCCCCCGCCCTGCTGCTGGCGGGCTGGAGCACCTGGTCCTGCGGACTCCGCAAGGCACTGGCAGCCGCCCTGCTGGTCCTCGCCGGCTTTGCCGTCACGGCCGGGCCGTATGCCGTGCGCAACCGCCTCTCCTGCGGTGCCGCCAGTGTCACCGGCTTTTTCGGCGGTTACAATTTCTGGGTCGGCAACCATCCGGAGAATTTGGCGGCCTACCGCAGCCCGGATGGCGCGGCCTTTCTCCGGCACCAGGATGCCATTTGGAACGAAACCCGGACCCGGGCGGCGGAAATGGCGGCCGGCGGCGGCGACCTTTCCCCGGTTCGGCAAGAGCAGTTTTGGCGCCGGGCCGCCCTTGAGAACCTCCGAAAAATGGGCGGGTGCCGCTGGGCTGAGCTGCTGGCTTGGAAGGCGTGGCATTTTGTCCGCCCCTGGCCGCAGCCCGGCGTCCACGCCGCCCCGGCCTTTGCCGTTCTCGCCGCCTTCGAAACGGCACTGTTCCTGTTGGGGCTGGCCGGCCTGGCCGCCCTCGCCAACAGCCACCAGTGGCGCACGCTGGCCGGGCTGGTCGCGGTAATGGCCTGCGGCCTGGCCGCCCATACCCTGGTCCACGTTTACCTGCGCCACCGTTTTCCTTTTTTGGACTTGACGCTGATTTTGGCGGGAGCCTGCTGGCTGGGAAACCGCCTTTCCCTCTGGTGTGGAAAAACAGGGGTTGACCGCGTTCTCTTCCGCCATTAAGTTCCACCGGCATGAGCCCCGAACGTTATGTCCAGCGCCGGCAGGAACTGGCCCGGGCCGCCGCCCGCTTGGCCGAGGCGGCCGCCCTGCCACCTTCGGCCATTGTGCGCGATGCCTTGATCCAACGGTTTGAATTCACGTTTGAGCTGGCCTGGAAGACACTCAAGCTTTATCTCGAACAGCAGGGGCATGAACTGGGCGGCCCCCGGCCGGTGCTTAAAAAGGCATTCGTGGACGGCTTGATTCCCACCCAGGAGGAGGCGGATATTTGGTTGCGCATGCTGGAAGACCGCAACCAGACCAGCCACACCTACCTGGAACCGTTGGCGGAGCGAATTGGTGCGGCCATCATTCAGGAATACTCCCCCCTGCTCTCGGTTTTGAGCGAGCGCCTGCAGTCGCGCCCGTGGGAGTGACTCATGCCGTTGCCTGATTTGCGGGAAGTGGACCTCGAGCGCTTGAACCGCGTATTCCGCCGGTTTTCGGGGGTGCGCCGGGTGCTGCTGTTCGGTTCCCGTGCCACTGGCAGTGCCAAACGGGTTTCGGATGTGGATTTGGCGGTCGAGGCCCCCGCCATGAGTGACCTTGAATGGGGCGAATTCCACGCCGCCCTTGATGATGCGCCCATCATCTTGGAGCTGGATGTGATCCGTCTCGACCGACTGCCTGCGGGCTCCCTTGCCGAAGCCATCCGGCGCGAGGGCATCCCTGTTTATACCGCGGCCGGGGAGCGTTAGCCTGACGCTTTTTAGGCCGACGGCTGAAAAGAATAAAAGCTCGCCCTGGCAGCCGTTCCGGTCACCCGGCGAAGACCTGCTGCAGATCCAGCCGCAGGCGCGGCCCCAGCCGGCGGACGCTCAGCGGCGTCTGCGCGATGCACTGGGCGTCGGTCTCTCCGCCCTCCCCATCTCCAGCCAGCGGCTCCCCCGCGCCGCCAGCCGGCGCCGATTCCGCCGAATCGCCTTACCCGACGCTGGAACGGATTGAGCCGGCTCATGCGCCTTGGCCAAGCCTTGGATCTTTT
>JBAZJM010000244.1:0-7131 GCA_041651315.1 Lentisphaeria bacterium | reverse complement strand
CGGAATGGGCGGAATACCAGGATCTGCTGAAGCCGTAAACCGCGCCCCGTTCCAACAACCAAAAGAGGCCGGGGGATCCCGGCCTCTTCTGGGGTTTCCATACGGCGTTGGGGTGAGAGCTTAATTCACCTCCAGCCCACAGCCTAAACAGCTACAGCCTAACGTCCTCTAACGACTCACCAGTACCGCACCTGATAGGCGGGACGGGGCCCATAATAAACCGCCGGCGGCGGTCCGACGATCACCGGCGACGGTTGCACATAAACCGGCGCGGGCTGGACGTAGACCGGCCCCGCCGGCACCGGCTGGGCGTAGTACCCCGGACCGGACTGCACCATCACCGGCGCGGGCTGGGCATAGACCGGCTGCTGGACATAGACCGTGTCCGGCTGGCTCACCATGCTGCCCAGCACACCGCCAACCACCGCACCAGTGAAAAACGCACCGGCGGCGTACCAGCCGTCGTCATAATAACGGCCGCCCCCATGATAATAGGGGCCGGGTGGGGGGCGAGGGCCGCCCCCGCCATGATAATATCCGCCACCGCCATGGTATCCGCCACCACCACCATGACCGCCGCCGCCACCGCCACCACCATGGCCGCCCCCACCGTGACCGCCGCCACCGCCACCAGGGCCGCCCGCGAAAGCCGCCAGGCACAGGCAGAGAGACACACAAAGAAATAATGAGAGTTTTTTCATGGTTGCACCTCTATCCTCATTGTAGCCGTCAAAGGCCCCATTTGCAATACGGCGTGGGGTTTTAAACCGGACACGGCAGAGACCACTGAGAATGTTGTCTCCGCCCACTCCGGATGGCTCCGGTTCAAATTCATGAATCATCAAGACTAGGGACGTCCGCCAAAACCGCCACGACCGCCCTGCGGCAAGTATTGGGTGTTGTCATAGATTTGCGGCACGCCGTCAACCAGCGTCCGCACCGTCTGCCCCTGCAGTCCCAACTGCTTGCCCAAGGTCTGCAATTGCGCCGCCCGGTCCTGCTGCTGCAGGGTGGCGAGGGTTTCAAACGCCTGCCGCATCTGCTCTCCGAGTTGCTGGGCCTGCGCCTGCCGCTCGTCCTCCGGCAGGTCGTTTAGCGCCGCCCGGCTCTCCCGCAGCTGCTGGATTTGGTCCATCGCGGTTAGCACTTGCGACGCAATCTCGGCCTCGGCCGGATTGGCGGTATTCTTGGCCCGCTGGGCCAGCGTCGCCAGGCGCTCCTGCCGCGCCTGCTCGGCCGCCTGCCGGTGCTGCTCCCAGGCCTGGCTCATCTGGCGGAAGCGTTCCGGATCCTCCTGGCGCAGCCGTTCCATCCATTCCCGCGGGCCGCCGCCGGGTCCCCGGCCGCCACCACGCGCCGGGTCCGCTCCGGCTTGCTCCGGCCGGGCCGGCGCCTGGCTCCGCAACTGGTCGTAATCGGTCAGCAGTTGGGCATAGTCCTCCTGCTGCTTCTTGAGCCGCTGCTGCAACTTGACCAGTTCCTTGCCGCGGGCGGCCAGTTCCGCCGCCTGCGCAGACTTGAGCTGCTTCAGTTCCGCCCCGGCCTTTGCCAGCCGGTCGTTCATCTGGTTCGCCTGCACCAGGGAGACCAGCGTCACCAGCAGCAGCACCCCGCACAACCCTGCCGCCAGCACCAGCACGCGCGGCACCGTTTTCCGTTTTTCATCAGCCATGGAGGCCTCCTGAGTATGGACGATATATTCGCTGTCATCAATATATTGCTTGGACATTGCCTTTACTTCGCGGCTCTGCGGTTCACGATCCGGCACTCTGTCGTTTATTCCCCCCCATCATGACATCGGCCAATCCCAGCCCCGCGGCCGCCGGCAGCCGGCAGCGCCCCTTCACCGCGCTCTACGTGCATGTGCCGTTCTGCCGGCGCAAGTGCGGCTATTGCGCCTTCTATTCCCTGCCCAACCCCGCGGCAGAACGGTTCCACCGCTGGCAGCAACGCCTGCACGGCGAGTTTGCGGAGTTCGCAGCCCGCTGTGCTCCGCTCGCCTCCGTCTTCATCGGCGGCGGCACGCCCACCCTTCTGCCGCCGGCCGGGCTGGCCGCCCTCCTGGCGGACCTTCGGAACAATTTCATACTGGCACCGGGCGCGGAAGTGACCAGCGAAGCCAACCCGGAAACCGTCACCCCGGAAGTGGCCGAAACCTTGGCGGCGGGCGGCGTCAACCGGGTCAGCCTGGGCGTGCAAAGCTTTCAGCCGGATCTGCGCCGGACGCTTGACCGGGCCGGCGATCCGGCCGCGGCCGGCACGGCGGTGGCCGCCCTGCGGCAGGCCGGCATCGACAACCTCGGTGCCGACCTGATCTACGCCATTCCCGGACAAACCCCGGAGCAGTGGCGCGACGACCTGCACCGGGCCCTGGAGCTGGGGATTGCCCACCTCTCCACCTACGCCCTGACCCGCGAGGAAGGCGCGCGTCTCGCCCCGAGTTTTCCACCGCCCGACCCCGACTACGAGGCCGACCTGTGGGAGCTGGCGGAGACGGAGGCCGCCCGGTACGGCTTGCAACGTTATGAGGTCTCCAACTTTGCCCGCCCCGGCCACGCCTGCCGCCACAACCTGGACATCTGGCTCGGCACCGCCTATCTCGGCTGCGGCCCCGCCGCCTGTTCGTTCGACGGCGCCCTGCGCTGGAGCAATCCGCCGGATTTCGACGCCTGGCTGGCCGACCCCGTGCCGCGCGAATTCGACCCCTTGCCCCCGGAACGCCGCGCCGCCGAAATCCTCGTCTTCGGCCTGCGCACCACCACCGGCTGGACGCGCGCCGGGTTCCGCGACCGTACCGGCTTCGATTACCTGGAACTGCGCGGCCCGCTGCTGCAGCGCTTCCAGGAACAGGGGTTGCTGGAGGGGCTCCCGGAGGCCGTCCGCCCCACCCCCCGAGGCTTGCTGTTGCACGACCACCTCGCCATCGACCTGCTCTGACCGCGCACGGCCTAGCCTATCGCTACGACGCCAAATTCCGCCTGATCGCCGAGTTCCAGATCCGGCCGGACTTCTACCTGCCGGAGTTGGACGTTTACATCGAGTATTGGGGCCTCGACACCCCCCAGTACAAAATGAGCATGTACAAAAAACAGCTGCTCTACCAGCAGGAGGGCAAGCGGCTAATCTCGATCTATCCGCGGGATCTGCCGCGGCTGGACGAGCTGCTCTCCGCCAAACTGCGCCTCCTCGGCTTCAGTTCCTGACGCCGGCGCGCGCAGCAAAGCCAGTCAGGACGGTTGCCTCAATCGAGTAGGCGGGTTTCCCCGCCTCTCACACCACCGGACGTGCCTGTTATGGCATCCGGCGGTTTCCCTCAGGTGGTTGATTCCAGCGCGTATCTATCCGCGAAACTGGTCAGCCCGAGTTCCTTGAACCATGCCATGCCCATAGCCCGGTGGCTCTGCTTAGTCTTGGAGAGCCGCCACCAGCCTTTGCCGGAACCGGCCAGCGTCCATGCCGCGTCGCGCTTGACGCCGCGTTCTTGCAGGAACTGGCCGATTGTCGAGGCGCGTTTGCATTGCTTGAGTTTCAGGCAGCGGAGTTTGCGCCGAAGCCATTGGTCGAGTTCGCCCATTTTCCCGCCGGCCTGCGCCAGTCGGAAATAGGCCACCCAGCCGCGGATCAGCCGGTTGAGCTCGGCCACCACGTCCGGCAGGCTTTTTCCGCGGCTCCGGCGGGTGATCCGCCGGAGTTTCGACTTCAGCCTGTCCAGACTCTTGGGCGCGATGCCAAGGCCGCCGCCGTTGAGCAGGCGGTAGCCCAGGAACTTTCTCGCCCAGACGTGGGCAACCGCGCTTTTGGCGCGGTTCACTTTTAGCTTGAGCGTACCTTCAAGGTAGTGGATGGCCGACATCATCACCCGTTCGCCCGCCTTGACGGTGCGAACGTAGAGGTTGCAGTCGTCCGCGTACCGGCAGAACCGGTGGCCGCGCCGTTCCAGTTCCTTGTCGAGGTCGTCCAGCAAAAGGTTCGCCACCGAGGCGACCCGCTCCATGAGAGTTGGCGCTGCGGTCCGGGTGTCTTTCCGTGCCACGGACGGTTGCGGCTCCCCTGACGCCCAAGAGGCGGGGCTTGAACCCGTCTCCAAGGCGCAGTGGCGGCCGTCTCCCCATCCCGGTAGGTCCGGTTGGGGAGATGCCCTTTGCTGCCGCGATGCGTCCATGAACTTCCAGCCCCGTTCCAACTTGATGGATTCGGCCCTTCCTCCGGCAAGGGCGGATTACTATGGCCTCTGCTGACTTCCTCCCGCCCTTTCGCCACCCTCACGGTTGACGTAGCCAGTCAAGGCAGGCAGGAGGATCTCTCAGGATAAGACATGCCGCTTTCCCTTGGCGCGAGCTGGATTTACCGGCGCGGCTCCTGGTGAAGCCTCGGGAGTGGGCGTCCATGGCCGCCTTTCCCACCGCGCCAAGCCTTGTATCCAGTTCCTGTCCGTCCCGTCCAAGTTTCGCCTCCGGCTTCCTTCTGACCCCGCCTCGCGACGACGCCATTGCCTTCAGCTTACAGATTCCGGTTCACCTCGGCTCTTGGGGGACTTCCACCCCAGTGACATGTCATGCCTGACGTACAAAAAAGCGAGGCCTCCCGAGGGAGGTCTCGCTCTTCTGCAACCGCGGTTTGGTTAACCGCGACCGTTACTCAGTAACGACGGTTGCCGCCGCCGAAACCGCCGCTGCGCGGCCGTTCCTCGCGGGGACGCGCCTCGTTCACGGTCAGCGCGCGGCCATTCTGTTCCTGCCCGTTCAGGGCGGAAATGGCGGCCTGCGCCTCGGCGTCCGAGCTCATCTCGACGAACCCGAAGCCCTTGCTCCGGCCGGCTTCGCGGTCCATGATGACATCGGCGCTGGTGACGGAGCCGTGCGCCGCGAACATGTCTTTCAGATCCGCGTTCGTGACATCGTAGCTCAGGTTTCCGACGTACAGTTTCTTGCCCATGGTTGATCTCCTATGATCATTGATTGGGGCTTGGGCCTACAGTTTTATTTCCCAGGTCCGCAGGAAAGGCACCGTTGTTCCGGGCCAGTAAGGCGGCAAACGATGGCGGGAAAACGATGCGGGAGACGCGTCACAAAACCCATGCCCCGTACGATGCTCACTCGAATAACCAACCGAGAAACACTATAGCACCATATGCAAATATTAACAGTTCTGACGATACTTTGGGGGTGCCTGCCGGTGTCCCTGGGGCCCGGGCAAGCTTAAATCTTTCCCCCGAAGGTGCTTGCTTGGATTATCTTATGAACGGCGCGCGGTTGCCCCGTCGCTGCCTTTGTTTTTTCGCGCCCGCGTCCCGACCATTGTTCACCCGGCCCCGATGTCCCGGTGGATTTTTAACCGAAGGACGCAAAGGGAACGAAGGCAGGTCTTGAGATCGGCCTGCCCTCTTCCTTTGCGGCCGTCATGAATAAGCCAGGCTAGAGCAGCCCGGCCTGGCGCCACAGGGGCCGGGCGTCAACCACCCGGCCGGTGTCCAGCGCCTCGTCCATGGCGAAGCAGGCGCCGGCGCTGGTCAGGCCGGCGTCCAGACTGACGGTCGGCGGCGCACCGTCGAGCATGGTGGCGGCCAGTTCCTTGGCCAAAATCTCGTCGCCGCCGCCGTGGCCGCCGCTGGCGCACGGTTCCACCCGTTCCAACTGGGTGTCAAAGCCGATGCGCTGCGTCTCGATGTCGCCGGTGAGCACGTTGGCGCGGATGGCGCCCTCGGTGCCCAGGATGTACATGCGCCGCTCAGGAATGCCGGCACAGCAGTTGGTGTGGAAGGTGGCCCGCATGCCGTTGAGGTATTCGAGGATCGCCACCTGGTTGTCGATGATGTCCTTGTCGCCGGTGAACGGGTTCTTCATCACCAGGCCGCCCCAGGTCTGGAAGGCGGGCCGCCCTTCCTTGTCCTTGCCCAGCTTGGCGATGTAGCCTTCATTCTCCGGGGTGAAGAAGTCCAGGCCGCCAAACGAGGCCACCCGCGCCGGCATGCTGCCGGTGAACCAGTTGGCCAGGTCGATGTCGTGGCAGCATTTCTCCAGCAGATGCGTCCCGGCATACTGGCGCAGCCGGCGCCAGTCGCCCATGATGTAGCCGCCATGGTTGAACGCCAGCGTCTCATTGAACTCGAAGCTGACGATCCGTCCCACCGTGCCGGCGTCCAGCAGTTCCTTGATCTTGCGGTAATGCGGCGAGAAGCGCAGGGTGAAACCGATGACGAATTTCTTGCCGCTCTTCTTCCAGGCCTGCTGCATGGCCAGGCAGTCGTCAAAGGTGATGGCCAGCGGCTTCTGGCAGAACACGTGCTTGCCGGCCTCAAAGGCGGCGATGGTCTGCTCCTTGTGGAAACAGTTCCAGGAGGCGATCATCACCCAGTCAATGTCCTTGCGGGCCAGCAGCGCGGCATAATCATCGACGGCGGGCAGGTCGGCGCCGAACAGGTCGCGGCCGGCGGCGATGGAGCGCGGATCGGGATCGAACAACGCCCGGATCTTGAGCCGCGGATCCTGTTCCAGCACCTGTTTGACCACCACGCGGCCCATGCCGCCGCACCCCACCACGCCAATGCCGATTTCCCGGGCCATAAACACACTCCTGATGCGATCGTCGGTTTTTTCTGCGCAGGCAAAAAGGGCCGCGGAAGACCCTTGCGTCGTTCCAGCGCCATGGTTGCCAGTGTAGCCGTCAGAATTGTTTTTTTCAATCGGTTGATTATGCTTTGTTTAATGTTTTTTTTAACCTAAATGACAAAAAACGCCACCTCCAACCTGATCAACTGCATGGGACGGCTGCCCGCTCCCGCCAACTACTATTTGGGGCAAGTGGCGGATTGCGGCGATTTGCCGAACAACGTTCTCGTGTTCGCCCGCTCCACGTTTTCCACGTGGGAAGAACGTCACGACAGCGCGCATCACCGCTTCATGCTGGTCGTCGCCCTGCGCGGCACCGGTGAACTCTGCGTCAATGAACGCCTGTTGCGCCTGAACACCGGCGAAACGGTGGTGTTGTTTCCACACCAATTGCACCATTACATCAATACGCACGAGGAACGCCACTGGCTGTTCCTCACCTTTGAGCAGGCCGCCGCCGAACCGCTGCTGCCACTGCGCAACCGGACGGTGCGCCTGACCCCGGCCGCCTTCGCCACGCTGC
>JBAZJM010000243.1:0-7136 GCA_041651315.1 Lentisphaeria bacterium | reverse complement strand
TGAAGGGGACATGGACAAAGCCCTCGACATCCGGCTGGAAACCCTTGCGGTATTTGGCGCGGCCGGTGGCGGCCAGGGTGGCCAGGGTGCGGCCGTGGAACGATTCCTCCATGCAGAGGATCTGCCACTTGCCCTGGTCGTGCCCCCATTTGCGGGCGAGCTTGATCATGCCTTCGTTGGCTTCGGCGCCGCTGTTGGCGAAGAAGACCCGGCCGTCGAAGCTGTGGCGGGCGATGGCGGCCGCCAGGCGCGGCTGGTTCTCGTTGTAAAACAGGTTGGAGACATGCACCAGGGTGGCGGCCTGGCGCTGGATCGCCTCGGTGACCCGCGGGTGGCAGTGCCCCAGGTTGCAGACGCTGATGCCGGTGGCGAAGTCGAGGTATTGGCGGCCGTCACCGTCCCACACCCAGCTCATGGCGCCGCGGGTGATCAGCATGGCGGGGGAGTAGGTGCCCAGGACGTATTGTTGCTGGAGCTGGAGGAGTTCGGTGCTGTTCATGGGGATGGGGCTGGCGGGTAGGGGAGGCGTGTGGGCAACGGACAGAACGGACAGAACGGAACCGGGGCACGGGGGGGTAATGTAAAGGCCGGGGGTGAAATAACCATTGCCGATGGCGGCCCAACGCGGTCGGCAGCAGTCGTCGTCTGCCTCTCTCGAAAGGCCTCTTGCGCCGCCGTTACGGTGCGGACTCCGCCGGGCTGGCGGCGACGGCGCGGGTGACGGCGCGGTCGAAGTAGTTGATGCTCATGCCGGCGTCGACGACCACGGTCTGGGCGTTGATGCCGCTGGCGCGCGGGCTGAGCAGGAAGACGGCGGTGTTGGCGACCTCCTCGGTGGCCAGGGCGCGCCGGCGGGGAATGACGCGCTCGGCGAACAGGTAGGCGTCGATGTAGCCGGGGATGCCGGCGGAGGCGGAGGTCTTGAGCAGGCCGGCTCCCACCGCGTTGACCCGGACCCGGCTGTCGGCGCTGAGCGACTTGGCGAGGAAGGCGACGCTGGAGTCGAGGGCCGCCTTCACCGGACCCATGTAGCCGTAACTCTCCGCCGCCATGCGGGTGGTCGAAATGGAAATGGTGACCAGGGCGCCGTCGGGGGCCATCAGCGGTTTCAGCGCGTTGGCCAGGGCCACGAAGGAATAACAGGAGATGTCCATGGCCTGCAGAAAGTCGGCGCGCGGCACCTCGTGGAACGGCCGGATGCCGTTGGCGTAGTTGGCATAGGCGATGGAATGCACCACCCCGTGCAGGGGGCCGCCGGCGGCGGCGGCCAGTTCGCCGGGCAGCCGTGCCAGGTCGGCGTCGGAGGCGACATCGCAGGTCAGCACCGGCGCGGGGGCGACCAGCCCTTCGACCGCCTTGCGGATGGCGTCGTCGCGCACCACGTGAATGACCCGGGCGCCCGCCTGCTCCAGCAGCTTGCCGATGGCAAAGGCAACACTGCGCCGGTTGGCCACCCCGAACACGGCGATCGTTTTGTCCGTGAGTCCAAGAAAATCCATCATGGCGCATACCATAATCCGGCGGGGCGGGGTTTTCAGCCGCGGCCGGCCGGATTCGTAAATGAGGTCCCGCCACAATAGGTTACCGCGTCGTCTCACCTGTTTTCAGCCCGCCATCGCGAGGGAATTGATCCCGTCATGATTCACCCTACCGCCATCATCGCCGCCGGCGCCCAGCTTGGCACCGGCGTGGAGGTCGGCCCCTTTGCCGTCATTGACCCGCACGTCGAGGTCGGTGACGGGTGCCGGATCGGCCCCCATGTGCACCTCTCGGGCTGGACGAAGATTGGCGCGGAAACCCGGATCCACACCGGGGCGGTGATTGGCGACGAGCCGCAGGACCTGCACTTCACCGGCGAGGAAAGCTACACCGTGATTGGCCGCGGCTGCATGATCCGCGAATATGTCACCGTCCATCGCGGCGCCATGCCGGGCAGCACCACGGAAGTGGGCGACGGGGTGATGCTGATGGCCATGGCTCACCTGGGGCACAACTGCCGCATCGGCAACCAGGCCATTTTGGCCAACAACGCCGTTTTGGCGGGGCACGTGCAGGTGGGGGAACGCGCCTTCCTCAGCGGCCGGGTGATGGTGCACCAGTTTTGCCGCATCGGGCAACTGGCGATCATCAGCGGTGGCGCGCTGATTTATCAGGACGTGCCGCCGTTCTGCATGTTCCGGACCGGCTGCGTGCGCACGGCCAACGTGGTCGGCATGCGCCGGGCGGGACTCGATGCGGCGTCCCGGTCGGCGGTGCGCCAGGCGATCAAGTTGGCGTTTTACGAGAAAATGACCCGGCCCCTGCTCATCGCCAAACTCACGGAGCTGTTCGGCGACCGGGTGCCGGCGGTGACGCAGTTCCGCCAGTTCCTGGAGGGCACCAAACGCGGCATTGCCCCCGGACCGGCCGTTCTGGCCGGGGCGGACAAGGACGCCGCCGGCGGTGATGATCCGCAGGACGGGTGACCGCCTCCCAGAGGGGCTCCGCGGTGTTCAGCGGACGGCGCCTTCTATCGGCAGGAGGCCGCCGAGGATGGCGCATAACTCGTTAACGTGGAATGGTTTGCGGATAGTGTGCAGGCGGTTCCCGTACTGCTTCTGCAGGCGGGCCAGGACGCCCGGATCCCCGGAGGCGAACAGCACCTTGTCGGCCAGTTCGGGGCGTTCCCGCCGCAGATGCTCCAAGATGGTCGTGCCTTCGCCGTCCGGCAGGCGGACATCGGCGATGACAACGTCGAACGGGTGTTCCCGGATCAGGCCGACCGCTTCGGCCACGCTGGCGGCGGTATGGACGCTCAACCCGAACGGGCTCAAGGCCAGCCGCGTCATGTCCAGAATGGAGGGCTCGTCGTCGATGACCAAGATCCGGCCGCTGAGGTGCAGCAGGGGGGCGCGGCCGTCGCCGGCCGTCGTCGTGACCTCGCTTTCGCCGTCGGCGTTGACGGCGTGAACCGGCAGGCGGATGGTGAACCGGGCGCCGTGGCCGTGCTCGCTGCAGGCGGTGATGTCCCCGTGATGGTTGCGGATGATGCCCCGGGAGACGGCCAGGCCAAGCCCGGTTCCCTGGTCGTCCTTCTTGGTGGTGTAGAACGGTTCGAACAGGCGGCGCATCCCTTCGGGGGAGATGCCGGGGCCGTTGTCGGCAATTTCGATTTCAGCGTACTGGGCGGCGACATCCAGCCGGGTGGTCACTTCCAGGGTCGGTTCCGGGGTCCGTGCGTCATGCATGGCCTGGGCGGCGTTGATGATCAGGTTCATGAACACCTGCTGGATCTGGTACTCGTCTCCTTCCAGCATGGGCAGGGCCGGGTCGAAGTGGCGCCGCACGGTGATGTTGTTGACGCGGAAGTTGTAGGTGACGAGGGAGAAGCAGCGTTCCAGCAGGTCGTGCAGGGCGACCAGGGAGCGCTTCGCGGCTCGCTGCCGGCTGAAGTTGAGCAGGTTCTCCACAATGTGGGCGGTGCGGCTGGCTTCCCGTTCGATGACGGCCAGGTTGCGTTGCAACTCCTCCCTGGACAGTTTGGGGTCGCGGCAGATTTCCGCAAACCCGAGCACGGCGGCCAGCGGATTGTTGAGTTCGTGGGCCACGCCGGAGATCAGCTGCCCGAGAGCGGCCAGCTGTTCGGAACGGTAGAGCTGGCGTTCCATGTGCCGGCGCTCGGTGATGTCGCGCAGGACAATGATTTTGTTGCGGCCGCCGTCCGCCAGCGGCACCACGGTGAGCAGGCAGTGGACGCTCATGGGCAGGCCGTCGTCGGTGCGCGGAAACTGAAACTCCCGGTCGCAGGATTCCCAGCTTTCAAAAACCGTGGTCAGCCGCATCGCGTCGGCGTTGCTGAGCAGTCCTTCCGCCAGGGAATGGGCCAGGCTCGCATCGGGCAGCGCCCCCAGTTTTTCACGGGCCGTCCGGTTGCTGAACAGCACCTGGTTGCGTCCGTCCAGGATGATGACCATGTCGGCGGTGCAGTCCAGCACCCGGCGCAGATTCTCCAAAAACGCGGCCTGTTTCTGCAGTTCGTCCAGGTTGTGGCTGAATTCGTTCTGGATATGGCTGAGAATGCTGGTGAGCGAGACCAGTTCGCTTTGGATGTTGGCGTGGCCGTCCTCCGGCCTGGCGGCGGCGTTCTTGCCGGTGGCCAAATCGTTGAAATGCTGTCCCTTCTGGGTCAGGTCTTTGAGCTTGTTGGCGATATGCATCAGGACCAACATGCCGCAGGCCAGGCAGATGGCGGCGAACAGGGCCAGGGCGGTCATTTCCGTGGTATGGCTGCCGCTGGCGGCCGGACTCAGGAACAACATGCCCATCCGCAACAGGGCCAAGATGGGCAGCAGGGCCAGCAGGGCGAAGGCCACCCACACGACGTTGCGGATGCTGCGATGGAAAACAGAAAGTATCACGCAGAAGCCCTTTAAAAACGGCCCATGACCACGGCTGGCTCCCGGCGGGCCCAGTTCCACGGCCGCAGGTATATGGCTCCACTTCTCGAAAATCTATTAGAAACTCTGCCCTTAATTTAGCGCCAATTCTTATTTTTGCAAACCCAGAATGGCGAACTGCCGGGCTCCGGCTTGGCCGGGCAACAGAATGGGCGGGGAATGGGTCAGGACCAGGCCGAATTTGGCGGTTTCACGCTGGAGCAGGGGGGCGTCTTTGGCCAGGGCTTCCGGGGTGGAAAACAGGATCAGCCGTCCCCCGGTTGTCGGATTGAGCAGCGCGCGGCATTCCCGGAGCAGGAGATGCGGTTCGGCCACGGCCCTGGCCACGACGAGGTCGTAGGCCTGCTGGTGTCCGGGCAGGCGTCCGGCTTCGCGGGCCTGGCGGGCCAGGATGTGGCAGTTGCCCAGCCCAAGGCGTGCGGTTTCCGCCTCCAGGAAGGCGGTTTTTTTGCCGTTGGTTTCGATGCCGGTGATGGCCAGCGCGGGGTTGGCCCACGCCAGCGGAATCAGCGGAAAACCGGCGCCGCAGCCGACATCGGCGACGCGCCAGGCCGCGGTGTGCAGGCCGGGCGCCGCCAGACCCGCCGTCAGGCTGTCGGCCACATGCTTGATCCAGAAGTCGGCCGCATCGGTGAGGCGCGTCAGGTTGTGTTGCGCGTTGGCCTCGGCCAGGTCGCGGTGAAACTGTTCCAGGACGCCGAGCCGGGGGAAGGCTGTTTCGGGCAGGCCGCAGGCCAGGGCGAAGGCGCGCCAGGCCGGCCAGTCCGGCAGGCCGGCGGGGATGGCAAGATCGGCGGGAACGGAGGTCATCGGGCAGTCTCCGTCAGCCCAGCACGGCGTAAGCCAAAAAGAAGGCAGCCAGCAGCGCGGCGGCCAAGGCGGCACCCCGCCGCCAGGCCGGGCGTTCGGCGCACCGCTCCAGCAGGTCGCGCACCTGCCAGGGCAGGGTGACGCCGGTCAGGGCGGCCAGGGCGGCCAGGTACAGGATGGCGGAGAACAGCGGCCGGAGCGGCGTGCTGACGGCAAAGCCGAGGTGCAGCAGCTCGATGGCCATCAGCGCCATTAGGCCGGACCAGGCCCGGGCGGCCAGGAAGTCCAGGAAAAAGAAGCTGAGCACGGTGAAGACGGGAACCGCGCTCCACAGCGCCGGGCGCCAGGTTGCCAGGCCGCCTTCCAGCATCGGCTGGGCAAACCAGGCGCACCAGGCCAGGACGCCGGCCGCCAGCACGGCGCCGGCGGTTCGGTCACGCGGCAACTGCCGCCACCCCTGGCGCGGCGGCCGGCAGCCCCAAAACAGCACGGCGCCGGTGGCCGCCCACAGCACGGCAAACCCCAACGAGGTCAGGCAAAAACACAATTCCAGGCTCACGGAACCTCCCCAGACGGTCGCGGCCACGGCGGCCGCAAGTGGAATTTTTTTCACAATAGCCCGCCTAACGGGGGCCGCAACCCGTTGTTTTGGCCGGTGCCGGCAATATATTCGCCCTGGCTTCCGCGTCCGTCGCCTCTCCTGTTTAGCCACCCATCTGTGAGGAATCGCATGAAAGCCGCTTTGATGGCCCAGCAATTTGCCGTCGCCGGCCGCCTGGTCACGGCCGACGCCACCGGCCAGGGCAATGTCAATGATACCTACATGGTGGTTTTCCGCACCACCTTCTCCGAAGAACGTTTCATCCTGCAGCGGATCAGCAAGCGGGTCTTTCCGAAGCCGGAATACATCATGGCCAACATGCGGATCGTCTCCGAGCATGTGCACCGCCGGCTGGAGGAAGAGGCGCACCTGAGCGACCGCATCTGGCAGTTGCCGCGCATCATTCCCGCCAAGGACGGCCGCGACTATGTGATCGACGGCGACGGCGAGTACTGGCGCGCCATCTCCCTGATCGCCTCCGCGCATTCCTATGAGAAGGTGCAGAGCCTGGAGCACGCCCATGAGGCCGGTTTCGTGCTGGGGCAATTCCAGCGGCTGATCAGCGACATCCCGCCGGAGAAGTTGCATGACACGCTGGTCGGGTTCCACATCACCCCGGGCTACCTGAAAAAGCTCGATGACGCCCTGGCCACGCCGGAGGGGCAGGCGCGCCTGCGGAGTTCGGTCGAGGCCCAGCGCTGCCACCGCTTCATCGAGGAGCGCCGCGAGTGGTGCTCGGTGCTGGAACGCGCCAAGGCGGCCGGCCAGCTCAAATTGCGTCCCATCCACGGCGACCCCAAGATCGCCAACATCATGATCGACGACGCCACCGGCAAGGGCACCTGCATCGTCGACCTCGACACCGTCAAGCCCGGCCTGATCCATTATGACGTTGGCGACTGCCTGCGCTCCTGCTGCAATCCGGTGGGCGAGGAGGGGACCGACCTCAGCCATGTCGTGTTTGACACCGACCTCTGCCAGGCCATCATGCGCGGTTACATGACCTTTGCCAAGTCATTCCTCACGGCGGCCGACCGCCATCACCTGTACGACTGCTGCCGGCTCATCGCCTTCGAGCTGGGGCTGCGCTTTTTTGCCGACTTCGTGGCCGGCGACGTCTACTTCAAGACCCATTACGAGGGGCAGAACCTCAACCGCGCCCGCGTCCAGTTCAAACTCGCCGAGAGCATTGAAACCCGCGAGTCGATCATTCGCAAAATTCTTGACGGCAAGTGATCCCGGCCTTGCCTTGGCGTGATGCGTGATGCGTGATGCGTGATGCGTGATGC
>JBAZJM010000242.1:0-7146 GCA_041651315.1 Lentisphaeria bacterium | reverse complement strand
TTGAACTCGGTGACGTGCGTCAACCGGGGAACTACCTTCACTTGAAACTCGAGCGGCTTCTCCTGCGCGGTCGTATAGAGGCCAGCACATACGTTGCCGATATACTCTTGAATGAACGCAACAAGGTCTTCCGTGGCGGTGACGGCTTCGACGTTGAACTGCGCTTTTGTAGCAAAACGCGTGATCGTCGAAATCGTCTTCACTTGTCGGATAATGCGGTTGATGAAGATCAGCAGGTAGTCCTTAGACAGCGGTTTGTCATTATTAATTTTCCGAGCCACATTGAGCGCACACTGCTCGATTGTATGCGCGGAGATGGTGATATGGTGATGAAGATGGAGAACGTGTTCCATGTCCCGGGAAACAATGGATTTTAGGAAGATGTTTTGCGTCGCACGCTGCCGGGTTTCTTTCTGCGCATCTTCGGCATCCCGACGAGCCCGTTCGGCCTCCTCTGCCGCCGCTTTCGCCTCGGCTTGCGCCTTCCGAGCATCGGCCTCAGCCGCGTCGCGTTCTGACTCCGCCTCATCCTTTGCGGCCTTGATGGCTTTATATCGTTTCTCAGCCTTCTTGGCCTCTTTGAGCAGAGTGTCATTGTTCGATTCAGCGGCCATGCGCTTGAAGTTGCGCAACAGGGCCCCCAGGCTTTCAGTAGAACGACTCTGCATAATGTCGAAAAACTTCGTGTCGTAATCGACGGCAATGACATTCTGGGCACTTGTTAACTTCGCGACGATCTCGAGTACACGCTCCTTGATCTCGTCGGCTGAAAGACGTTTCCCTTGTCCCAAAAGGTCTTCGCCCCCGCCGAAATGCGCAACATCAATAACGAAGCGCTCAAGACGCTTTAGGGTATAGTCGAAGAAGAAGTTGCGCAGGGCCACGAATGCATTGTCCTGTACAAGCCCTCCGTCGCGACTGCTCGTCTCCTGAAAAGCGGGGTTGTCGCCGTGAATCTCTATGCGGCCGGATAAGTCGCGAGTGCCCAAATATCGCATCGTCCCTTGCTGTTTCCTGCGATCAATGCCGAGGCGGTCATCACGGACATCACCGAACGGATGTACACGGAAGCCATTTTTGTAGAGGAATACGGAGCCATAGTCACGAGTCGTTACGCCCATCGTATGAGCGAAGTGAAGTTTTGCTGGATGGTTCAGAAAGAAAAGGCGTACGGAGATATCCGCCAGGCGAGTCTTCCCGATGGTGATATCATTTCTCTCCACGAGGTCATAGATTAGGGTGCCGCGGTCCTCGAGTCGGGTATGAATCTGGGTGCCTTCTGCATTGATCCTGGTCGTGATCTGGGTTGTTCGGCAACCGAGGTTCTCGAAGATGAAGTTGTCTATCTTCCCGTTGACTCGGTTCCACGGTTCATCGGAGGGAGCCTCTTTGTCGGCAAGCGTCTCATCGGGCGCGTTTAGATAGATTGAGAAGCCGTCGGGGTCATTGTCCTGATTGGGGTTAATCAACCGCTCGAGCGAGTGCTTTAAGTCGAGCAGCTTCGCCCTGTCCCATGCGTCACGAAGCCCCTCGATTTCCAGCACGGTTCCCGTTTGGAGGTCATAAGGACATGATTCGACTTCCGTATAGGTTACCGGAATGCTGATAAACTCCTCTTTCAGGTCGCGCTCGAACTGGCTCCAATCGACCTGCAATCTCTGGACACCAACCGCCACGCCACACCTTCTGGTGTAAATTGTCAGTTGACTACCAAGGCGGTCACATGAAAATCGTCCTATCCCCTTGGCGCCTGCATGAATACGGCTTGACTTGATCTTATCACGGTAGTCCTCGGTCCCGTCTTTCTTGGCCGAATAGGCCACAAAGAGCCACTTATTGAGAAGGTCATCATGGTCCATACCCTTCCCATTGTCGGCGATTACGAGTTTCGGCGTGTCAGTAGTCAGTCCGTGAAAGGTGATGTTGACGCGCTTCGCATGAGCATCGAACGAATTTTTTACGAGTTCGAACACCGCAATGAAGTCGTTGGTGATCAGTTCTTTGCCGATAATAGTCTTGAGGCCGGAACTGACGCGGAAGTTGAGATGCTGTGTTTTGTTCATGATTGAGTAAGGATGTCCGCGAGTACGTTGGCGGCCTGTTCGGCGAAAAGTGGGGGGATGGCATTTCCGATCTGGGAGTACCGGGGGACGCAGTGCCGCCTTTCTTTGCCCCCTGTCGTGTACGCACCCTTGAGTTCGAACCAGTCAGGGAACGACTGGATCCGCGCGTACTCGCGCGGCGTGAGTATCCGGGGCTCGGAATAGTGGATGAAATCGTCAGGCAGGGTGGTGAGAGTGGGGCCGACGGCGTCACCCTTGAGTAGTATCGTACAACTCTTCCGGGTGGGATGGGCCTGCCGGATTGCAGAAGGCGAGAGTCGGCGGCTTACAACATCAAGGTACTTGCGTGTGGTCTGGTCGCTATGCCGCGCAAATCGGTGACTGTCGGGGATGGCCATTTCATCCAGAGGGCTAGGGCGCAGGAGTTGCTGATAGCGCGATACATGTCCCTTTCGGTACGTTCCGGCCAGGAATCTTTTGGAATCGGGAGACTGGACCGTGCCGTGTCGGCGTTCGAGGTCAGAGATCGCCTGTCGGACTGTGACGGGAGAGCACAACCCGTGCTCTTGCAAAAAGTGGTCTCTCTGTGCGTCAAGTTTGGAAAAAAAGGACTCCGCTTTCCCCGCCAACGTGGCCACGATTATAAACCGTTCGCGACGCTGGGGTACGCCCAAAGTTGAGAAGTCAACAACTTTGAAGGTCGCGTCCTCGTAACCGAGTCCGCGCAGTCCATCCAGCACGATTTCTGAGTAAGGCTTTCCTCGAGATTGGTCAGCTTGAAGAAACCCGATGCCGAACCCCTTCACATTCTCAAACAGGATCGCACGCGGGCGCACGAGTTCGATGAACCGCAAGTACGAATGGACCAACCCATTTCTCTCATCATGCTCTCGTCGTCGTCCGGCCACGGAGAACCCTTGGCAAGGAGGCCCGCCCGCCACCAGATCCACATGACCGTTCAGTGCCTGGAGCGCCGTGCCGCACGTGGCGACAACGGCATTAATGTCATGGGATGTTTGCGAAAGCCACCGCGGCCAGGTTGCGAAGTGCGCTCGATTGTCTAGAAGGTTATGTTTCAAGGTTGAGAACGCATCTGAATTAACCTCGACAGCGAAAAGCCCTTGCCAACGACCGGAATTAAAAAAACCCACTGACTGTCCACCACATCCGGCGAAGACATCAATGTATTTGAGTCTTTCCCCTGGCGTCGCTTTCTTCATCCTTTTGTCACTCCAAATCCCCGGCGAAACCAGCAAACACAAGCCTCGACACTAACAATCGGTTGAATCACCGCTCCCCCACCCCTTGTGTCAAAATACTCAATATTATAAACCCGCACTGGCCACTTCGAGCAATACGCATTCAAAAACCGCGGGCAGGCGGCGGGGTAACGGCCTTGGTGACCGGCTCTGCCTGATTGGCTCTCGTTGGCATCAGCCATCTTCATGCTTGGCGCAAGGTAAATCGGGGTCGCCCCCTGAGAGTTGTTTCTGGTTCCCGCCACGTTTTTCCCCATCCTTAACAACGCCTGTACCATACACTCGACGCGCGACGTTCGCCCAATCCTTATTTCCATCTTTCATTGTCGCGTACTTGGAGGCGGGCCCGGTGGACAGCGGACAGGGTGCAATCGTCATGGCATGTGCGGCCGCGACCAGCACCCCGTACAAAACCGTTGGCATCCTTCATCCCGACCAGGGAAGAGCCGTTTCCGTGACGGGGAATGCCGGGCTCTGTGACTTGGCCGTGGGGCTTCGCCGTACCACGGGCCGGAAGATGTCGCGCCGAGCTGGGGCTCGGCGTTCCCAGAGGAAAGCCGGAACGGGTGTGACGCCGTTGATGTCCACCCGAGGACGGACGGCTACCGGCCTTGGAAATAACGCCGACAGTAAAAAGTGGCAAAGGTATTGCCGCACTCCAAAACGGCGCCAACCTAATTGGGACTTTTGCAACCACCAAATTTGTATCTAGTTTTGCTGATTTAGCAGGCCACCGCCGTGCAACAGACCATGACAGGAACCACAGGGGCGGCCGGCGGAATCCGCAAAAGGCAACAAAAAGGTTTGACGAAGGGTTTGGGAACCGCCTTTCCTCGAACAGGGGGTTCCCACCATTGTCCGGCAACGCGATCATTCCGTCAAGACCTGCTGCAGATCCAGCCGCAGGCGCGGCCCCAGCCGGCGGACGCTCAGCGGCGTCTGCCCCAAATGACGCCGGAACTCGCGGCAGAACTGGGCGGCGCTGCCGTAGCCGACTGCCGCGGCAATCTGTTTGACCGGCAATCCGCCGCCCGACAACAGCTCCAAGGCGCGGCGCAGCCGCAACTGGCGCAGGTAGACGTGCGGGCTCTTGCCGAACACTTCCCGGAATCGGCGCGAGAAATGGAAGCGGGACTGCCTGGCCGCTGCCGCCAACCGGTCCACATCCAGGGACGGATCGCCAAAATCCCGCTCGAGCAGCTGGCGCGCCCGTTCCAGCGGCGGCGGGATTTCCGGGCGCGGCGCGGCATGGGCGCGGAACAGCTCCAGCAGGAAGCGGTGGGCCAGACTGGCGGCGGTGAACTCGTCGGGCGGCCGGCCGGCGCACACCGCCGCGTGAAAGTCGCGCAGCAGAACGATGGCGGGATGGACCGGCGGCAACTGCCAAAGATGCCCGTGCTCCTGGACCAGCTGCCCGACTAGGTCGTAGGCCAGGTCGCCATTTATGATGACGTAGATGAATTCCCAGTCGCCGTTGGGCGGCAACCAGTAGCGGGTGTCGGAGGGGAACGGGGCCAGGAAGCCCAGGCCGGGGGGCAGCGCCGCCGGGCGGCCGCCGGGCAGGGTCTGGAAGCGGCCCTCGCCGGCAAAGCCGTACTGGAACAGGCAGCCGTGGCCGCGCCGGCGGTTGTCGAAGTCGTAGCCGGTCCGGTTGGTTTCGCGGCTGTAGCCCACGGCCACGAAATCGGCCCGGTGCCGGGGATAGCTGGGCAGGCGCGAGAAGCCGGTCTCCCGGAACGGCAGCGGCGGCGCGATGCGCACAAATCTGCTATTCTTTGGCATAAACCTGCAATTACCTCGTCTTTACAACAAAATACCATCAAATATGGTAAGCACAAAGATACTATTAATTAGGCTGTAGACTGTAGGTGGATAGGCTGTAGGCGGGGATGTTGGGGCCACCCTTTTGAAAAAGGGTGCTCCCCAAGCCCCTTCCCAAAACTTTTGTACGTTTTTGCGGATTCCGCAGGCCGCCCGTGTCCCGACAGACCACGATTGGGATGCAGAGGGCGGCCTGCGGAATCCGCAAAAGGCACAAAAAGGTTTGACGGAGGGTTTGGGAACCGCCTTTCCTCAAAAGGGGGTTCCCAACCACCCAACCGCTTAACCACCCAACCCCTCAACCATTCGAGGCCCCCCCCATGAGCATCAAGGTCGCCATCATCGGCGCCGGCAGCATCGGCTTCACCCGCACCCTCACCCGCGACCTTCTCGCCGTGCCGGAGCTGCAGGACACGCATTTGGCCCTCACCGACATCAACCCCAAAAACCTGGACATGGTCACCCGGCTGGTGAAAAAGGACATCACCGCCAACCGCCTGCCCGCCCGGGTGACCAGCACCACCGACCGGCGGCAGGCCTTGGGTGATGCCGACTTTGTCATCAACACCACCCGGATCGGCGGGTTGGAGGCGTACCAGCTGGACATCGACATCCCGCTCAAGTACGGCGTGGACCAGTGTGTCGGTGACACCCTGTGCGCCGGCGGCATCATGTACGGCCAGCGCAACATCGCCCAGGTGCTGGCGTTCTGCCAGGACATCCGCGAGATGGCCAAGCCAGGCGTTTTGTTCCTCAATTATGCCAACCCCAACGCCATGAACACCTGGGCCGCCAATCAGTACGGCCAGGTCAACACGGTCGGCCTGTGCCATGGCGTCATGGGCGGCCATTGGCAGCTCACCGAGGTCATCAAACTGTTGGTCAACGGCAAGAAAAAGGCCGGTGACAAGGGCTATGTCGAGGTCACCCCCAAGGACGTGGACATCATCTGCGCCGGCATCAACCACCAGACCTGGTACATCCAGGTGCGGTACCGGGGCGAGGATTGGACCGGGCGCCTGCTGGAAGGCTTCGAAAACCACGCCGCCTTCGCCAAGACGGAAAAGGTGCGCATTGACATGCTGCGCCGTTTCGGCTATTACTCCACCGAGTCCAACGGCCACCTGTCCGAGTATGTGGCCTGGTACCGCAAACGGCCGGCCGAGATCAAAAAATGGATTGACCTGGGCTGCTGGATCAACGGCGAAACCGGCGGCTACCTGCGCGTCTCGACCGAGGGACGGAACTGGTTCGAGACCGACTACCCCAACTGGCTCAAGGAAGAGCCGCCCAAGCTCGGCCCGGACACCCGCAGCCACGAGCATGGCAGCTACATCATTGAATCCATGGTCACCGGCCGGGTCTACCGCGGCCACTTCAATGTCATCAACCGCGGCGCCATCACCAACCTGCCGGACGACTGCGTGGTCGAAGTGCCGGGGTATGTCGACCGCAACGGCATCAGCATTCCGCGCGTCGGCGACCTGCCCCTGGGCTGCGCCGCCGTCTGCTCCGCCTCCGTCTGGGTCCAGCGGCTGGCCGTTGAGGCCGCCGTCAAGGGGGATGTTGCCCTGCTCAAACAGGCCATGATGATGGATCCGCTGGTCGGCGCCGTCTGCACGCCGCCGGAAATTTCCCAGATGACCGACGAAATGCTCATTGCCCAGGCCCAATGGCTGCCCCAGTATGCGGCCGCCATTCCGGCCGCCCAAGCCCGGTTCGCCGCCGAAGAGAAGCTTGGCACCCATGCCTCAAAGGGGGCCGTCCGGCTCAAGACCAAGAGCGTGACCGAAATGCAGCGGAACGCCGCGGAATCCCGCCGCAATGCCGCGGCGGCCGACAAGGCCATGGCCAAGCGCAAGGAACAGGTGCGCAAGCACCGCTGAGGCCGGGGATGCCGTCAAAAGCCGGCCAGGTGTCGCAGGGCCTGTTCCACCCCATCGCCGGGCTTGTCCAGGCGGGGGGCAAAAACCACGGCCCCGGCAAACGAGTGGCGGCGCAGT
>JBAZJM010000241.1:0-7194 GCA_041651315.1 Lentisphaeria bacterium | reverse complement strand
TTTTTCTTTTCCTGGGGCGTTGCCCCAGGCTGGTATGAAGGCGCGCCGTTGGCGCTCAAAAACGGCTTAACCTGATGGCTATGGGCGTGTCGCCCGTGGTGGCGGACTGCCGCTAAATTACGGTATATTATTTCAATAACAATTGATGTTTATGGTAAAACAATCACTAAATTATGGTATTTTTGCACAGATACCGTCTCCGTGCCTCTGTGCCTCCGTGAGAGAACGTTTTACTTGAACGCATCATCAAGGCGGAAGCGCGACATGAAACAACGGCGGCAGGTGGTGGCGCGGGCAGGGGCGGTCATCAGCCGGGACGTGGACCGGCTGACCTATGACGTCTCGGAACGGCAGCCGGTGGTGGGGCAGCATTTCGTGCATGCCAGCCGCACCGCAGACCGTTTCGACATGCATTACGGCCTGGAGTTCGGCATCGTCCTCAGCGGCCGCATGCGGCGCCACTATGCCGGCCACGAACGGGAGCTGGCGGCGGGTGACGCCTGGTTCTGCGGCATGTGGGAAACCCACGGCTGGCAGGTCACCCAGGCTCCGTGCGAAGTGGTGGTGCTGGTGGTTTGGCCGCCGGCCCTGGCCGGCCAGCGCTTCGAGGAAAGCCCGGAATGCCGCCTCATCGCCCCCTTCCTGGCGCCGCCCGCCGGCCGGCCGGTGACGGCTCCGGCCGATCGTCCCGCCCTGACGGCCCTGGGCCGCCGCCTGCGCACGGTGATCACCACCCCCGCCCGGCCGCGCGCCTGGCTGCGTCTGCTCGTTTGGGAAGCGCTACTGCTGCTCGGTGAAGGCTGGATCAAACCGCCGGCGGCTCCCGGCTTGGGCGACGCGTGCGATATCGGCCGCGCCCTGGCCCTGGTCTTTGACGCCCGCCGCCGGATCGGCCTGGCGGAGGCCGCCGCCGCCTGCGGCCTCAGCCGCAACGCCTTTGCCCACCATTTCCAGCGCGCCACCGGCCTCGGGTTCCCCACCTTCGCTCTGCGCTGCCGGCTGAGCCACGCCGCCCGCGACCTGCTGGCCGACCATTCCCCGCTCAAGGTGGTTGCGGAACGCTGGGGCTTTGAGGACGCCAGCCACTTCTGCCGCCTCTTCCGCCGCACCTACGGCCTGACTCCCGCCGCCTACCGGCATGCCCGGCAACCCCCCGGCACCGGCATGGAGAATACTTCGTCAGGCTGAAGACTGAAGGCTTTTAGGCTGATGGAATAAAAAATTCCACCCTAACCCGGCAGAGCCGGAACCAAGTCGATACCGATGCCGATACCGACCCCGATACCGTAAAGAGACCAAGGTAAAAATCCGGCGTGTTGACGTCAAGAATGTCCGTCGGCAGTTCTCGGGGTCGGCGTCGGTATCGGAATCGGCATCGAATGGCTTTGGGTGTTTGATGAGCCAAGACAAGAAAAGACCCGCCGGACTCGCGGCGGGCCTTTCTCGGAAGTGGGAAGAGTTTACTCTGCTGATTTGGATTGGTTGAAGTCAGATGACTTCGATGATGATTGGGTCAGAGTGTCGATCCCATTTCCTACTGATGATCATACATCCAACCCGGTAAAAAAGCAAGTCCTCACCGGCCTTTGTTTGAGCCCCCGTGGGGGCGTGTTTTTCATCGCTATCGGGGTCGGTATCGGAATCGGTATCGAGGACGCCGGCCCACCATGGCAGGCGTTTTCAGCGCCCGTGACGGGATGAAATCAAAATTCACGCATCACGTTTTACGCGTCACGTGTCACCTCGCCATGGTTCCCGCCCGTTTCCTTCCGCCAGGCGCGGGGAGATAAGCCGGTTTGCTGCTTGAACTGGCGGTTGAAGCTGGAGAGGGTGGGAAAGCCGCAGGTGAGTGCCAGGTCGCCGATCGAACGACCGCCCCGGCGCAGTTCCGCCATGGCCATGCCGATCCGGACCTGCTGCAGGTAGGCCAGCGGCGCCCGGCCGGCGGCCTGCCGGAACAGCCGCCGGAACTGGGGCGGGCTCAGGTGGCACAGCGCCGCCAGCCGCCCGATCCGCAGCGGTTCCCGGTAGTGCCGGTTCAGGTGATGGAACGCGGCGTCCAGCCGCCGGAGTTGCTCGGGGCGGGGGCCGGCGGGGCCGCCGCCGTTTTCCGGGACCGCCGGCGGCAGTCCGGGGAAGGCGTTCTGCAGTTCCGCCGCGAACAGGCAGAGCAGGGCGAGCAGCCGCTCGCGCCGGAATGGCTGATGGTCCAGTCCGGCCTCCACCACCGCCCGCACCAGCCGCACCAGTTCGGGCTGGGCTGCCGGGCCGATGACGTTGCGGAAGCCGGGGCTGTGGAAGCGGCTGAAATCGGCCAGCGCCGGATTGCCGGTCGCCGGGTAAAGCAGCCGTGCGGGGTCGAAATAGACCCAGTGCCACTGGCTGACCGTGCCGTGGACGCTTTGCGCCAGATGGGTTTCGCCCGGCATGATCACCACGATGTCACCGGCCTGGAACGGCATCACCCGGTTGCCCACCACGAAAATGCCGTTGCCCTCCCGGCACCAGCCCAGTTCCGGGGCGTCATGCGCATGCAGGGTGGTGATCTCACGGTCACGCTGGAGGAACAGCCCGGAAACGCTGAACGGAAAGTCACCGGCCAGCGGGATCGGGGCGAAGGCCACCGCATAGTTTGAGCGTTTCTGCATGATACTTGCCAATTTTTGCTGAGTATTATGCAATAATATTGTGTATGATAGAAGGAGTTGCAAAAACTCGGGAACGGGATTTTTCAGAGCCGGGAACGAAGCGCCATTCCTGGGCGCGGGAGTGACCGGTCAAGTCAGGGCGGTCCGTACTTTTAACCGGAGCAGGATCATGGAACTGGCAAGCGGCTGGACGCATCCGTTGGCGCTGTTGCAGGGCGAGCTGGTGCAATTGGCGGATGAAGGCTGGATCATTCCCGAACGGCTTCGGGAACGGGTGGACATGCTTCACCCCGTGCATGACGCCTACAACGAGGCCCCCATTCTGGCGCTGTACGCGGAGCTGGAACATCTGGAGCGCGACCCGGGCTTTGACTTCGTCCAGCCGAACGAACTGGATGCCATCCGCCGGGAACGCCCGGACGGCCCGCGGCAGCTGCCGCTGAAACTCACGGACGATGAACTGCTCGACCGCCTGCACGGCGCCTGGACCGGCCGGGCCTGTGGCTGCGCCCTCGGCAAGCCGGTCGAGGGGCTGGGCATGCACGGGTTTCAGGGCCGGAACGGACGCGAGGCCATCCGCCACTACCTGCAGCAGCGCGGCCACTGGGAGCTCGACTACTATTTCAGCGGCCCGGAGGCGGCGGACGGTTCCCCCGTTTGGTGTCAGGCCTCCTGGCGGGAAAACATCGCCTATATGGAACCCGACGACGACATCCATTACTCGCTGATCGGCCTGAAGGTGCTGGAGGAGCGCGGGCCGGAATTTTGCTGGCACGACGTGGCCGACTGCTGGAACAACTCGCTGCCCTACAACGCCATCTGCACCGCCGAGACCCAGGCGATCCTGAACTACAACCTCCGCCGGCCGCGCGGCCTGGACCCGTCCGGCGTCGTGCCGGTGACCGCGGCGTTCACGCGGCGGCACAACAATCCCTACCGGGAATGGATCGGCGCCCAGATCCGCGCCGACGGCTGGGCCTACGCCTGCGCGGGCAACCCCGAACTGGCGGCGGAGTTCGCCTGGCGCGACGCCAGCTGGACCCATACCGCCAACGGCATCTACGGCGAGATGTTCATGGCGGCGGTCATTGCGGCGGCATTCGTTGAGCACGATCCGGCGCGGCTGGTGGAGATCGGGCTGTCGGAGATTCCCCGCCGCTGCCGGCTGGCCGCGGCGGTGCGCGAGGCGCTGGCCTGGATTCCCGAATGCCCCACCTTCGAGGCGTTCATGGAACGGGTGGAACAGCGCCACGCGGGGATGAGCCCGGTGCATACGGTCAATAACGCGCTGATTGTGGTGATGTCGCTGTTTTACGGGAAGATGGCGCCCGACCGCAGCATCTGCGTGTCGGTGATGGGGGCGCTCGACACCGACTGCAACGGCGCCACCACCGGTTCAATCGTCGGGGCGGCGGCCGGCCGGCGCCACTTTGGCGGCAAGCTCGCCGCGCCACTCCACGACACGGTCAAACCGCTGGTGTTCGGCTTTCAGCAGACGACCTTTGCCGAACTGGCGGAGCGTACCCTGCGCGTGCACCACACGGTCAGCCGTTACGCCGAGGCCCGGAAGCAACGGTAGGCTGCCGCGGGGAGGCCGCTGGCCGGATTATCCCGAGGCGGCAGCCTCCCCCCGGAGTGACGGCGGCTTCGACGCCGCCCTGGTATTCTCTGTCTCTCTCACCGCACCGGGCGTTCCATGTGGTATTCGGGTTCGGCGGCCAGGCCGTACTCCGGCTTGGCGGCCCGCATCTGTTCGCGTACAATCTTGAACCCCAGCTTCTTGTACAGCTCGACGCCGCGCACGTTCGCCGCCTGCACGGTCAGCCCCATGACCGGCGGGCCGACGACGCGGGCCACCGCGAACAGACGGTCCATGAGCAGCCGCCCGGCGCCCAGCCCCTGGCATTCGGGGTGGAGGCAGATGCCGAACCCGCTCCGCTCCGCCGTCTCGCCGGCCCAGCGGTACCAGGCGTAGCCGCCGATCCGGCCGTCGCCCAGGTCCAGCACCAGGGTGACCCGGAACGGTTCCTGGGCGGCGGCGGCGATCTCCGCCGCCTTCTCCCGGGTCAGTGGGTGCGGCGAATAGAAGCGGAAATCCTCCGGCGGCACGGCGGCGTAAAAGTCGCCCAGCGCCGCCGCATCGTCCTCAGTGAGGAAGCGCAGCACGGCCTCGCGGCCGTCGTGGAGCCGGACCACTTGGGACGGAAAGCGGTTTTGGTCTTCGAGGCGCATGGCGAATACTCCTTAAGTTCTTGCTTCTGCAAGGGGCTTTCAAAAAGTGGATTTTTAACAGAAGGAAGCAAAGGTTGCGAAGGTTTGGACTGGATGTTGGGGGAGATTCGTTCCTAATAAGTTAACAAAATACTGATTTTTCCCACCCCGTCTTCCCCCGCAGCCCTCCTCCACGGGCGACACGCCCGTGCCTACAGGACCCCATTTACTTCCTGTAGGCGCGGGGTTGCCCCCCGCGAAGACTCTCAGCCAGTCAGATAGCGATGGCAAACACGGTTTCAAGCCGCGCGGCTTGAAACTGGGACTCCCAAGGGACCGCCGCCCCTTTGGCGGGGGCGTGGAGGCGGCGCCCCATCCGTGCAAACACAAACATTAACCGCACCAGCCAAAATCGGGTTGGTGCTTTAGAATGTCACCGATTTGACGGCGCTTTCATGGAGAATAACAGTAGTCTCGCGCACACATTGGCTTGCCATGAAAATGTGACCCACCACGCTCTCTCTCATGCCAACGGCTTAACAATGCGGGAAGTGAACTATGACGTTCAGGTTATTTACAGATCTTTCCCCCTGGTCGACCGAACGTCTGATGGCAAGCCTTCGCCGCCTGTTTGCCTACTCGGCGGGCGTTCTGGTGCTGGCCGTCTCTGTGTTGGTTTACATGGTTGACACCGATGTTTTCGGTCCTCATCGCCAAATCGCGGTGCGTGGCCTTGCCGTGTTTTTAGTTAATGAATTGTGCCTTTGGTTCACCTTTATCCGACATTGGCGAGAGTTGCAGCGGCGACAAAAGCAGGGCCTCTGGAAGGGGCCTCAAACGGGGGACCGGTGAGATGGGATTCCAAAGGGGCCGCCGCCCCTTTGGCGGGGGCGTGGAGGCGGCGCCCCCAATCTCCCCCGGTCAGTCTTGTTCGCGGCGGTTGATTTCGGGGACGGCGCGGCGACGGCCCTTGAGTTCCTGATACTCCTTGTTCCAGGCGGGGGTTTCGCGGTCCAGGGCGCAGATGTGCCGGGTTAGGCCGAGGCGCCAGACTTGGCGGTAGAGGCGTTGCTTGGCGCTCCAGAAGGTTTCGGCGGCGCGGAGGGCGGCGGCGTCCCAGGCGGTGCGGGCGCGGACGGCGGCGTCGGCCTCGGCCATGACCAGGCGGCATTCCAGCTGTTCCAGGCGCCAGGACGGCCGTGCCTGACGCCGGAGCCGGTCAAAGCCCTGGCGGGCGCGAACGGTGTCGATGGCGGCGAAGGTGCCCATCTCCGCCAGCCAGGCCGCCCAGCCCGGCGCGTCGCCGCCGAGATGTTTTTGGGCATAGGCGGCGAGCACCTCGGCGGCGGTGGCGAACTGCCCGGACGCCAGGCCGGCCAGCAGCGCCTTGTTGAGGTCGTCAAAGGCGCCCTCGGAATAGGCCATGAAGCCTTCCGCCTTCTGTGCCGCCAGGTTGCGGACGGTCTGCTCCATCCGGTCCGGGGCGATGACCGGCCCGTAATGCCCGTAACAGTCGCCGTCACCGGCCTGGGTGCCATAGCCGATGTGGACGAAGGCGCGTTCCCGGCAACCGCAGGGAACGGGGCGGGCGGCATAGGTGGTCTCGCCGTACGGCAGGTGATGGATCATGGCGTGAAAGGCGCCGGGGGCGTCCCGGTCGGCCCAGGCGGTGAAATCCCGATGGTCCGCATCACTCCACCACCAGCCGATCAAGTTGGCCTCCACCGGCCCGAAAATCTCGCCGGCCAGCTTGGCAATCGCCTGGAAAAGGCGGCCAAAAGCGACGATCCACGGCCGGCAGGCGTCGCAGGCGCACCCGCCGTAATCATAAGGACAGGCGGCAATCGCCCGCAGGCGCAGGCCGCGGGCGGCGAAATCCTGGAACAGGTTCCGGTAATTGGCCAGGATCAGTTCCGTGCCGCCCGGCCGGGACGGACAGACCAGCTGGCCGAACACGTGGTCGCCCTTGACCGCCGCGTTCTCCGGGGTGACCTGGTTGGCGAACACGTGGTTGGGGGTGATGACCAGCCCCAGTTCAAAGCCCCGTTCGGCAGCCACGGTGAAATTCTCGAACTTCCGCGCCCACATTGCCTCGGGCAGATTGAAGTGCTGGTGTCCGGCCCCATAGACATCGTAGAGGTCAATGGTGTCGAACCAGTCGGAAAAGCGGTTAAATCCCCAGTCGCGGGCGTCGCTCAACAACTCCCGCATCTCATCCTCCTGCACCACCTCGTAGGTGTTGCCGAAGTGCGAAGGACAATACAGTTCGCGGATCGTTAATGGCTGGCTCATACCCATTCCTTAAGTTTTTAATGGTCTCTCACGGAGACACAAA
>JBAZJM010000240.1:0-7198 GCA_041651315.1 Lentisphaeria bacterium | reverse complement strand
AAATGTTCCCTTGATAGGTGAAGTACCAATCTTTCCAAGTGGCACCCGTCGTGGTGTCTCCCCCGTCAGCATTCCAACTAGGAGCATATAACAGGTTATGGGCCAAATCGTAATATGACACTTGTACCCCATTGCCCTCATACATGATCGTAAACGCCACCCCGGTCACGGGCTTGGCAAAGGTGATGGTAAGAATGTCATTGGCAACTGGGGCCAAGATCGTCTTGATCGACTGAGTACCGGAAGTACAACGGATGGCGGTGTTGTCAACCTTGAACCCCTGGCCGGTCGTATAGCCGTTGGAGGAGAACGTGATACTCTGCCCCAGAGCAGTGAGGTTCACCGTGTCCAGCTGCGAGCCGTTGATAAAACTGCCGGTCTGGTCAAAGTCGATGGTGTAAATCTGCGCTTGGGAATTCCAACCGTTGAGGTCATAGGTCGGGCCAACGGTGCCATCAATATCCTCGGCGCCGGCTGGATCCACCTTGGCCGTCGTGTAATCGACCGGATCATTGACCACAATCCCGGCAGCGGCATCAAAAACCGTGAGTGCCGGAACCAAAGCCAGGGAAAAGACGGCGATGGGGGTCAGCTGCTTGTGCATGGTGCGTACTCCTTCGTTGGGGGTTGGGGAGGGAACGTTGGGATCTGGTTTTTCATCGTAGGGGCAGGCGCCTCTGCCTGCCCAATAAGGCATCACACCGACAGACGGGCCACGGAACTCCGGACGATCAACTCCGGCTTCAGGAACAAATGGCTCGTCGGTCCGCTCTTCGCGCCGTTCAACTGTTCACCGAGAATCTTGCCCGCCGCCTTGCCCATGCCGTAAAAATCCTGCTGGACGCTGGTCAGGGGCACCGGGCCGAACTTGGACTGCTCGACATTGTCATAGCCTACCAGGGAAACATCTTCCGGAATACGTATCCCCTTCTGTTGCAGGTAGGCGGCGGCGGTCAAGGCCAGTTCATCATTGCTGAAGCAGATGGCGGTGGGGCGCGGCGACAAGGCCAGAAAATGATCGACCACCCGGGGCACCTCATCCAGAACCAACTCGCGCGGCTGCCGGATAACCACCACATCGTCGCTTGAATAGGGCAACTGGTGGGTCACCGCCCCTTGCAGAAAACCTGTCAAGCGGTCGCGCAAACTGGAACGGTCAACCGGCCGCGACAAATAGCCGACCCGCCGGTGCCCCAACTCCACTAGATGCTGCACCATCAGGGCACCGCCGGCAACGTTGTCCGACACCGCAAAATCCACATCCAAATCCTCGGGATAGGCGTCAAGAACCACAAACGGAACCCCCCGTTTCCGCAGCCGGGCCAACGCCGCGACATTGCCGGGCAACGGCTCAAACCAGATCAGCAACCCGCCCTCGCCGGGGGCATAGGGCCGGTCCAGCAGCGCCACCTGATCATTCATGGCCTGATAAAAATCAACCCCCACATGAATCCCATACCCCCCCAGGGCGTCATAGGCGCCTTCCAGCACGCCGTGATTGATGGACGCCCGCAGGTTGTTGGGGCTGGTGGCGCACAACATCTTCACCCACTGGACGCGGTGGCGGCGCAACTGGCTTTGATCGTTCACGTACGTGCCGCTGCCCTGCCGGCGCGTCAGCAGCCCCTCCGCCACCAACGGGGCCAGCCCCTTGCTGATGGTCATCCGGCTGACGCCCAGCTCGGATTCCAAGTCACGCTCGGACGGAATTTTGAAGCCGGCCCCCCATTCCCCGTCCAAAATCCGCTTGCGAATGACGTCCTGCACCCGCGCATGCTCGCCCTGCGTTTCCATGTTCACGGCATCACCCACTTGTCGAACCTCCACCAAAAGTGCCACGCCAATTGTCTCTACCACTATAACCGGCCAATTATCCGGCGCAAATCGCCAAAAAGTAAAATATTACCACACAAAAAACCAACCACAACACACGCAAGAAAACGGCTAAAAGCTGGCACAAAAGCTCAAATAAGAGATAGTGGTTTTTCTATTGGATATGCCACTTTTATGCTGCGTTAGGGTGAACGTTTTAATGGCATTCCTGTAGGCACGGGCGTGTCGCCCGTGCGTGACGCGTCCTCACGGCAGAGTCGCACAACGTGGTGCAACCACGTTCCTACAGGAAAAAAGACCAGAAAGCGGTATTCCCGTCCCAGCGGGACGGGGCGGGAATAGGCAGGGGCTTCAGCCCCTGTTTTGCCCGCCCCCCCGTTTCGCGTGCCGTCAGGTACGCGGCGAATCGCGGCGTACCTACGGCACGCCATCGTTTCATTTCCCGGAACAGGGACTGGAGTCCCTGCCTATTGTCATTCAGTCCCTACGGGACGAAGCCGCCCCCCAAACCGTACTTGTGCCAAACTCCAAAAGGAAAAACCGGTTCCGGTTTTTCCTGACGGCGTCACCAGCCCCAGCCAACGCCGTTGTCGAAGCGGATGGCGGAAGGATCCATGGCCCGGGCTTGGGAAACGCCTTCCACGTGGCCGTCGCAGAACACGATGTTCGAGCCGCTTGAATGGCGCCGCAACGCCGGCACGGGCACGCTGGGGGGAAAGTATGTCTCGCTGATGTTGGTGCCATAGTTGGCGTTGACGAGCCGACAGCGCCGTTGGGGTTCCCAAGCGCTGACAATGGTGGCCGAGGCATCCATCACCAACGGGCTGATGGCCGGCAGCCTCCAGGCCGTCATGGGCAGCCGTTCCGCGTGCTCGTAAGAATCAAGGAACGCATTTTCGCCGTAACTGACCACGCCGGTGTTGCCCGTACCCAGCCGGTAGACAATGCCGCGCCCGTCGGCGGGACAGGCAAAGCACTTGAAAGCCACGTTGTAGTCCCGCTGGAGCAGGATGCACCAGTCGACGAAATCGTCGGCGTTGGGAATCGTGCCATTGGAGCCCACCGGATCACAGGTGGGTACCCGGTGCCCGGCATCGTTGTCGGCATACATCAGGCACCCCAGGCCGATCTGCTTGAGATTGCTGAGGCAGGCGGTCGCCCGCGCCGCATCCTTGGCGCGCCCCAGGGACGGCAGCAGCATCGACGCCAGAATGGCGATGATCGCGATCACCACCAGCAGCTCGATCAGGGTGAACCGCCACCGGCAATCCGAAACGCCAGGGCGAATGGAGACGAATGAAGGAGCGTTCATGGAACTCGTCCTAACCTGGATTATTCATGAACATCAAGCATAAAGAGACACAAACAAACGGGACGTTTTTATTCTATTTTGAACAAAAGGAAGCAAAGATAGCGAAGGCTGGCTTGGTGGTTGTGTGGTATTTCCTTTGCGGTCTTCGCTACCTTCTGTTCAAACTCATGAATTAACTGTGTTACCACCGCCCCGTTGGGGCTCAAAAACCGCCGGCCGCCCTGGGAGCGCCGAGCCCCAGCTCGGCGTGTCTGACATGCCTCCAAGTCAAAACAGGCGTTGTAGCAGATTGCCCGCCGCCGGCGCGGCGGGCAGCAGGCGATAGGAATAAACGCTGCCGTCACGGTGGTGGATGGTTAATTCCCGGCCGGGCGTCAGTTCGACCTGATCGCCGCCGACGCCCGCCACCTCCCGGCCGTCACGGTCCAGGGCCACCACCCGTCCCACGGCGGAATCCAGCTCATTCAGCTTGACCCGAACCGTGCCGGCACGGCCGGCGGGGAAAAAGCGCAGGCGCCAGGCGCCAGCGGCTTCTTTCACGCAGGCCACGGCGGTGTCCGCGGCCAGCGGACCGGACGCGGCGATATAGGTGCCGTCGTTGACCCGCACCGTCTCCTGCGCCCAGCGGGCACCCAGGTTGTCAACCTGCCAGTCACTGTTGCGCGGATCCAGAAAATAGATGGTGCCGTCCCCATAATAATCAAACCAATGACCGGCGGGATCATTGCTGCACGCCAGCAACTTGCCTCCCTCGGTGACGGCAAAACCGGCGGGGCCGATGCGCAGCGCCGCCGACACCGTCCATGGCTGAGCTGAACGGTTGACGTAAATGACCGCGCCGTTGTCATAGGTGATCTGGACCCGGCGGACACGGGCAACGTCCGCCACCAGAATGGCCTGGCTGGAGCTGAGCCAGCGCGCACCGTCGTGATACTGGATGCCGGTCACCCGGGCATCCACCAGGCGGGCAACCAGCGGCCGGGCCTGGTAATACTCCTTGGCCGCCACTTCGATGACGCCCTTGTACTGGTCGCAGAGGTTGGCGGCGTGCAGATAGGCGACTTGGCTGGCGCGGTAGTCGTCCAGTTCCGGGTAGGATGGCGGCTGCGTCATCCAGTCCGGCACATAGCCGAAGGTGTTCCAGCGCTCGTAGTAGCCCATGCCATGATTGGTGGCCAGCGGCCGGATCTTGAGCAGGTCGAAATCGACAAACAAGCGGCCCTTGACGCTGTCCTGGGCATCCACGCTGTCGATGTGGCCGGCATGGATCCAACTGTAACAGCCTTCGCCCACCACCGGCCCCTGATAATTCTGCCGGGCAAACGCCCATAATTGATTGGTGAACTCCAGGGTGCCCTTCATTTGCGCCGAATAGGGCACTTTGGGATTGTAGTCCACCCGGAACCATGGCGCCTGGGCACTATGGACATCTAGGAAACAGGCGTTGGTGCCCAGCCCGTCGCGGATCTCCGGCATCCGGGCCTTGGCCAGGGCCAACCCGCGGGAAGTGGCCATGTGCTTGGAGTCGGCCCAGGCGGCAATGGTGCCGCCGGCGGCGGTGCGCATCAGCGCGGCCTCGTCCCAGGCCGAGGAGGCCGGATACAGATCCACATAGTTCTCGTGCAGGGCGATCCGCTGCCCGCGGGCGGTGGCACGCTTCACCACGCCGGCCAGGGTGTCCAGCCCGCCCCGGCTCGGGGATGGCGGATAAAAGTCGGGGAACCGGGTGTCATAGCCATACCGCTGCCAGCGATGCACCAGCACCAGCAGGTCATCCATGCCGTATTCATGGTAGGTGTCCAGCAAGCCGCCCAACTGGGCAAACGAGCCGGTCCAGCACTCCACCACCATGGTGTTGGCAATCTGGCGGCGCCAGGACGACACGGGATTGGGAATGGAGGGCAGCACGGCATCGATGCTGTCGCTGAGGGTCACCGCAATCACGTCGTGCAGCTTCGGCGTCACCCCAGCCAGGTCCGCCTGGTAACTGATGCGCGGCACGGGACTGGCGCACGCGGTCTTGGTCCAGTCCACCAGACAGGAGACGAACAGCTTGTCCTTGGGCAGGTGGCGGACAAAGCGGTCGTACTGGTCCATCATCGAAAAATAGGGGATGCCAGCCACCGACACGGAACCGTCCGCTTCCGGCAGGGTGACGTTGAGCGGCAGGCCGCGGTCGCCGTCCAGCGTGATCCGCAGAGAACCGCCGGAAAGCTCCAGCCGCGCCGTTACGGTCAGTTTGGCGTCGGGGTTCATCCAACTGCCCCTCCATGCCGTTCCGGCAACCGCACCGTGCGCCAGGTTCAACTGGGGTCCGATTTTCTCCACCGCCACTTGGAAGCCGGTGCCCAGCTTCACCCAGGCGCCGCCGTGGAACCGGCCTTCCAGCGAGGCCAGCCCCGCCTCCGGCCGGAAGCGGTATTCCACCCTGCCACCCGTCCCGTCAACCGCGGCGAACAGCACCCAGCCCGCCTCCTCGCGCACCGGTTGCGGCCGGGCGCAGGCATTGGTTTGCGGACAAATGTCGGCCGCGCCGGCCGGACTCAAGTCGCGCAGGTCGGCGGCGCCAGCCAGCGCGCCCAGCCACCCACAAGAGGCTAAGACGCTCAGTCCCAGGAAAAAACATGAATGCAAGCGGAACGTCATGACAGGCTCCAAAGTTGTGAACCGCCCGGCCCCGGGCGACTGGCTTCGTCAAGTTCGTTGTACCGACTTCAGTCGGGCGGTTGCCTTTCAGCCAGCCTGGCCGGCTGAAGTCAGGCACAACCAACCAAGTACCCTCTCTTCTTCTGCCGGCTCAACCCCGGCGACGGCGGGCCAGCGCCAGCGCGCCCAGCGCCAACAGGCCGAGCGAGGCCGGCTCGGGAACCTGGGTGAAAGCCAGGTCATCCAGGGAAATCAGCATGCCACTGGTGTGAAGCGGCACCAAACGGATTTCCGCAATGTTGGCCGAAATCGGGTAAAGGGGAGAATAGAAATTGTCCATGGAACCGTCATTTGCGCTGCAGGAGTTCGGATCTCCGCTCGCCGCATTGAATTGGTTAGTGTGATACAACGGGGTGCCGACGGCATCGTAGAACTGCACATCCAGTCCGCCCATGTTTAGGTTAGAGACCGTAAAACCCACTTTCTCCACCGGCGTCGAGAATTTGATGCTGGCGGAGACCGTGTTCTGCGTCGCCGTCGTCACCACCAGGCTGTTGTTGCCGGACGTGGCGTTGTAATAATTGCCGGCGATCTGCAGCCCGCTGAAGGTGAGCGTATTAATGGGCGTATCATTGGCACCCGTGGTGAAGTTCACCTGATCCAGGGTTTGTCCAACGGTAAACGCGGCTTGGTCAAACGACAAGACCCGCAAGTTCGCAAGGGCATTGAACGTTATCGGGGTGTAGGTTCCGGAAGAGTGGTTAATATCCACGGTGGTAGATCCGGCTGGATCAATAATGGCACCGCTGATATCGGGGTCGTTAACCACAATGCCCGCTTGAATTGCCGGAACCAGAACCAGGGAGAGGGCCGCGAGTTGGATCAGCTGCTTGTGCATGGCGTGTGCTCCTGCGTTTGGGTTTGGGGGACATTGGGTTCGGGAGGGTTGGGTTTCTGTCGTAGGGGCAGGCGCCTCTGCCTGCCCAACGCGGCATGGCATCACACAGACAGCCGGGCCACCGAGGTCCGGACGATCAGTTCCGGTTTCATCAGCACCTGGCTCGGACGGCCGTTCTTCACGCCGTTCAGCCGCTCGTTGATGATCTCGCCCGCCGCCCGGCCCATGCCATAAAAGTCCTGCTGAACGGTGGTTAGGAAGATCGGGCCAATTTTGGACTGCTCGACGTTGTCGTAGCCCACCAGAGAGATGTCCTGAGGCACCCGCAACCCCTGCTGCCGCAGATAGTCCGCCGCCGCCAGGGCCAGGTCGTCATTGCTGAAGCACAGGGCGGTCGGCCGCGACGCCAACGTCAAAAAATGGTCCAAAGCCTGGGGCAGATCCTCCGCGGCCCGGTTCCACGGCTGCCGCATGATCACCACGTCCGCGCTCGAAAACGGCAGCTGATG
>JBAZJM010000239.1:0-7225 GCA_041651315.1 Lentisphaeria bacterium | reverse complement strand
CCGAGGAGAAAACGCCAAGCACCTGGCCGGTGGCCCCGGCCGGGTTGATCAGCGGGCCGAGCATGTTGAAGATGGTGCGGAACCCGAGCTCCTTG
Source organism: Lentisphaeria bacterium (assembly GCA_041651315.1). GTDB lineage: Bacteria > Verrucomicrobiota > Lentisphaeria > Oligosphaerales > CAITYL01 > CAITYL01. The sequence goes on along the minus strand of JBAZJM010000239.1, from coordinate 7,130 downwards.
CGCACCGGCGCGGCATGCTTCATGGCCGGATGGCACTTGGGAGCGAACAGGAAGCCGATGCCGTGCTCCTGCAGGCACTGTTCCATGACCGCCGGATCGGCCTCGATGTTGACCCCGAGGGCCGCCAGCACGTCGGCCGAGCCGCAAGCGCTCGACACGGCACGGTTGCCATGCTTGGCCACGCACACCCCGGCGCCGGCGGCGACCAGGGCGGCGGCCGTGGAGATGTTGAAGGTTTTGGCGCCGTCACCGCCGGTGCCGCAGGTGTCGACCACGGAACGGTGGCCGGCCTGGACGCAGCGGGCGTGCTGGCGCAGGCAGGCGGCGGCGGCGGCCAGCTCGGCGGCGGTCTCGCCCTTGAGCCGCAACGCGGTGAGGAAGGCGGCGACCTGCGCCGCCGGTGCCGCCCCGCTCATGACCGCCTCCATGGCCGTGGTCATTTCCGCGGTGGTCAAGTCCCGGCGCGCCATGAGATTGGCGAGAATGGATTGCATCTGTGGTGGTCTTTCGGTTCAAGCACCGGCCGGCTTGGCCAGTTCCAGGAAATTGGTCACCAGCCGTTTGCCGGACGGGGTGAGGATCGATTCGGGGTGGAACTGGACGCCGAAGACGAGCTGTTCGCGATGGCGGATGCCCATGATCTCGCCGTCCTCGGCTTTGGCGGTGATTTCGAGGCAGGCCGGCACACTGGCCGGATCAATGGCGAGGGAATGGTAGCGCACGGCATTGAAGGGCGACTTGAGCCCGGCAAACAGCCCCTGCCCCTCGTGATGGATCTGCGAGGTCTTGCCATGCATCAGCCGCCGCGCCTTGATGATGCGGGCGCCAAAGGCGGCGCCGATCGACTGATGACCCAGGCAGACCCCGAGCAGCGGCACCCGGCCGGCGGCGGCCTGGATGAGCGGCACGGAAATGCCCGCCTCACCGGGCGAGCACGGCCCCGGCGACACGACAATGGCCGCCGGCCGCAGGGCCAGCACCGCCTCCACCGTCACCTGGTCGTTGCGCGCCACGGTCACCTCCTGCCCCAGCACCTGCAGCAACTGCACCAGGTTGTAGGTGAAGGAATCATAATTGTCGAGCATGAAAATCATGTCATGGTTCTTTCAGAACAGTTGGCATCACGTCTCACGTTTCACGCATCACGTCTCACGTTTCACGCATCACGTTTCACGTCTCACGCCTTACAACTCCAGGCCGCGGGCGGCGAGTTCCATGGCCCGGACCATGCCGCGGGCCTTGCTGACGGTTTCCTGATATTCACGCTCGGGATCGGAGTCGGCGACAATGCCGGCGCCGGCCTGGACGGCGGCCTGGCCGTCCCGCAACTCGATGGTGCGGATGGTGATGGCCATGTCCATGTTGCCATCATAACCGAAATAACCGACCGCACCGCCATAAACGCCGCGCGGCGCCGGTTCGAGCTCGCGGATGATCTCCATGGCGCGGACCTTGGGGGCGCCGGACAGGGTGCCCGCGGGAAAGGCGGCGCGGATCAGGTCGAGGGCGTCGCGGCCCGGCTGCAGTTCGGCCTGGACATGGGAGACGATGTGCATGACGTGCGAGTAGCGCTCCACCGACATGAAATCGCGCACCTGGACGGAGCCGGGCGCGGCGACCCGGCCCAGGTCGTTGCGCCCCAGGTCCACCAGCATGACGTGCTCGGCGCGCTCCTTCTCGTCGCGCAGCAGGTCGTCGGCCAGTTCGCGGTCCTCCTGTTCGGTGGCGCCGCGCGGCCGGGTGCCGGCGATGGGGCGCGTTTCCGCCTTGCGGCCGGTCAGGCGCACCAGCACTTCGGGCGACGAGCCGATGAGATGATGGTCGCCAAACTTGAGGAAGAAGGTGTAGGGCGACGGATTGACCAGCCGCAGGGCGCGATAAAGGTCGAGGGGCGCTGCCGGCAGCGGGGTGGTGAAGCGCTGCGACAACACCACCTGGATGATGTCGCCGGCCTCAATGTACGCCTTGCCCCGGCGCACCATCTCCTCAAACTCCGCCTGGGTGACATTGGAACGGGCGTCAACCTGGGCGGGGGCTCCCGCCGGACAAGCAGTGGCCGGCGGCGGCGCCTTCAGTTTGGCCTCAACCGCCGCGATGCGGCGGCACGCCTCGGCATAGGCGGCATCGGCGTCGGCAAATTCGTCGGGACGCACGCAGGCCACCACCTTGACGGTGTGCCGGACATTGTCGAAGATGGCGATCTGGTCGACGATCATGAAGCGCGCCTCGGGCGTTGGCAGCGGCTGAACCGGCGGCTTGAGGCGCGGCTCGAACTGGCGCACCGCCTCATAGGCCAGGTAACCGACGGCGCCACCGATGAAACGGGGCAGCCCCGGCAACGCCACCGGTTGCACCTGGTCCAGCAGCGGCCGGAGCGCGAACAACGGCACCCCGTCGGTGAACGGCAACTCCTCCGGCGGCCGCCCCGGGGTCTCCAACACGGCGCGGCCGTCCGCCACCGTCACCAGGGCGCGGGGGTTGACGCCGATGAAGGAGTAGCGCCCCCACTGTTCGCCGCCCTCGACGCTTTCCAGCAGGAAGGCGCAGGGATCGCCGGCAAAGCGGGCGAAGGCGGACACGGGGGTTTCCAGGTCCGCCAGATGTTCGCGGAACACCGGCACCAGGGTGCCGGGTTTGGCGAGTTGGCGGAAGGTCTCGAGAGCGGGCTTGAACATGGGTCACCCAAAGCGGCGGAAGCGTTTCTATGTAGCGAAACAATGCAACAACATAACGGGGGCCGCGGGGATTGCAAATGGCAACTGCCTGACCGGCCGCGCATCGCCGCGGGGTGCAACCCCGTGAAGAGGGGGTGTTCCGCGGTAGCCGCGGCTGTGCCAGCCGCGCGGGGAGTGGTCATTTGGGGGCGCCTGGCACAGGCGCCGCTACAGAAGGCCGCTACAGAAGGAGGGAAATGGGTTCCTGTAGGCACGGGCGTGTCGCCCGTGGAGGGGAGCTGCCGTGGCAGACGGGGATGAGGAATGTGCTCGGGATTAGGGTCGGGGGCGGAATCGCCTTGTTTTTGCGCTTGTGGTGAATTCTTGAAGGGAGCCGCCCGGCCTTGGGCGGACCGGGGGTGTCCGTCGTGCCGCCCCCCTGCGGAAGGCCAGGACAGGCAAGATTGCCGGTCTCACCTTCGGAACCGACCGACAGGCGCCCCGCCGACATTGCATCTCACGCCTCACGAGTCACGTTTCACGCCTCACGCATCACGCAGGATGCGGCGCAGGTCGCGCACGGTGGCGCCGATATCGGGGGCGTTGGTGATCTCGGTGACCAGGCAGATCAGGTCGGGCCGGAGGGCGGCGACCTGCCGGAGATTGTGGGCCTTGAGGCCGCCGATGGCCACTTTGGGCACCGCTGCCGGCACGGCCCGCATGGTGTGGGCCAGGTAGTCGAGGCCGACGGGATCGACCACCCCCTGCTTGGTGAAGGTGCGGAAGATGGGGCCGACGCCGATATAATCGGCCCCCAGCGCCAAGGCCTGGCGCGCCTGTTCCGGCGAATGGGTGGAAAGCCCCAGGATCATTGCCTCCCCGACCAGCTTCCGCACCTCCGGCAGCGGCAGGTCGTCCTGGCCGAGATGCAGGCCGTCGGCCTCCGCCAGCAGCGCCAGATCGGGCCGGTCGTTGACGATAAAACAGGCGCCATGGGCGGTGCAGAGCCGGCGGATTTCCCGGCATTCCATAAGTTTATGATATTCCGAAAGATCCTTTTCGCGATACTGAATGATGCGGATCCCCGCCTCCAGCATGAGGCGCACGGTTTCCGGGTTGGAGCGGCCGGCCGACCGCGGCGAATGGGTGATGCCGTAAAGGTCGGTCACCGGCAGTTTTCGGCGGGCACGTTCCCAATTGCCGTTGAGAATCCATTCGACGACGGCGTCCGCCTGCTTGGCGGCGGCGATGCCGACAATGGCCGACCACGGGGCGCGCCCCTCCCCGACTTCGCTGACGCCGTCACCGACCAGGAACAGCCCTTTCTTCACCGGCCGGCCGGCGATGCGGCCGCTGTCCCCGTAGCCGCCCAGGCCGCTGGCCGTAACGACGGGCAGTCCGCGCTGCCGGGCCGCCTGCACCAGCATCGCCTTGGCCTCCGCCTGATCGAACGCTTCCACGGCAATCCCGCATCCGTCCAGGAACGCTCCGACGCTGTCCGGCGCCAAGCACTCGCGGCAGAGTTCCAGTTCCAATTCCGGGTTGATGCGCCGCAGATTCTCGGCGAGCGCCTCCACCTTGAAGCGGCCGACCTGGTCCTGGAAATAATGCTGCCGGTTGAGGTTGCTCCAGTCGACCCGGTCAAAGTCGCAAAGCTTCAGCCGCCGCACCCCGGACCGCACCAGGTGCGCGGCACAGTTGGAGCCCAGGCCGCCGGCGCCGGCCACCGCCACCCGGGCCGTTTCCAGCCGGGCCAGCGGTTCCGGACCGAACAGCCGGAGCAGGCCGGCCCGAAACGGAGAATGGGGGGACGTCATCGTTCAGCTCCTCTGCCAGTCTTTGAACACCGGCTGCCGGCCGGCCCGGCATAGGCTCTCGCACATTTCGGGCACGCTGCGGGCGTCGTCAATCTCGAATTGGCCGGTCTGGCCGGGCCGGGTCCGGCCGCCGACGGCGGTATTGGAGCCGGCCGACATGCGGGTGACACAGAGGGGGGCCAGGCCGTCCCGGATCTCCGCCCGTTCCCGGGAGGACAGGGTGATGCCGGCCCGGGGCATGAACAGCCGGAAAGCGGTGACGAATTGCACCAGCATCCGGTCGGTCACCTCAACCGGCGGCTGGAAGCCGCCCGGCACCGGCCGGATGCGGGGCGGGGAGATGGCGATTTCCACCCCGGGATACTTCTCCTGCAGATACTGGGCATGCAGGCCGGTCAGGAAAAATTCCCGGCGGGCATCGTGCAACCCCAGCAGGGCGCCGATGTTGACCGCCCGCAGCCCGGCCTGGCAGCCCCGTTCCGGCGCCTCCAGGCGGAAATCAAAATCCCGCTTCGGCCCGAACGGATGCATGCGGGCATAGCAGTCGCGGTCATAGGCCTCTTGGTAAAGCGTCAGGCTGTCCGCCCCCTGCCCGGCCAGATAGCGGTACCCGTCGGTGGTCAGGGGATAAATCTCCACCGCAATCGAGGAGAACCACTCCCGCAGGGCCGCGACGCAACCGCCGATGTACTCCAGCGGCGTCTGCTTCGGCGCCTCCCCGGTCAGCACCAGGATGTGGCGCAGGCCAGTGGCGGCGATAGCCGCCGCCTCGCGCCGCAATTCGTCGTGGCTGAGTTGGTGCCGCTCCACCGTGCCTCCGGCATGATATCCGCAATAACGGCAGCCGTTGATGCAATGGTTGGCCAGGTACAGCGGGGTGAACAGCTGCATGGTCCGGCCAAAATGGCGGACGGTCAGCTCCCGGGCCCGGCGGGCCAGCGGTTCCAGCAGCGCTTCCGCCGCCGGCGAGAGCAGCAGGCGGAAATCCTCCGTGCTCAGCCGGTCCTGCCCCAGGATGCGCTCCAGCCGGGAACGGGACGGGGACTCGGTTTCCGGCCAAGGCGGCGCGGCCTCCAGCACCTCCTGAAACGAGGCGGGCAGATGGTGGCTCATCGCAGGAACCCCGTCAAAGGGGATGAGGCATCAGCCGTCTCCCGGCGCCGGCCGGGCCCCGCCAGCCAGGCCAGCCGCCCCGCCCGCACCGCCAGGCCGAAGGCGGTGGCCATCGCCACCGGCTCCTCCGCCGAGGCGATGGCCGTGTTCACCAGCACGGCCGCCGCCCCCAACTCCATGGCCTCGGCCGCCTGGGACGGCCGCCCCAGGCCGGCATCCACCACCACCGGCAGGTCGGTCTCCTCCAGCATCACCCGGACCAGTTCCTTGGTCTTCAGCCCGCGGTTGGTGCCGATGGGCGCCCCCAACGGCATCAGCGCGGCCGCCCCCGCCGCCTTGAGCCGGCGCGCCGCGTAAAGGTCCGGACACATGTAGGGCAGCACCACAAACCCTTCCGCCGCCAGAATCTCCGTGGCCTTGAGGGTCTCGAGATTGTCCGGCATCAGGTAGCGGTTGTCGTCAATGACCTCGATCTTGATCCAGTTGCCGCAGCCGGCCGCCCGGGCCAGCCGGGCGATCCGCACCGCCTCCTGGGCGTTGCGGGCGCCGGAGGTGTTGGGCATCAGCACCACGCCGGGCGGAACATGGTTCAAGATGTTTTCCTCCCGCGCCTCCGGGTCGATCCGGCGCACCGCCACCGTGATGACGCTGGCGCCGGCCGCCGCCACCACCTTCGGAATCAGGTCGTTGCCGGAATACTTTCCGGTGCCGACAAACAGCCGGCTGGCCAGCCGGGTCCCGCCAATCGTCAGGGAATCTTCCATGGGATCAGCCCCCCCCGACAAAACTGAGCAGTTCCAGGGTGTCGCCGGCGGCCAGCACCGTCTCGCCGTAACGGTCCCGCCCGACGACCTCGCCGTTGCGCTCCACCACCACCCGCTCCGGCTTCAGGCCGAGGCGCGCCAGCAGCTCGGTCAGCCGCAGCGCCTCCGGAGCCTCCTGGGCTTTTCCATTCACCGTGATCCGCATGTTTTTCTCCGATCTGGGGCACAAAAAAACCAGTGCCCGTTCCCCGGAGGGGGCGGGCACTGGTATCAGCCAACGTCACGCATTCCCTCCGGCGGTTCTAACCGCTTCAGGTTCAAAGGGTTGAGGCAACAGCCTCTCTCAGCCTTCCGGCACCCCTAGCTCGCTATTCAGTTGTCCAGGCACTATAGCCGGCCAACCGCCGGCGGCCAGTCGCCGGGCGGCGGCGGCACGATTACACGGACCGGCACGGACCTACACGGACGCCCACGGACAGGCGCGCCATATGCCGGCCCCAGTCCGTGCCAGTCCGTGCCGGTCCGTGCGGGTCCGTGGCCGGCAACGCCAGCCCTGTATATTAACCGGCTTTGTCCTCTTTATCGCGTGTTCCATAAAAGACCGAAAGCCGACCCCCAAACCATGAGCACCTTTCTCAAGCCGAACGATCTGATCCTGTTCCAGGGCGACAGCATCACCGATGCCGGCCGCACCGGCACCCCGGACGGCCTTGGCAGCGGCTATGTCCCGATGGTCCGCGGCCTGTTCCAGGCCTTGCGCCCGGAACTGCCCGTGCGCCTCC
>JBAZJM010000238.1:0-7247 GCA_041651315.1 Lentisphaeria bacterium | reverse complement strand
CGACGTGATATGGGCATCCAATCGCAAAACTCGGGAACTGTCCCGAAAATGCACCGTCATCCTGCTTGGACAGCATTGTATCACGCACGGGGAACGGTTTCAAGGGGCGCATATCCCGGCTGTGGCCGGGTTATGCGTCCAATCGGACATTTTTCTGGTGGCACACAATAATTAGTTCTACTTTGTTACTTTCTCGATGTTGTGGGCCATCGGTACCCGTCCCTATGGCGCCCGTCTGCCACGGCAGCCCCCCGCCACGGGCGACACGCCCGTGCCTACAGGAAACCCGGTCCGTCTTCTGTAGCGGCGCCTGTGCCAGGCGCCCCCAAAATGACCACTCCCCGCGCGGCTGGCACAGCCGCGGCTACAGCGCCCCCCCTTCGCGGGATGCAACCCCGCGCCGGCAGGCGCCGTGGAGTGCGGCGGGTCCTCACGCCGCCCTCGTACCGGCCGGCTGCGACGGCCGCTCCCCAAGCCCCGCCGGCCGAGCTGCGCACGTCAGCAAGCGGTCATTCATACCAGGGCGGCGTCGAAGCCGCCGACACTCCACGGAGGCTGCCGCCTCAGGAACCATCCAGGCTTCGCGGCCTTCTGTTCAGTCGCTCCGGGACGAAGCCCTCCAAAACGTACTTGTGCCAAACTCCACGGCCGCGGCAGGGAGCCGCGGCCGTGGAGGGAGTTGGGAAACAAGCGATGCGGTTACGATTCCGGCGGGGGCTCGCCCGGGCCGTTGTCGCCCGGCGGAGGACGGTCCGGACCGTGGCCGCCCCGCGGCGGCCGGGGCGGGCGCAGTTCGTCGGCGGTCAGCTTGCCGTCGCCGTTCTTGTCCAGCTTTTTCAGGGACGCGGAAGCCTTGGCGATCTCGTCGGCATCAAGGGTGCCGTCGCTGTTGAGATCGAGGGCATTGACCACCGGGGACGGCGGCCGGCGCCCGCCCTTGCCTCCCGGCGGCGGCCCGCCGGCGTCCTCGGCAAGGGCCGAGCCCATGACCAGCCCCGTGGCCAGCAGCATCAGTGCAACGGTTTTCTTCATGGCATCACTTCTCCTGTCTGCGGCATGTCATCCCGCGCCGTCCCACGCCGGCAGGGGCGTGATGAAAAACGGCAATGGACACGTGCTGACCATCATAACGGATGCCGGAGCGTTTTATTTTGTGGGCGCCGCCAGAACCGGGGAAGACGCGGCGCCAGCCGGCGGCTGCGCGCTCAGCCACGGCCGGAAGTGCCAGGCGTCCGGGTGCTGCTCCAGGAAACGGGCCAGGGCGTCACGGACGTCGCGGCGGGTCCATTCGGTGCGGCTGGCCGGCTGGCGGGCCAGTTCGCGGAGCACGGGGAAACGGCCGCCGCCGCCGGCCAGGGTGTAGCTGCTGAAGGCGACGCGCAACCGGCGTTCCTCCGGAAGGGGCCCGCCCGCGGCGGTGCGGAGTTCGCAGGCCTGCCCGGCGGCGTCCAGGCGCGCCGCCACGCCCCACAGGCCGTTGCCGCTGGGGGTGCCGCGCCAGCCCCGCTGCTCCAGGATGACCCGGCGCAGTTCGGCCGGGGTCAGGTGGGTGACCGCGACACGGTTCTCGAAGGGCAGGACGCGGAAGAGGTCGCTCCAGGCGACCGGGCCGGCAGCCAGGCCGCTGGCGGCCAGCTTGCCATGAAAGGCCGCATCGGCGCCGGCATCGGCGGCCAGGGCGCAGGCGATCAGGTCGCTGATGGCACAACTTTCGCCGGGAATGCCGGCGGCCGGAGCGGCCACGGGCAAGGTTCCGGCGGGCCGGGCGGCGGCCGCAGCGGCCCGGGCCAGCCAGGGGGCGGCGATCCGGGCGGCTTCAGGCTCCGGCGGGGCGGAGTCCGCCGGCAGCAATTCGGAGGTGATGTCGAGGGCGCGATGCCGTTCCAGGTCAACGGTGGCACGGACCACCGCCAGGCTGGCGGCGGCGGGGCCGGGCTGGACGTACCAGGTGGCGGCACCGATCTTTTCGCCGGCGATCTCGCGATGGGTGTGGCCGCCCAGGATGAGGTCGATGTCGGGATGCCGCCGGGCGATGTCGGCCACCTCGTTGATGCCGCGCGGGTCCTGCGGCTGCCAGCCCTGGTGGATGGCCAGCACGATGAGGTCGGGGCGGGCGGCATGGATTTCGGCCAGCAGGGCGGGCAGGCGGGGCAGCAGCCGTTCGGCACGCAGGGCGGCGGTGGTTTCACCGCCGAGCCACTGGTCGAGGTAATGCGCGGTGGCGCCGATGACGGCGATGCGGGCGCCGCCGCGCTCAAACAGGCGCCAGGCGGTGAAGGGGCGCGGGGCGCCCCCGGCGGCCGGATACAGGGCGAGGTTGGCGCAGAGCAACGGGCCGGCGAGCTGGTCAAAGATGGCGGCGGCCCGGTCGGGCCCGAAGTCGAACTCGTGGTTGCCGGGCACCCACACGTCGTAGTTCAGGAAGCGGAGCAGGTCGACGGCAACCTGGCCCCGGGAATCCCAGGCCACGAAAGAGCCCTGGGTGGTGTCACCGCAGTCGATGAGCAGGGCGGGCGGACCGCCGGCCGGCCGGCGCTGGCGGCTGATGAGGGTGGCGAGGCGAAGCCAGTCGCCCGGCCCGCTGTCCCCGGCGGTGAGGGCCGGACCAACCACGCCATGCAAGTCCGTGGTGACCAGAAAAGTGACGGTGACCGGCGCGGCCCCCGCCACCCCCCACAAACACAAAACACCCCAAAACAACAGGACAAACCGGTGGAAAAGATGGTTGGGGCCACCCTTTTGAAAAAGGGTGCTCCCCAAGCCCCTTCCTAAAACTTTTGTGTGTTTTTGCGGATTCCGCAGGCAGCTCCCGTGCGACAGGCCACGATTGGGACAGCGGGGGCTGCCTGCGGAATCCGCAAAAGGCAACAAAAAGGTTTGGCGGAGGGTTTGGGAACCGCCTTTCCTCAAAAGGGGGTTCCCAACATCGTTTGCCAAACGTTTGACCAGGCACGCGATGTTCACGGCAGCTCCTCCGGGTGCAGGAAGCGCGAGTCGAGGAGGTGGGCCGGGCGCAGGTCTTGGAAGGAGCGGAGCATGGCGTGGCGGACGCCGGGGAAGTGTTGTTCCAGTTCGGCGACGTGGCGTTCCAGCCAGGCCCGGTCGCCGCCGGCATCCAGGGCGGCCTGATAGTCACAGGCCCCCGTCTTCGGGGGGAACGCGAAGGTGGCGGCGGCTTCGCGGATCAGGCTTTTCGGGGTTTCGCAGAGCGGGCGGATGAGCCGTTTGCGGCCGCTGTCGGCGGCGGTGTGGGGGGCCATGGTTTTGAGGCCGGCGCCGCGGAACAGCGACATCAGGAAGCTGGCGCAGAGGTCGTCCAGGTGCTGGCCGAGAGCCAGCACGTTGCAGTCCAGGCGGTCCATGGCGGCATGCAGCTGGCCGCGGCGCAGGCGCGAGCAGAGGGGACAGGGGCGTTCCCCGGCGTTCTTGGCCTCCAGGATATCCCGGCCGGGAAAGCGGATGAGCTCATGCTCCCACCCCTGGGCCCGGCAGTAGGCGGTGATGGCGTCGGGATTGAACTGGGCAAACCCCATGTCGACCGTGGCGGCGCGCACGGTGAAGGGGACGGGGGCCCGGCGGCGCAGCCGTTCCAGCAGGTGCATCAGCAGCAGGCTGTCCATGCCGCCGCTGACGCCGACCAGCAGGCGGTCACCGGGGCGGATCATGGCATAGCGGCGGACGCTGACGCCGGCCTGGTGGCAGACGGCGGCAAAGGCATCATGTTTGCGGACGGGGGAAGGCATGGGGGGAGTTGAAACGTGATACGTGATACGTGATACGTGAAACGTGATTCTACTTTGTTTTGGGTGCTCGTTGTCGTTGTCGTCCATCGTAGTCGATTCGATCACAACAACGCACACGACCACGACAACGATTTTAAACTAATAAAGTAGAAGTAATCCGTGATACGTAATCCGCTTCACGCTTCACGTTTCACGCTTCACGTTTCACGATCTTCGCCGGATTCCCATTCACTGATTGGTTGCCCGCTTTCACTCGCCGGGTAATGTAATCGGGCTTGGGGACGGTATATTTGCCCGCCAATATACCGGGTAAAAAACAGGCGGTTTTTTAGGAATCAAGCCATGCGGCTGCTGCTGATCGGCGACATAGTGGGCAAGGGCGGACGGCGCGCGGTGGTGTCGCTGGCACCGCAGTTGCGGAACGAGCTGGGGTGCGGCTTCGTGGCCGCCAACGGCGAGAACATGGCCGGCGGCGGCGGGCTCAACCGCAAATGCCTGACCGACCTGTGCGGCGTGGTGGACGCGGTGACCACCGGCGACCACGTCTGGGACCAGCGCGATTTTGTCACGGAAGTGACGGAGTTTCCCACCGTGCTGCGGCCGGCCAACCTGCCGCCGGTGCAGCCGGGGCGCGGCTGGGGGGTGTTCACCGGCCCGGACGGCCTGGAAGTGGCGGTGATCAGCCTGCTGGGGCGGACCTTCATGACCCCGGGTTCCGACTGCCCGTTCCGCACCGCCGATGCGATTTTGGCCGAACTGGCGGGCCGGACCCGGCTGGTGCTGGTGGACATTCATGCCGAAGCCACTAGCGAGAAGACCGCCCTCGCCCGTTACCTGGATGGCCGGGTGACGGCGGTGCTGGGCACCCACACCCATGTGGCGACCGCCGACGAGCAGGTGCTGCCCGGCGGCACCGCCTTCCAGTGCGACGTGGGGATGGTCGGCGCCCGCGAATCCATTCTCGGCCGGGCCATTCCTCCGGTGGTGCGGCGCTTCGTCACCGGCATGCCGGCGCCGTTCACGGTGGTCGAATCCGGCATCCGCCTGCACGCCACCTGGGTCGAAGCCGACCCCGCCACCGGCCGCGCCACGGCCATCGGCCGGGTCGCCCGCGACTGGGCCGAACCCGCCTGAGGAGCCGTCATGCGTTGCCCCAAATGTTCCTGTGGCGATGACAAGGTCATCGACACGCGCGTCTCCAAGGAAGGAGACAGCATCCGTCGCCGCCGCGAGTGCCTGAACTGCGGCCAGCGTTTCACCACCTACGAGAACATCACCCGGGCCGAAGTGGTGGTGGTCAAGCGCGACGGCAGCCGTGAAGACTTCAACGCCGAAAAAGTGCGCGCCGGCGTGCGCCATGCCTGCTGGAAGCGGCCGGTCAGCGAGGAGCAGATTGAGGACGTGGTGCGCCGGGTGGCGGAACGGCTGGAAAACATGCAGGAGCGCGAAGTGGCCAGCCAGGTGGTCGGCGAGCTGGTGATGCGGGAATTGCAGCATCTCGACGAGGTGGCCTATGTCCGTTTCGCCTCGGTCTACCGCCGCTTCAAGGACATCGACCAGTTCCTGGACGAGATCCGCAACCTGACCGACCGGCGTTAGCACCATGATTGAATTGTACACCGGCAATTTTTTGGTCGAAGAAAACGGCCGGCAGCTGTCGCTCGACCTCGAACGGCTGCACACGGACGTGCGGAACGCCGGCGAGACGGCCGGGGTGGCCGGCGCCTGGCTGGCCGACCATGCCCTGTGGGCGGTGGAGGACTATTTCCATGCCCGCCGCCGCCAGGCCGGCAACGGCGCCCCGCCGCCGCCGCCGCGCCGTGAAGAGGTGGACCGGGCGGTGGCCCGGGTGCTGACCGACGCCGGTTATGCCGACGTGGCGGCGGCGTTTACCCGCCGCCGGAGCGGAACCGGGCCCGGCGGTGACGACGAAACCGGCCCCGCCGGCCAGACCCCGTGGGACAGCACACGCCTGGGCGCGGTGCTGGAAGAGCTGGCGCCATTGTCGCGGGAACGGCTCAAACTGCTGGTTCACCGGGTCGAGGCCGCCTTGCTCAAACTCAGCCTGCCGCGGGTGACCGACGACCTGATCCGCCACCTGGGGATGAACCTGCAGACCAGCGGGCCGGCACCGGCGGCGGCGGCGGTGGTGCCGCCCCGGGAATCCCCCTGGCTGCTGGGGCCGGAATTCTGGCGCGACCGCCTGCCGCCGGAAGCCTGCGGGAACGGCTCCGGCCGGCCCTGGCTGATTCCCCATCCGGTGAGCCGGCTGTCGCCGGCGGTGCGCGTCACCTTCGATCTGGCCGGCCTGTTCCCCGGCCGGACGGGCACCCCGCCCCTGACCGAACTGCTGTTTTGGCCGCGGCTCAGCCAGGCGGTGGCCGGCCTGCGCACCGTGACCGCCGCCATGCAGCGGGAACTGCTGGCGGCCGTGCCCGCCGCCAACGGCCGGCCGGTGCGCGTCGACGTGCGGGGATTGCCATCCATCACCGCGGCATTACATTTGGACAAGGTTCCATCGCGCGCCCGCCGGCTTGAGGCGGAGTTGCGCCTGTTTCTGCAAAAACAGCTGTCAGACCTTGATGGGACCCCGGTCATGACCCAATTCACCAATGAAGGACGCGCCGCATGAAGCCCTGTTTCGTCATGGGGGTGTTGGCCCTGCTGCTGGCAACGGGCGTGTTTGAACTGGCACTTGCCCAGGAGGGCGTCACCGGCCTGAACTCCGCCACGCCGACGGCAGCGGGAATGACACTTGGCACCAGTGCCACCAGCAACCTCGAGAAAACCACGGGATGGCTGGAGGAAAACCGCTCCAAACTCATCCTGGTTGCCATCTTCAGCGTCTGCGTCGGCATGATTATCGGCATGTTCAAGGGCCGGCTGATGATGGGGCTCCTCCTCTCCTTGTTCCTCGGGCCGGTAGGCTGGCTGGTGCTGATCTTCTTCGTAAAACGGCAGGAGGAGCCGAGCTACGACGAGCTGCTGTGATCCGGCTCAACCGGCCGCGGCAGCAGCCCGTGGCTGGCCAGCAGGCCGACTTCCGCCTCCAGGTTGGGCGTAAACTGGCCGGTGCCGACCGCCGCCAGAACCTCGGCGGGCGTCCAGAAGCGCAACTCGCTGATCTCCTGCGGATCGGGCTGGAACGGCCCGTCATGCCCGGTGGCAAACACCCCCACCTCCTCGCTCTCCACCGCATTGCGGATCTTGGTGGTGAAGAGGAAGCGCAACGGCTCAACCGGCCCCACCCCCAGTTCCTCGCGCATTTCGCGCTCAGCCGCGGCCCGGTAGTCCTCGCCCGGCGCCAGATGGCCGCCGACCGCGGTGTCCCATTTCCCCGGCTGGATGTCCTTGTGCGGGGAGCGTTTCTGCAGCAGCAGCCGGCCCCGGCGGTCGACCACCACCACGTGGGCCGTACGATGGATCAGGGCCGGATTGCCGTGACAGGCGGCGCGCGGCGCCAGGCCGACCCGGTTGCCGCCCTCATCGTAGATTTCGAACAGT
>JBAZJM010000237.1:0-7264 GCA_041651315.1 Lentisphaeria bacterium | reverse complement strand
CTCCGCGTTTAAGGCAACAAAAAGGTTTGACGGAGGGTTTGGGAACCGCCTTTCCTCAAAAGGGGGTTCCCAACACAGCCGGGCCCGGCTCAGGGCGCCGCCGGCGGCGCCACGGGGGCGGCAGGGGGCGGCGGCAGGGGCCGAAACACCAGCTTTTCGCCTTCCGGCTCGGCGCGGATGGCGGCGCCGGCGGTAAAGACGCCGCGGAGCATCTCATCCGCCAGCGGATCCTCGATGAAGCGTTCGACAACGCGGCGCAGCTGGCGGGCGCCAAACTCGGGCTTGAAGCCGCGGTCGATCAGGAAGTCGCGGGCCGCATCGCTGAGTTCGAGGGTCAGCTGGCGGGCGCCGAGGCGTTCCTTGATCTTGGCCGTCTCGAGGTCGACGATGACCGCCAGGTCCGCCCGGAGGAGCTGGTGGAAGACGACAATGTCGTCGCAGCGGTTGAGGAACTCGGGCTTGAAGTATTTCTTGGCCATGTCCTCGAGGCGCATCCGCATGGTCTCGTAGTCGATGCCCTCCTGGTCGGAGGAAAAGCCCATGCTGGCGGGGCGCAGGATCTCGGCGGCGCCGACATTGGAGGTCATGATGACCACGGTGTTGCGGAAATCGACGCGGAAGCCGACACTGTCGGTGAGCTGCCCCTCCTCGAGGATCTGCAGCAGCATGTGCATGACGTCAGGGTGGGCCTTCTCGATCTCGTCGAACAGCACGACCGAATAGGGGCGGCGGCGGACGCGCTCGGTGAGCTGGCCGCCCTCGCCATGGCCAACGTAGCCGGGGGGCGAGCCGACCAGGCGGCTGACGTTGAACTTCTCCATGTACTCGGACATGTCGATGCGGATAAGGGCGTCGGCATTGCCGAAGATGAACTCGGCCACCGCCTTGGCCAGCAGCGTCTTGCCGACGCCGGTGGGGCCGAGGAAGATGAAGGAGCCGATGGGGCGTTTGGGATCCTTGAGCTCGGCGCGGGAGCGGCGCATGGCGCGGCTGACGGCGGCGACCGCCTGTTCCTGGCCGATGACGGTGTGGCGCAGCTCCTCCTCCATGCGCAGCAGGCGGGCGGCCTCGCCCTCGGCGAGGCGGCGCAACGGCACGCCGCTGATGGCGGAGACGACGTGGCGGATGTCGTCGAGGCCGATCGAGACGACCTGCCCCTGGCGTTCCGCCTCCCAGCTCTTGAGCACGCCCTCCATCTTGGCGCGCAGCTCCTTCTCCCGGTCGCGCATGGCGGCGGCCTGCTCGTAGTTCTGCCCCTCGATGGCGCCTTCCTTGGCCTGCTTGACCTCGGCCACCTCGCGCTCGAGGTCGCTGAGGTCGGGCGGCCGGATCATGGCGGCAATCCGGGCGCGCGCGCCGGCCTCGTCAATGACGTCGATCGCCTTGTCGGGCAGGAAACGGCCGGTGATGTAGCGGTCGGACAGGCGCACCGCGGCGGCCAGCGCCTCGTCGGAGAACTTGACGTGATGGTGCGCCTCGTACTTGTACTGGAGGCCGCGCAAAATCTCGACCGCCTCGGGCACGCTGGGAGCGTTGACCATGATCGACTGGAAGCGCCGCTCCAGGGCGGCGTCCTTCTCGATGCCCTTGCGGTATTCGTCCAGGGTGGTGGCGCCGACGCACTGGATCTCGCCGCGGGAGAGGGCGGGCTTGAGGATGTTGGAGGCGTCCATGGCGCCCTCGGCACCGCCGGCGCCGACAATGGTGTGCAGCTCGTCGATGAAGACAATGACCTTGCCGGAGCGCTTGATCTCGTCCATCACCGCCTTGATGCGCTCCTCGAACTGGCCGCGGTACTTGGTGCCGGCGACCATCAGCGGCAGGTCCAAGGCCACCACCAAACGGTCGCGGAGGATCTCCGGCACGTTCTTGGAGACGATGGCCTGGGCCAACCCTTCGACGATGGCGGTCTTGCCGACCCCGGCCTCGCCGATCAGCACAGGATTGTTCTTGGTGCGGCGGCACAGCACCTGGATGACGCGTTCAATTTCGGGGGCGCGGCCGATCACCGGGTCGAGCTGACCCTTGGCCGCCAATTCCGTGAGGTCGCGGCCGAAGGCGCGCAGGGCGGGCATTTTGGCCGGGGCGGCCTTGGCACCGGCGGTGCCGGCGCCCGGCCCGCCCTCCTGGCCGTCCTCGCCCTTGGCCTCGCCGGCCTTGGGCATGTCGCCGGGCAGGTAATTGGGATCCAGCGCCTTCATGACTTCGGAGCGCACGGCGTCGGCATCGATCTTGAGGTTCTTGAGGATGCGCGCGGCAACGCCGTCGCCCTCGCGCAGCAGGCCGAGCAGGATGTGTTCGGTGCCGATGTAGTTGTAGTTGAGCGCCCGGGCCTCCTTGGCGGCCAGGACCAGCACGCGCTTGACCCGCGGGGTCAGCGGCGGGTCGCCCTCCTGCTGGGTGTCGCTGCTGGGGCCCGAGTGCTTTTCGACCTCATAGCGGACCGTCTCCAGGTCCAGCCCCATGGCCTGCAGGGCGGACACCGCCACCCCCTGGCCGAGCTTGATCAGCCCGAGCAACAGGTGTTCGGTGCCCACATAGTTGTGGCCGAAGCGGCGCGCCTCGCGCTTGGCCAGCCCCATCACCTGCTGGGCGCGCGGGGTGAAATTGTTCATCGAAAAGTCGGCGCCATTGCTGGCGGAGGCATCGTCCGGCATGGGGGTCCCTCGTCAGTTCAACACGAGCGGCGAAAGCACATCAATATACCGCCGCTTGGGCCGGCCTGCCGGGGTGCATGGCCGTGTTGCCGGATGATGTTGGGGCCACCCTTTTGAAAAAGGGGGTTCCCAACCACCCCCTTTCGCAGGAGGCGCCTGGCACAGGCGCCGCTACAGCCGCCGCCGTGCGCTTTGGGGGGCTGCTGTGGAGTTGTGGCCATGGCTGTGCCAGCCGCGCGGCTTGCAGGGATTGCCTTGTGGCGCCATTTTCATGCAGAATTGAAATGGCATTTCAAATCGGCATAAAGCATGATCATTAAACGCGATGATGACGCTGAGGAGCCAGAGCAACAGAGGTGTCGGCATTTGGAGTTCGAACCGTTGCGTGCCGTCCCACCAAGATGCGATATAAGCGTTGCTTTTTATCCTTCACCTAAATATGTTGCAGCCAGACGGCACAATTCACTCGTCCCTGATTTTCCCGCTTCGCGTATGCCATGGAACACCACTGCATTTATACGCTCGCCGAATGCAGCCGCAACGGTGCGGCAACCTTGCAGCCTCCCAATTTTATCCACGCAAAACCAGAAATCTTCAATAAATATAATATTTTTATATTATGAAAATTATCTATACAGCTATTACATTTTTATCATTTATGTCGACTGGCATTAGCGCTGGTCTTGCTGAAAACAATAACAATGTGGTTTTAATTTCAGTGGATGAAATAAAAAGAGCTTTTAGCATTCTTGATAATTTTCAGAAAAAAGAAGGATGTTTTTTTAAGAAAAATATGTTTGATGGTGTATATCTATGCGACAGCAAATATAAAAATCCATTTTTTAATTTTTCTAAATATATTATTCCTAATAATAAATCAAAACTATGGAATATTATAAATAAAGACAATTTCTGGGTTGTTACTTATTCATTTTTGGAAGAAAATATGCTTGATGGAAACAGAGAATATCTTATAGATCTAGAAAATAGGCGTGCCGCGACCGATAATTATGATGAATCATTAATACCCCCTCCCTCTTTGCTAAAAATAAAGATAGAGGATAATAAAAATGAAATTGTAAATCTTATACAATTAAAAATTTCTATTGCAATGAACAAAAAAATAAATCCATTATTATATAAAATAATTTGGATTGACAGAAATCCCATAGCATATTCATATAAAGATGATAGAATAAAACATTTTAAAGATCAATTGGATAAAAAGTCTATTAAATATAGTATTGTTATAATCCAACATATAACAAAAAACAACGACGTTTTTTGTATTTTTTTAAGTAAAACTTCGTACAATACTATGGGCATTTGGAGTCCACAGGTGCCATTGGGAGCATCTGGGGTCACCCATATAAGGCCGTTGTCAAACGCAAAAAAGCCTTAGGTTCGGATTTCTTCGGGACTTACCCTCATTGATCCGTTTTATTAGAACATATTATCTCCGGCAACGGGTTGCCTTGTCTCCACTTTCCGCGCCTGCTATTCGGCACAATTCACCCGTCCCTATTTCCCCATCCCTGTTTCCCTCTCAAGTTAATGTGTAGCTAAGTCCCCAATGTATAATATAGCAATTACGTTTATAAAACTATTTATTTAGTTAGGCGGAAAATACGATGAAATACCAAGTGGTAATTTACGCTACAATTAGTTTAATGCTGACGTTTGGTTGTTATAAAAGAAAGTCAAGTTATTATACTACTGTAGCAGCATATACCTCCACAAACGAGGCCGCAGCGGGGGCTAAAGCTACTTTAGACGATTTTGTCCGCGTTTTCCACGCCCGCGAACCAGGCACAAAGGATTTTTGCGTCAAAAAAACGTATATAGGAGGTTCTGGTGGTGAAGAACACTGCTGGATCAGGATTACAGGTGAACAGAGTGGCGTTTTTCAGGGGGTAGTGAATAGCCATACGGAACATACACAAGGAGAAGTCAAACTAGGACAGGAAGTTTCTGTTAAAAAAAACGATATTAGCGATTGGAAATATAAAGACGGGAATAAGCTCATCGGTGGTTATACGCTTCGATATTACATCGATAATATGCCTCCCCAAGAGCGGGCAATTCTTCTTAAAAAGGTTGGATTCGAGGCATACGGGGTCAGACATCCCAATCAGGAACATCTTGAAAAATAGACAAGGATAAATGAGAGCATGCGAAACACTTGGAGTCGTCCTTGTGGGATGGGCCAGGTTGGTGCTTGGGAATTTGTTGTTGCTGGGAGGGGTGATGGCAGTCGAGCTGGCGCGAGAGGACAGGTTCCACATCGACACGGACGAACCCAATTGACCCGTCGCTGACGTTCCGGGCTCGGACGAACCCGGTTCCAATCGACAAAAATGCCGCCCCTCTCCCGGACGTGGCGTTTCCCGGGAGACGGGACGGCAGGGAGCAACCGGCGGTCAGTGGGAGAAGGTGACGCTCTTGGCCTCGACGCCGCGGACGGCGTTGAGGGCGTCGAGAATGGCGGCGCAGCGCTTCTTGGTGCCGACCATTTCCAGCAGGATCAAACCGTTGGGGGAGGCCGCGCGGCCGGTCGCCTCGTGCAGGCCGATCCGCGTCTTGATGTTGGCGCCGAACTCGGTCAGCACCGCCTGCACCACCCCGGCCTGCTTGACGCGGTTGGTGACGTGGATCGCCACGATCATGTGGTCATCGGGTTTGCCGGCCATGACGCTTCTCTCCCGGGCTCCGATCGCCTCATGCGCCGGCGCCTTGGCGTGCACTATACCGGCCGCGGCGCCAAAGCACAACTACGGCGGCCTTGTTTTCCGCGCCATGCGACGGTAGGGTTAAGGCAAACCCACGGGAACGCGGAGCACGGCATGACGGGAGTGGTTGCCATCGTCCGGGGCAGCGGTCGCCGCTGCGGGGCTGTTCTGTGGTTGGGACTGTGTTTGGCCGCCCCGGCCCAAGCCACCCGGGGCGCCGCCGCGCTGCAGGTGGCGCTGGACCGGCAGTGGTTCTCCCCCGGCTGCATTGACGACCACTGGGGCGCCCAGACCCGGGCCGCCCTGCGGGCCTGGCAAAGCGCCCACCGGCTGCCGGTCACCGGCGCCCCCGATGCGGCGACCGCGGCCACGCTCAAGCTGGAGGTGCCGGCCTTCCTCGCCTACACCGTGACCGCCGAGGACGTGGCGCAGCTCGGGCCGGCCCCGGCCGGCTGGCGGGCCCGCGCCGCCCTGCCCCGGCTGCCCTATGAAACCCTGCTGGAGTTGCTGGCCGAGCGCTTTCATGCCACCCAGCGTTTCCTGCGCCAGCTGAACCCCGGCACCGACTGGGCAACGCTGCAGCCGCCGGCCGTCGTGCAAGTCCCCAATGTCCAAGGCGACCTGACGCCCCGCCGGGCCGGTCAGATCCGGATCAATCTGGCCCAAAAATGGCTGGCGGTCTACGATCCGGCCGGCGCCCTGTGCGCCTTCTTCCCCTGTTCGATCGGCCGGGACAAGATGCGGCGGCCGGCCGGCATCCTGCAAGTGGCGGCGCTGGCGCCGAACCCAAACTACACCTTTGACCCCAGGGTGTTCCCGGAATCGCCCGAGGCCCAGGCCATCGGGGTCAAGCTGATCATTCCGCCCGGGCCCAACAACCCGGTGGGGGTGCTGTGGCTGTCGATCGGCCGGCCGCCGGGCAGCCGGGAACCGCCGCTGTCCGGCTACGGCATCCACGGCACGCCCAAGCCGGAAGAGATCGGCAAGACCGAGAGCCACGGCTGCTTCCGCCTCGCCAACTGGAATGCGGAGCGGCTGGGCCGGATGGCCGAAGTCGGCATTCCCGTGGTGGTGGACGCGGAATGATCGTGCTCAGGCGGCCTGGCGCGCGGCCTCGAGGACGGCGATGATCATGCGCGGGGTGATCACCCCCTGCCCTTCGCCGGCATAGTCGGTCTGCAGGCCGACATAGGTGTAGAGGCCGGCCTTCTTGAGGACCGCGGAGGGCTGCCCGGGCGCGAGGTTGGGCAACAGTTCATAATGGCCGGTGGCCGGGTCGCGGCGGGAGACGACAAACGCCGGGATGCGCGACGGATTGATGCACTCCGCCCGGCAGAAGGGCACCAGCCCCTCCTCGCTCTCGACATCGGCATAGACCTTTTCGAAATCGTTCCATTCGGGCTTGGCCAGGATTTCGTCGAGGCGCTTTTGCAGCACCTTGCATTTGTCGCAGCCGGCTTTGCCAAAGACGGTGACGCGATAGTTTTTTTCAGACATGGCAGTGGCTTCCTGATGAAATCAACGACAGGGCTTCAGCGGACGGCAGGGGCCTCGGCGGCGGCCGGCGCGGCGGGAACCGGGGCGTCATCGCCGACGCTGACCGTGTAATTGCCGTGCTGCCGGGCCGGCAATTCGCCGAACCGCTTGGATTTGTTCCAGTTCTGGATTTTGCTGAAATAACCGACCACCCGAGTCTCGCCGACCACGTCCTCGGAGCCGCACTTGCCGCAGACCGACTTGATGCCGCGGTCGATGAACTGGCAGCTGTTGCAGTAGGTGAACTCGGGGGAAACAGTCACCTGGGCCGCCTGGGTGCGGTGGAAGACATCGGTGATGAGGGCGGCGATGGCCTCGGCGTCCGGGCGCTCCTCGCCGACA
>JBAZJM010000236.1:0-7295 GCA_041651315.1 Lentisphaeria bacterium | reverse complement strand
CCTGGCGAAGCTCCTTCGATGCCCTCGGCCCGGACGGCACCGCCCGCTGGGTCGAACGCTGGGATCCCCGGCACTACCTCCCGGCCGCCCGACTGCCCATGCTGTGGGTCACCGGCACCAACGACTTCGCCTACCTGCTGCCGATGCTCCAGAAGTCCTGCCGGCTCGCCCCTGGCCCCCATACCCTGTGCGTGCGGATGCGGATGCCGCACGGCCACGGCGGTGCCGGCGAGAATCCGGAGGAGATCCGCGTCTTCGCCGACGCCATCCTGCTTAACGGTCCGCCGCTGCCCAAAATCACCGCCACCACCTTTGACGGAACCACCTGCGCGGCGAGCTACGAGGCGGCGGCCCCGCCGGTCCGCGCCGAACTGACCTTCACCCGCAGCCAAAATCCGGACTGGCCCGCCCGCGAGTGGGAAACCGCCCCGGCAACCCTCGACGCCGCCGCGGCCCGCGTGTCGGCAGCGGTGCCCGCCGACGCCACGGCCTTCTACCTCAATCTCTTCGACTCCCGCGACTGCTGCGTCAGCACCGAGCATTTGGGAACCCCCTTTTGAGGAAAGGCGGTTCCCAAACCCTTTTTCAAAAGGGTGGCCCCAACATCATCCGACAGGAAAAAAGGTTTCCCGGTGAACACTCCCGCCCCCCATTTGATGACCATGCTCCAGCCGGCCGCCTGGTGGGCCGGCCGCTGGCGCGAGGCCGTGCCGGCCGGCAACGGCCTGGTGGGCGCCGCGGTGTACGGCGGCGTCTACCGCGAAACCGTCATGCTCACCCACGCGGACCTGTGGTGTGGCTGCAAGGTGGCGGAACTGCCCGAGGTCAGCGACCAGCTGCCGCGGATGCGCGAGCTGCTGCTGGCCCACCGCGAACCGGAGGCGCAACCGCTGATGCAGCAGGCGCTGGCCGACCGCGGCTATCAGCCGGCCTGGCCCTGCCCCCTGCCGCTGGGCGACCTGCAGGTGGTCATGCCGGCGGCCCACGGCTTCAAAAACTACCGGCGCACCCTCGACCCGGCCACCGGCGAAGTGACCGTGGCCTGGCACGACGGCGACACCGGCTATGAGCGCGCCCTGTTCGTCTCCCGCACCGCCGACCTGGTGGTCTGCGAACTCCGCAGCCGCCGGCCGGGCGGCATCACCGCCCGCATCAGCCTCGACCTGCACCAGCGCAGCGATGCCGTCCGTCCCTTTCTCGGCACCACCGCCGCCCCCCTGCCGGACGCGGTGGAAACCACGGCCGCGAACGACACGGTTTGCTACGCCGCGCGCAACGATGACGGCACCGATTTCGGCGCCGCCGTCCGCGTGCTGGCCACCGGCGGCACCACCGCGGCGGCGGGCGCGGAGGTGACGGTGACCGGCGCCGACCGCGTCCTGCTGCTGCTGAAGGTGTTCGTCAAGGAACCGCGCCGGGCCGCCTGGGGCCGCCTGAACGGCGAGCTCGCCGCCATCACGGCGGACTACGCAACCCTGCTGGCGCCCCATGCCGCCCTCCACGGCGCCCTGTTCCGGCGGATGTCGCTCGACCTGGGGGCAACCGCGGCGGAACGCGCCCTGGCCAACGAGGAGCTGCTGCTCAAGGCCTATCAGGGGGAAACCCCGGCCGCCATGGTCGAACGGATGTGGGCGTTCGGCCGCCACCTGCTGATCTCCAGCACCCGCGAGGGCGGCCAGCCCTGCCCCCTGCTCGGCCTGTGGTGCGGCGAGTACGGCGGCTTCTGGAGCTTCAACATGACCAACGTGAACCTGCAGATGGTCTACTGGCAGGCGCTCACCGGCAACCTCCCCGAACTGCTGCTCCCGGTGTTCGACTACTGCGAACGCCTGCTCGGCGATTTCCAAACCAATGCCCGCCGCCTCTACGGCTGCCGCGGCATCCACCTGCCCGCGGTCACCATGCCCGACAGCGGCATCGCCCGCTGCGCCGCGCCGCACATCCTGCATTTCATCGGCGCCGCCGGCTGGGTCGGCCAGCACTACTATGACTATTGGCGCTTCACCGGCGACCGGGAGTTCCTCCGCCGCCGCGCCCTGCCGTTCCTCCGGGAAGTGGCGCTGTTCTACGAGGATTACCTCATCCCCGCCCCTGACGGCACGTGGATACTGGCCCCCGGCAACTCCCCGGAAAACACCCCCGCCAACTACTGGGACGGCGACGAGGGCGGCGGCAACATGCAGACCACCGTCAACCCCACCATTGAACTGGCCATTGCCAAGGAAGCGCTGACCCACCTGGTGGAGGGCGCTGAACTGCTGGACCTCTACCCGGCGGAACGGGCAAAGTGGCGGGACATGCTCGACCATTTCCCGCCCTATCGCGTCACGGCCGACGGCACCCTGGCCGAATGGCAGCCGGCGCACTTGGCGGAACACCACCAGCACCGGCACCAGTCGCAGCTGTACCCACTCTTCCCCGGCCAGGAAATCACCCGCGACCAAACGCCGGAACTGTTCGCCGCCGCCGTCACCGCCCTGGAGACGCGCTTCACCCAAGGGCTCAAGGCGGGCTCCTGCTGGGGGCTGGCCAACCTGGCCAATGCCTTTGCCCGCGCCGGCAACGGCGACCGCGCCCTGGACTGCCTGGACCTGATCAGCCGGGCCAGCACCCTCCCCAACTTTTTC
The DNA here is from genome assembly GCA_041651315.1 of Lentisphaeria bacterium. Lineage (GTDB taxonomy): Bacteria > Verrucomicrobiota > Lentisphaeria > Oligosphaerales > CAITYL01 > CAITYL01. Next base: position 4,668 of record JBAZJM010000236.1, on the reverse strand, counting down.
ACCCTGCACAATGACTGGCGCGACATGGGGCTCTGCACCGACCTGCCCCACGCCCCCTTCCAGATCGACGCCAACATGGGCTGGACGGCGGCCGTGCAGGAAATGCTGCTCGTCTCCCGCCCCGGGCGGTTGGAACTCCTGCCCGCCCTGCCCGCCCGCTGGCCCCGGGGCCGGGTGTGCGGACTCCGCGCCCGCGGCGCCATCACCGTGGACCTCGCCTGGGAGGAGGACGGCAGCCGGATTGAACTCACCCTACGCGCCGACCAGGCGCAGAAAATCGTCCTGGCCTGTGTCCGCCCCGTCGCTGCCGTCGAAGGACCGGCCGACGCCCACGCCGGCGCCGGCGGCCGGACCGTAACGGTGGCCCTGGCGGCCGACACCGCCGTGCAGCTTCAACTCCGCCTGAGCGCACCGCCGGCCGCCCAGCCCGCCTGAACCGCTTCGCCCGTCCGACAGGTCGGAACCGTTTTTTTTCGCTTGAATCGACCAAGTCGACTAAATCGATTCAGTCGATTGAGTCGATTCATTCGGTTGAATCGAGATTGGGAACTCTCGCCCCGCGGGGTTTCTTTTCGGCCGGGGGCCGTTATGGTTTGTGCTTCGCCAGGCTGAAGCTTTTTAAGCTGCCGGCTGACAGGCAAAAATCGCTTTGCATTGGTTAACTCTGTGCCCCGGCATTGAACGAAAGTGCCATCCCATGCCCCATCAGACAGCCTCCTGGATTCTTCTTCCCCAGCCCCGGCAACTGCGTCCCCAGGACGGGGTCCACACCGCCCGCACCGGCGGCTGGCTGGCCGTGCGGAGTCCGCAACCAACCGCGGAACTGCTCGGCCCGGCCACCCTGGCCACGGCGGCGTTGTGCCAGGCCGGCTTTGACTATGCCCCCGCCGCCGACGGGGGTGCCGGCATGCCGGCGGCGCTGCTGGAGCTCAATCCCGCCCTGGTGCCCCAGCGCGAAGGCTACCGTTTGGAAATCACGCCGGCCCAGATCCGCCTGATTGCCCATGACCGGGCGGGCGCCTGGCACGCCGCGGCCACCCTGCGCCAGCTGCTGCGCCAGGCCGGCAAAGGTGCGCTGCCCTGCCTGCAGATCGCCGACTGGCCGGACTTCCCCCAGCGCGGCATCATGCTGGACATCAGCCGCGACAAGGTGCCCACCCTGGAGTCGCTGTTCGGCCTGGCCGACCTGATGGTCGAGCTGAAGCTGAACCAGCTCCAGCTCTACACCGAGCACACCTTTGCCTACCGCGACCATCGCGAGGTCTGGGAGCACGCCTCCCCGATGACCGCCGCCGACGTGCTGGCGCTCGACGCCTATTGCCGCGAACGTGAGATCGAACTGGTGCCGAACCAGAACTGTTTCGGCCATCTGGAGCGCTGGCTCAAGCACCCGCGCTACCGGCCGCTGGCCGAGGCCCCCAACGGCTTCCAATTCCCCTGGCGTTTCGAGCCCAACCCGTTCAGCCTGTGTCCCGGCGACCCCGGCGCCATCGCCCTGGTGCAGGGCATGCTTGACGAGTTGCTGCCCAACTTCAGCAGCCGCCAGTTCAACGGCGGCTGCGACGAGACCTTCGATCTCGGCCAGGGGCGTAGCGCCGAGGCCTGCAAGGCCGCCGCCCCCGGCCGCGTCTATCTGGACTTCCTGCTCAAGATCCACCGCGCCGTCCGCGAGCGCGGCCGGACCATGCAGTTCTGGGGCGACATCATCCTGCACCATCCCGAGCTGATTCCCGAACTGCCGGCCGACATCGTGCCGATGGTCTGGGGGTACGAGGCCGACCACCCGTTCGCCGAACAATTCGCCGCCTTTGCCAAGACCGGGCTGACCTTCCACACCTGCCCGGGCACCTCGACCTGGAACACCCTGACCGGCCGCACCGACAACGCCGTCGCCAACCTGCGTTCCGCCGCCAAGCATGGCCAGGCTGCCGGCGCGGCGGGCTTCCTCAACACCGACTGGGGCGACTGCGGCCACTGGCAGCCGCTGGCCGTCTCCTACCTGCCGTACGCCTGCGGCGCGGCCTCCTCCTGGTGCGTGGCCGCCAACCAGGAGCTCGACCTGCCCGCCGCCGTGGACCGGCACGTCTTCCAGGACGCCGCCGGCGTGCTCGGACGCGCCGCCTTCGACCTGGGCAACAGCTACCAAAAGACCGGGGCGAGCCACGGCAACGCCTCGCCGATCGTCGTCTTCCTGTATGACATGGCCAAGAATGAGGCACTGGCGGAAAAAACCTGGACCCCCATTACGGCCCAGGACTGGCAGCGGGCCGAAGAGTGGACCGCCGCCGCCGCCGCGCCGCTGGCCAAGGCGCGCCCCGGCGCCGCCGATGCCGCCCTGCTTGCCCCTGAATTCACCCAGGCCGCCGCCCTGCTCCAGTTCACCTGCGAACTGGGCCGGGAACTGGCCGCCGATTATCGCCGCCGCCCCGCCGGCCTGCCCGCCATCACCCGCCGCCGCCTGGCCAAAACCCTGGAGCCGCTGCTCGCCGAGCAGCGCCGGCTGTGGCTCGCCCGCAACCGCATCGGCGGCCTGGCCGACAGCCTGCTCCCCCTCGAACAGCTGCTGGCCGCGCTGAAACCGACCGCATGACGTTAAGACGGCCAGGATCGACCGCAGTCGATTGCAGCCGACCGCAGTCGATTGCAGCCGACCGCAGTCGATTGCAATCGAACACTAAAAAAACCGCCCCGGGTCACCCCCATGGACTTCATCTGCCATCCCTCAACGCTGCGCGGCGAGGCGGTCATCCCCGGCTCGAAATCGCACACCCTGCGGGCCGTCATGCTGGCCGGCATCGCCACCGGTGAGAGCGTCATTGAGGCACCGCTGGTCTCCGCCGACGCCCTCTCGGGCGCGGCGGCCATCGCCACCCTGGGCGCCACCGTCACGCGCGGCCCGGACGCCTGGCGCGTCACCGGCTGCGGCGGCATTCCCGTTCCCGACCGTCCGGAAATCGACGTCGGCAATTCCGGCACCAGCATGAACATCCTGCTGGGGCTGACCGCGCTGCTGCGTTCCGGCGAGGTGACCCTGACCGGCGACCACCAGATCCGGCGCCGGCCCAGCGGCAACCTGGCCGACGCCCTCGTCCAGCTTGGTGCCGACATCGTCGCCGTCAACGGCAACGGCTGCCCGCCCTTCCGTGTCCGCGGCGGCCTGCGCGGGGGCCGCGCCACCCTGGAGGCGCGCTCCAGCCAGTACCTGACCAGCCTGCTCCTCGCCTGCCCGCTGGCCGCGGGCGACAGCGAGATCACCGTCACCGGGCTCAAGGAGCAGCCGTATGTCCACCTGACCCTGGACTGGCTGCGCTTCCTCAGCATCACCGTGGAGCACACCCCCGACCTGTCCCATTTCCGCATCCCCGGCGGCCAGCAGTACCGCGCCTTCCACCGGCGCATTCCCGGCGACTTCTCCTCCGCCAGCTTCTTCCTCTGCGCCGGCGCCCTGCCCGGCAACGACGTCACCTGCCGCAACCTCGATCCGGCCGACACCCAGGGCGACAAGGCGGTCGCCGACTACCTGCGCGCCATGGGCGCCGAGGTGACCGCCGGGCCCGACTGGATCCGGGTGCGCGGCCGCAGCTTGAGTGGCCTCGAGATCGACCTTGACCCGACGCCCGACGCCCTGCCGGTGATGGCGGTCATGGGCTGCCTCGCCGGCGGCACCACCGCCCTGCGCAACGTCGCCCACGCCCGGATCAAGGAGACCGACCGCATCGCCGTCATGGCCGGCGAACTCCGCAAACTCGGCGCCGCGGTGGAAGAGTTGCCCGACGGCCTGCTGCTGCATGGCGGCCGCCCCCTGCACGGCGCCGCGGTGAACGGTCACGGCGACCATCGCGTGGTCATGGCCATGGCCCTGGCGGGGTTGTCGGTGCCCGGCGAACTCCGCGTCGACACCGCCGAGGCGGCCGGTGTCACCTTCCCCGAGTTCCACGACCTGATGCGCGGACTCGGCGGGGATTTGGTGAAACGTGAGGGGTGATCCGTGACACGTGACACGTGATGCGTGACGCGTGATGCGTGACGCGTGACGCCGATTGTGGGTTGAAGGCCGCTTCCCCCCCCCACACGCGCCCTCCCGCCGGCAACCGCCGCTTATTGCGGGGCGGCGCCAAAAAATTCGCGCGGCTTCAGTTTCAGCCCTTCGGCCATGCGGGTTTCGGGGTTTTTGCGGATCTGGTTGTTGTAGGTTTTGGCGGCGCGGTTGTAGGCGTCGGCCAGCTTCTGCAGTTCCAGATCGGCGGCCACAAAGTCCTTGCCGGCGGCAACCTCCAACTGCAGGTCGGGACGTGCCTCGGCGGTGGCCAGGCAGGCCGTGACCGCGTCACGCCAGCGGGTGTAGGCAGCGGCACGTCCGGCCATGCCGGTGGCGGCGGCGGACGCGACGGAGGCCGCCTCCAGGGCGGCATGCACGCTGTCGGCGGCATCCAGTTTGGCGGCCACCGCCTTGCGGAGCGCCTCACCACGGACCCGCTGGCCGGCAAACGCCGTGTCCAGCAACGCTCCCTGGCGGTCGACGGCGGCTTCCACCCCGCGCAACTTGCCGCGGGCATTCCAGAAACTGACGGCGGAAAGCAGCAGCACTCCCGCCGTCACGATCAGAACCAGCCCGATCTCCGGTTTTATCTTGACCATGGCCAGTCCCTTGCCAGAGTTAAATGCCGC
>JBAZJM010000235.1:0-7300 GCA_041651315.1 Lentisphaeria bacterium | reverse complement strand
AGGCGATCAGCAGCAGCAGGCGCTCGACGGTTTTTTCGCCGGAGAGGAGGCGCATGGGTAGATTATTGGGCCGGCAGCAGGCCATTGTCCTGAATCAGCTTTTGCGCCTCCGGCGACAGGATGTAGGCGAGGAACGCCTGCTCAGCCGGAGTCGGTTCGCCTTTGGTCAGCAGATATATGGGGCGCACCAGCCGGTATTGGCCGGCCTGAATGGCGGCGGCGGTGCAGGAGGCGCCGTCCACGGTGACGGGGGCGATCTTGTCGTTGAGCAGGCCATGCGACAGATAGCCGAGCGCATTGGCGTCATTGGCCACAGTCTCGCGGATGGTGCCGTTGGAGTCCTGGATGATGGCGTCTTTGGTCAGGCGGAAATTGCCCACTATCTGCTCGAAAGAGGAGCGGGTGCCCGAACCGGCCTCGCGGGAGACCACGGTGATCGGGGCATCCTTGCCGCCCAGTTCCTTCCAGTTTTGGATGGCGCCGTTGAAGATGTCGCGGACCTGCACCAGGGTCAGGCATTTCACCGGGTTCAGCGGATGCACGACCACGGCGATGCCGTCCCGCGCCACCACCACCCCCTTCAATTCTTTGGCCTCGGCCGGCAGGACCACCAAGTCGGCCATGCCGATCTGCGCCGCGCCGGAAACCGCCGCCTGGATGCCGACCGCCGAGCCGCCGCCTTGGACGGTGATATTGACCTCGGGGTGGGCGGCCATGTAATGCTCCGCCAGTTTTTCCGCGAACGGCTGGAAGGCGGTTGAGCCGGCCAGGGTCAAACTGGTCCGGTTCCCGCCGCACCCTGCCAGAGCCATCAGGGCCAGGGCGACGGTGCTGCCGGCCATCAGGGCCTGGTATCGATTTCCAAAGCTGCTCATGACGAGTGTCTCCTGATTCCCGCGCCGGGGGGGGGCCTCGCGGGAAGAGGTCCCGCCTGCAGTCCCACCGTCACGAATCTATACTCGTCTACTCTAGATTGATTTTTCCGCCCGGCCATGGCGGGATTGTTAGTTTTTGATTAACTTTGTGGGGTGAGCGTCTTGGCTTTACGGCCGGAAGCTGTCCATGCGGACGTCGCCGGCGGCGTCCGCGGTTTGCTCCAGAAAGAGCTGTTCCAACGCCAGGCGGCGCGGCTGGACCTGGAAGATGTCGATTCCGCCGCCGACCAAGGTGCGGACCAGGGCCGGCACCTCGTCCGGCGGCAGCCGGAACCACAGGGCCCAATGGCCGGTTTCCAGGTGCGGAGCGGCCCGCTGGTAGGCAGGGTGGCTGGTGACAATTGCGGGCGGAGCGTCGTGGCCGTCAGCGCGCCGGGCCAGCAGTTCGACCTCCGTGCTGTGCAGGTGCAGGTCGGCGGCTCCGCCCCGCCAAATCACCTCGCCATGGTGAAGGATGGTGAAGCTGTCGCACACCTGCTCGATTTCCGACAGCAGGTGACTCGACACCAGGACGGCGATGCCGTGTTCCCGGGCCAGGCGGCGGATGAGGCGGCGCATGCCGGCGATGCCGTGCGGGTCGAGGCCGTTGGTCGGCTCGTCAAGCAGCAACAGCTTGGATTCGGGCAGCAGCGCCTGGGCGATTCCCAACCGCTGGCGCATGCCCAGTGAGAACGTGTTGACCGGCCGGCGCGCCACCGGGCCAAGGCCGACCAGCTCCAAGGTGTCCATGAGCCGCTGTTCGGGAACCGCGGCGGTCAGGCCGGTCAGAAAATGCAGCGACTCCAGCGCGGTCAGGCCGTCGGGAAAGACGGGGGTCTCAATGACCGCCCCGGTCTGGCGCAGGGCGCGCGAACGGTTTTCAAACAGGTCGGTGCCGAACACCCGGATCTCGCCGTCATTGGGGGTGGCCAACCCCAGGACGCATTTTATGAGAGTGGTTTTGCCGGCGCCATTGGGGCCGAGAAACCCCAGCACCTCGCCAGGGGCGACGGTGACATCCACCTGGCGGAGCACCTGCTGGCGGCCGTAACGTTTGCAGACACCGAGGCATTCCAGGGCGGGGGGGGCGGAAGAAACGGCGGCTTTGATCATGGAGCATGTACCGTACGGGCGACCGGCCGCTCGCCCTTACATGAGAGATGCATTATTAACGGTAAGGGCGACCGGCCGGTCGCCCTTACGGGGGGCATTGAGGGGCGGCCGGCCTTTGCCGCCCCGACGCGGGGTTATGGCGCGTTTTTGATGAGGATATCCAGGGAGGAGGAGACGTGACCGTCAATGTAGAGGTAGTTTCGGGAACTGCGCGGATGGAACCCGTCCGCATCTCCCAACAATGGCGAGGCGGTGATTTCCAGGCCGAGAATCGTCCAGGACGCCCGGTCCACCTGGCAGCCGCTGAGGAAGCTGTTCCACTCATAACTGGTGCCGTATTGAGGAAAATAGGCCTGGGCGCCCTGGTCGGCCGGACACTGGAAGGCCTTGGCCGTGTCCAGTTGCATCGCCAGCGCCTGCGGGAGGCTGGGAATGCCGTATTTGGGCTCGGGTCCGAGGCGGGTACAGACCGGGAGGTAGTCCTGGGTGCCGGCAACGTAGTTTTGAATGGCCAGGCCGATCTGGCGCACCTGCCCCATGCAGGTGGCCGCCCGCGACCGGGCGCGGGCGGCGCCCAAGGCCGGCAACAGCAGCCCCGCCAGCAGGGCGATGACCGCCATTACAGTCAGCAGCTCCACCAAGGTGAAGGCGGCGGCCGGCTTATTTGCCAAAGGTTTGTTGTGCATGATTGAGGATCTCGTGAACCAGGGGGTCTAGCTGGGCGCGTTCGCGGGCGGTGAATTCGGTTTGGTAGGCGTTGAGCGCTTCCTTGACCATGGCCTTGCCTTCCTCCGAGTTCATCCGTTCACGCATGCGTTGTTTCTGGTCTTCGCTGACATCGCGGCGCTGTTCCCGCATCCGTTTGATCGCCTCGTCAATGCGGGCGGTGCGTTCGGCCGGCGTCAGCTTGGCGGATTCTTCGCGGAACTTTTCGATTTCAGTATGGAGCAGCGAGCGGATGACCGCCTGGCGGGTTTCCGGGCGCAGGCGTTCCCACTGGCGGCGCATGTCATCGCGTTCGCCCCGCGGCATGTTCCGCCAGTTTTGTCCTTGCAGAGACTCTGTAAAGGCGCGCGCTTCCGGATCTTCGGCCGGTTTGTGCCAAAGGTTCCAGGTGAGCAACAGGGCCAGCAGGGCGGCGGCACTGCCGCCAATCAGGAAAAGGCGTCGTTGTTGACGTTGCAGGCTGTTCATCTGGAAGGGGGGGTCCTGTTAGGGGGAAGGGCGAGCGGAGCAAAACGGATCAATGAAGTTCGGGCATGCCGCCGAGGAAGTCGGCCATGGTGGCGGCCAGCATCCGGGTCTCATGTGACAGCGGTTCGTCTGCGGCCCGGCCGGGCAAGGCGACGCAGGCGGTGGCAACGGCCAGCGGCGCCGTGAGGCAGCTCAGGGCATCCTGTGTCCGGGCCTGCCGGGTGGCTGCCAGATTCCACAGCAGACCGCCGCCAAACAGGGGCACGCTCATCACCATGGCGGCCGCCCAAGCCAGCCGCATCCGTTGCCGTGGGTGGGGCCGCAGTGGCGTCGGCGGCAGAAAAAACCGGCTCGCGGCGGGGACTGCGGCGGCCGCCGGGAGGCACCCCAAAATGCGGGCCGGCAAGTCCGTTGCCACCTCGGGAGTGATGGCGGCGGCATCACGCTTCAAGCGGGCGGCGAGGGCGCCTTCCGCCGCCGCGTGGTGCCGGCAGTGCCGGCAGGCGTCCTGATGGCGCTGAGCCAGGCGTTCCCACCAGCCATCCGGCTGACGGCCGGTGCCGGGGGCAAAAAAGGTCCAAAATCGGCAGAACATGTCAGTCGCCTCCCAAAATCAGGTCGGGTTGCAGGGGCAAGGCGGCGGGAACCGGTTGGTGCAGGGCGTCATGGCGGAGCAGGTGGCGGCGCAGGGCATGCCGGGCACGGTGCAACAGCACCCGGGTTCCCAAGGCGGTCTTGCCCAGGATGGCGGCAATGTCACTCACGCTCTGTTCCTCCACATAAAACAGCCACAGCGCCTGCCGGTAATCGGACGGCAGTTCCGCCAGGGCGGCGTGCAGGCTGCGGGCGGCCTCGTAGCGCATGATGCGGACATCGCCGGCGGTTTCCGCATCCGCCGGCTCCGGCGCATCCGGAAGGTCGGCCATGACGGGCATCCGCCGCCGGCGCAGGACACTGATGGCCTGGCGCCGGCCGATGGTGAACAGCCAGGTTTTAAAACTGTAGCGGGCATCGTAGCGCGCCAACTGGCGGTAGGCGGCGAGAAAGGTTTCCTGGACCAGATCTTCGGTGTCATGCCGGTTGAGCAACAGGCGGAACAGAAAGCCATGGAGGGCGCGGTGGTGACGCTCCACCACGCCCGCAAAGGCGGCGGAATCGCCGGCCAGCGTGTGGCGCACGAGGTCGGCGTCCGGCGGTATGACTGGTTGTCCTGGTTCCACGAAGATGAAATCCCGGGCCGGCCGAAGCCGGCCGTTTTTTGGGGGGATGAGTTACAGCGGGGCGGCCTCGGAGGCATCCGCCGCCGCGGCCGGCGCCGGGGGCTCGTGACGCGGCGCGTGCTTCATCGACTGGTAAAGGGTGACGAGATCCTGCGCCCCGTACGCCAGCTGGGCCTTGACATCATTGCCGGTGGCGACAATGGTGACGGACTGGGCCAACTTGGCGAGGGCGGGGCGTTTGCCCTGGGACAGGGCGCCGATGGCCTGAATGCCCTTCAAGGCCTGTTCCACAAAGGCCGCGGTTTCCGGGTTCTTGGCGCGCAGCATCACGGTCAGGTTGAGGATGCCGCCGGCCTGTTCTTCAAGGCGCATCGACAGCCCTTCGGCATTTTGCATGATCATGGCGCTTTGGTTGGGCGGCTCGCCCGGCTGGGCGGCACTCTGCACCGGGGCTTCCGGCATGGCGGCGGCGCCCACCAGAATGGCACCCTTGCCGTCGAGGGGGTAGCCGCCAAGGGTGGCTCCGGGCTTCAGGGCGGTCTGTTTGCCGTTCAGCACATCCAGGGCGGTCCCGACCTGCTGCTGGGAGTTGCCAACCACAATCAGGTTGCGGCCATGGAAAGCCCCCCAGCGGCTGCCGGCGGCATGGTCATTTTTTGGGGCGTTGACGTCAATCCAGTGATGGAGGACGCTGCCGTCCGGACGGGTGACGCTGGAATACTCGGGAGCGGCACGCAGCAGGGTCAGAATGCGTTCCTGGTCGAGGTTGTTGCCGTCCACCAGCATCACCCCTTGTTGCCGGCCCGGCTCCTGTCCATACAGGGTCAGGCCGCGGATGTCCTTGAGCGGATCCAGGCCAAAGATCAGCGCCACGGCGTCAAGCTTGGCTTTGGCGGGGCTGGTGGCCAGTTCCTGCTTGAGCAGGGTGCCCAGCTCGGTGGTCCACAACTTCTCCGCATCCAAGTGCATCACCCAGCGCGAGGAACTGTCCACCTGCTGCACCGCCAGGGGGGCGGCTCCGACGGTGCTGCCGGCAAGTCCGGCCATCACCACAACTGCCATGAATTGGTTTTTCACTGTCCGCCTCCATGCATCCGGTTGGATGGGTCTGTCCGACGGCGCCGTCATGATGCCGTCATGCTTGCTTATACGCGCGGCCAGACAAAAGGTTACAGGCGGCGGGCTGGCGCCTAGGTGGCGGGAGCGGCCGCCGCCGGGGCGGCGGGGGGCAGGCGGTGCAGCCGGGCCCGGGCTTCCTCCGAGCCGGCGGCGGCGGCCTTTTCAAGCCAGCTCCGGGCTTCGGACGGGTCGTGGCTCACCCCGGGTCCTTCAAGCAGCAGGTCCGCCAGGGCGCACATGGCATTGCGGTTGCCCTGCAGGGCGGCGGCGCGATACCACTTCATGGCCAGGGCGGTGTCCTGGGCAACGCCTTCGCCGTCCTCATAATAGGCGGCCAGGTTGTACTGGGCTTGGGGGTATCCCTTGACGGCGGCCTTCTCAAACCAGGCGGCCGCCTGAACCTTGTCCTGGGGGACACCGCGGCCGGCGGCATAGGCGACCCCGACACTGAACAGGCCGGCCGGATCGTCCTTGGCCGCCGCCTTGCGGAACCAGAGCAGGGCCTGGGCGGGATCCTGGCCGACACCTTCGCCCAAAGTATAGCAGTTGCCCAGGGCGACCTGGGCGGGCGCATAGTCCGCCTCGGCGGCCTGGCGGTAGAGCTTCACCGCCAGCGAATGGTCTTCCGCCACCCCGTAGCCGGACTGGTGGCAGAGGCCGATTTTGAACTGCGCCTCGGGGTGGTTGCTGGCGGCGGCCAGCCACAACCAATGGAGCATCTGGTCGTTGTCCTGGGGAACCCCGTCGCCCTTTTGGTAGAGATTGGCCAGCAAAACCTGGGATTCGGCATCGCCCTTGGCGGCGGCATCTTTCAGATAACTGGCGGCCAGTTCCGGATTGCGCTTGGCGTCGCCGATGCTGAGCAGCAACAATTCGCCGGTCTTGCGTTTGGCCCCGAGATGTCCCTGGTCGGCCGCCAAGCGGTAGAAAGTCAAGGCCTTGGCCTGATCCTTCCGGTCCTCATACATCAGGGCGCAGTTGACTTGGGCCGGCTCCACTCCTTGCGCGGCGGCTTTGACGTACCATTGCAGGGCCTGTTCCACATCCTTCTTCTTGACTCCGATGCCGAGCTCATAGCAGATGCCGAGATTGAACTGCCCCAGCGGATGCCCCTGCTTGGCCGCCTTTTCAAACCAACGGAAGGCCTCCTTGGCGTCCGGCTTCACATCCCGGCTGCCGGTGAAATACATCTTGCCCAGGGCAACCTGGGCGGGCGCCATGCCGGCCTTGGCCTGCCGCTTGAGGTCGGCTACCGTCGGCTGATTGGGCAGTTCATCCTTGGGGACAACCTTGGACGCCTTGGCCGGAGCATTGGTGATTTCGGTGTTTTGGGTGAAGCTCTTGGTGGTCGGCGTGCTGCCCCACTTCCACACCTTCCACCAGCTGTCCGCGCCGCAGGCGGGCGGAGTGACGACGATGCCGGCCACCAGAAGAGCGGCCGGGAGCAGCAAACGGCTGGGCGTGACGTGCGGCATGGTGCGGACTATTCCTGGTTCATCTCGGAAAACAGGCCGGAGAAAGGTGCCGCCGGACCCCTCGGTTCCGCGGCGGCCTCTCCCCGGCCTGTGATGAGTGAAGCTCCGATGACGGTTACTTGGTGGCCGGTGCGGGCGTCAGTGCCGGTCCGGCGGCCGGTTTCGCGGCGGGGGCCGGCGGGGGCGGCGGCTCGGGCAGCAGAATCTTGATGTTGGCCGCTTCGCGCAGCTTGGTGATCGTGCTCTTGAGGAGGCTTTGCATCTC
>JBAZJM010000234.1:0-7460 GCA_041651315.1 Lentisphaeria bacterium | reverse complement strand
TGCTGCGAGACGATCTCCGCCTCGACCGTCTCACCGGGAATGGTGAACGGCACAAACACCACCCCGCCGTCCGGGCCCCGCCCGACGCCGTCGCCGCCAAAAGCCAGATCGGTGATGTCCAGTCGCATGCCACACTCTCCGGCGGCCGTTCCAGCCGCACCATGCCGCCCCCGCGGGGCAGCGGCGGTTTTTTACGATCCGGTTTCCGGCCCCGCCACTTCCGGGTAGTGGCGGGCCGCGCATTCGGGGCAGATGCCATGGGTGAACTGGATCTCGGAATGCGCCGACACGTACGCCTCGATTTGGCGCCAGTACCCGGAATCGTCGCGCACCCGCTTGCAGTGGCCGCAAATCGGCATCAGCCCCTCCAGCGTCCGCACCGTGAAACGGGCGGCGGCGAGATCGGCCAGCAGCCGGTCGCGCTCCGCATCCGCCTGTTTACGTTCGGTCACATCCCGCAGCATCACCACGCTCCCCAGCGGCTCTCCCCATTCATCCACCACCGGATCCTTCCGGACGTCAAGCCAGAGCTGGCCGCCGCCCCGTTCCACGGCCACCTCGCCGGCCGTCGGCAAGGCGCCGACCAGCAGCGGCTGCAGGGCCGCCTCCTGCGCCAGGGCTTTCCCGACTTGGGGAGTGGACGCCCCGGCCGCCAGCCCCAGCAGCCGGCAGGCGGCCGGATTACATTCCAGCGGCGCGCCCCGCCGGTCGAGCACCAGCATGCCGTCAGCCAGGCTGGCAATCAGGGCGTCATGCGCCATCGGCCGGATGTCCAGCAGGCCCTGTCCCCAAATGCGCCAGGCCAGGATCAGGCTGCCTGCCGCCATGCCCAGCACCGTCCAGTCAATGCCGGGATGGGGCCCCAGCTTGAAGGCGTAAAGGATGCTGCCCGCCCAGGGCAGCGCCACGCCCGCCAGCAACGCGGCGAAATGGCGGCGGTAGCCGGTCAGAAAACGCCGGGACGCCACCACGAGCGTCAGCGTTCCGGCCGCCAGCAGGAGATAGTCCACCCCCAGCAACGCCCAAAACCAGGGGCCATAGCGGTACACCGCCAGCCCCGAGCCGTCCCCCGCGATCTCAATATTGCGCCAGACCCAGTGGTGCCAGCCGTTGCTCCAGGCCGCCAGCACCGTCAGGCCGGAGAATCCCCAAATCGCCGCCACCAACCAGCCCGGCAGCCGCCAGCGAACCCGGGCCACGTTCCAGGCGAAGAAAAACCAGCAGGGGGCCGCCGCCACCACCCCCAGGTACTGGATCTGCGAGGTCCGCAGCTTCCACTGCGGCACCCCCGACCACGATTCCACCAGGGCCAGCAGCGCCCACCACGCCACCCCGGCCATCAGCCCGGCCAGCGGCCACGCCCCCCGCCGGGTGCGTCGCTGCCAGGCCAGCCCCCCGGTGAGCGCGGTCAGAACCGCCGCCAGCAAATAAGCCAGGTCAACTCCGACACGCAACCCCATATGCCATCCCGCCCTTTTTTTGTCAAGCCGGGACTTTACCGCCGATTTGCGGCAAGTCCATGCCGGGAATGGCCGCCAGCACGGCCTGGGCGGCGCATCGGGCCGCGTACTGGCACCATCCGCCCAGGGGACAGGCGGCGCATTTCGGCCGGGCCGGCCGGCAGACCAACTGGCCGTGCCGCACCAGCAGGTGGTTCAGTTCGACCCAGTAACGCCGCGGCAGCACGTTGCGGAGTTCGCGCTCGGTGTCGTCCGGCGCCGCCGTCCGCGTCAACCCAATCCGGTTGACGATACGGTGGACGTGGGTGTCCACGCAGATGGCCTCCAGGCCGTAGGCGAACGAACGCACCAGGTTGGCGGTCTTGCGCCCGACGTTGGGCAGGGTCAGCAGGTCGTCGATCTCCGCCGGGGTGCGGCCGCCGAAACGGTCCAGGATCTGGCGGCTGAGCGCCACCAGGTTGCGCGCCTTGGTGCGGTACATGCCGACGGGATAAATCAGTTCCGCCACCGCCTCAGGCGCCGCCGCCGCCAGGGCCGCCGGGGTGGCGAACACCGCAAACAGACGGGCCGCGGCGGCGTCGGTGACCGGGTCCTGGGTGCGCAGGGAGAGGATGCAGGCGGCCAGGGTCTGGAAGGCGTCGCGCCGCCCCCATTCCGGGTTCGGTTCGTACTGCCGCAAAACCGACATTATTTGATCAATATGCGCCAGAACCGCCGGAGCCAGCAGGGAACCGCCGGGGCGCTGGGCAAAGCGGAACAGGTGGGCGGCGCAGCGGCAGTCCGAGCAGCCGAAACCGGGCACCGGTTCCGCGCCGGCCCAGCCGGCAACCTCCGCAGCCAGCCGGCATTCGGCGGCCGGATCCGCGGTCAGGCGCACCTGGAGGTCCGCCACCTGTCCGGCCGCCAGCAGCGCGTCCACGTGCCAGTGCCGCCTCTGCGAGGTCCGCAGGTGCCGGGCCAGGCGGCCGGCCAGCCCGCCCAACGCGCTGCCAATGTAGGCATACCAGCCGGGCGGCAGCCGGGCCGGGCGCCGCTCCGGCCCCGCCATGCAGGCACGCCGCAGCCGGATCAGCAGCAGGTAGACGCCGGGCGCGCTCAAGGGGTCGGCGCCCCCAGCGCCGTCCGCACTTTTTCACACAACTCTTTGGAGGAAAATGGTTTTTTAAGAAAATACACCGCCGGATCAAGCAAGCCGAGCGGATCCAGCGCCTGGTCCGTGTAGCCGGACATGTACAGGCACTTGACCGCCGGCCGCAACTGCCGGAGCCGGTCGCTCAGCTGGCGGCCGTTCATGCCCGGCATCACCACGTCGGTCAGCAGCAGGTCCAGCGGGCCGGCATGAGCCTTGGCCAACTCCAAGGCGGCGTCGGGCGAAGCCGCGGCCAGCACCGCATACCCGTGCCGGGCCAAAATCCGCCGGGTGAGCTTGAGCACGGCCTCCTCGTCCTCGACCACCAGCACCGTTTCGTTGCCGCCGGACAGCGCCACGGCGGCGGCAGCGGCAACGGGCGGCTCCGGCGCCGCCAAGGCCCGCGGCAGGCAGATGCGGAAGACGCTGCCCTGCCCCGGGGCGCTGCGCACGCTGATGCCGCCGCGGTTCTGCTTGACAATGCCGTAGACCGTGGCCAGCCCGAGGCCGGTGCCCCGGCCACTTGGCTTGGAGGTGAAGAACGGCTCGAACAGGTGCTGCTGCGTTTCCACGTCCATGCCGGAACCGGTGTCGGTCACCGCCAATACCACATACTCGCCAGGCGGACAGCCGTCGGCGTCCGCCGCGGCCAGCGTCAGGTTGGCCGTTTCCAGGGTGATCGTCCCCCGGCCCGCAATCGCGTCACGGGCGTTGACCACCAGGTTGGCCAGGATCTGGTCGAGCTGGGACGGATCGATTTCGACCCGCCACAACTCCCAGCCCGGACGCCAGTCGAGCCGGATGTCTTCCCGGATCAGCCGGCCAAGCATTTTCAGGCTGCCGGGGATCGCCGCGTTCAAGTCCACCAACCGGGGGGCGATCACCTGTTTCCGGGCAAAGGTCAGCAACTGGCGGGTGAGGTCGGCGGAGCGGCTGGCGGCCTGTTGCACCCCTTCCAAATCCTCCCGCAACGTCGCATCGGCGCCGGCCCGCTCCAGCGCCATGGAACAGTGGCCCAGAATGGCCTGAAGCATGTTGTTGAAATCGTGGGCGACCCCGCCGGCCAGCCGCCCCACCGACTCCATCTTGCGCGCCTGGACCAGCTGCATTTCCAGCGCCCGGCGCTCCGTCACATCCTTGACGATGGCGAGGAACCGGTCGGGACTGAGGCGAGAGGCGCTCACCTCCACCTGGATCTGCCGGCCGTCACGGCGGACCAGCGGCTGCTCGTAACGGTAACAGCCGGCGCCGGCCAGCGCGGCGAACGCCGCCTTCAGCTTGTCCTCCTCCACGGCCGGCGAAATGTCATCCACCGTCCGCCGCAGCAACTCCTCCCGCGAGTAATCAAGCAGGGCGCAACCGGCAGGATTGCAGTCGACCAGGCGCCGCCGGCCGTCGGCCACAAGAATGGCGTCCGGGGCATGCTCGACATAGGACCGGAAGCGTTGCTCGCTCAGCCGCAGTTCCTCCTCGGCCTGGAGCCGGGCCTCGTGGTCAAGAAACAGCAGGCAGATCAGCAGTTGGCCCGCGGGAAAGATCAGCAGCACCGGAATCACGATCTGCCGGAAAACCTCGGTCCGGATGCCGCCCGGCAGCAGCACCATGCACGCCAGCATGAGGACATGCACCAGCAGCCCGAACGCCAGCAGTCCCGGCATCCGCACGCACTGCGGATGCCGCCGCCGCCAGTAATGGAAGGCCACCCCCACCAGGGCGGCTTCGCCGATGACGCAAACCCCCATCAGCGTCCCCGCGCCGCCCAGCCAGATCCGGTAGGCCGCGGCCATCAGGGCGGCGATGCCGGCCGCCACCGGTCCGCCAAACAGTCCCGCGACGCCGAGAATGATCGAACGGCCGTCAAAGATGACGCCATCAAGCAGCCGCAGGGGCGTCAACATGCCCACCAGCGCCACCGCGCCGAACAGCAGGCCGGAAAACAGCTGATCCCGCATCCGGTCCTGGCGGGAGTGGCGCATGAGCTGGCCGTGCAACACACTCAAGGCCACCAGTAGGCCGAGGTTGTTGATCAGCGTCAGAACCACGGTGGATTCCTCGTTCCCGCTACCGGACCTCCGCAGGTTGCCCCGCCAATAGCGAGGCAATATATACCGCAATGGGGTGACATTTTAATGGCCTTCAGCCTAATTCTTCTTTGTTAGATTCCCGACTCGTGTGCTCGTTGTCGTTCTCGTGGTCGTCCTTCGTACTCGATTCGATGACGACAACGAGCACGAGAACGACAACGATTTTCAATCTCAGTCCCGCCGGCGCAGCACCACCGCGGAGCGGCTGGGCAGGTAAAGCCGCACGACCTGGCCGTCCCCCTCCGGCTGGGTGAAGTGCACCACCTCCGGCGCACTCCGGGCAAAGCCGCCGAACGCCGCCGCATCCGTGTCGAGCGCCACCGCATAGCTGCCGGCCGGCGCCGGGATCGGATAGTCGGCGTAGGAACGGTCGGCGGCAAAATTGAACACCAACAGCAGGCCGGCGCGGGCAAAGGCCAGCAGGCGGTCGTCCTCGTGATGCCAAAGCAGGCCGGCAGGGGGCGCGGCCAGCAGCCCGGCGTCGGCCGCCAGGTGGAGCATGGCACGGTCAAAAACGTCCAAAAAGCGGTAGCGCAGGTGCGGCACCTGGGCCAGGCTCCACTGGCGCCGGGCGTAGTGGTAGGACCAGCCGTTGCCCTCGCGCGGAAAGTCGATCCATTCCGGGTGGCCGAACTCGTTGCCCATAAAGTTCAGCCAGGCGCCGCCGCCGGTGGCGAGGGTGATCAGCCGCAGCATCTTGTGCAGCGCCACGGCGCGGTCCGCGGCCAGGCTTTGGGAGAAGACCGACATGTCGGTGTAGATCGCCGTGCCCATCAGGCGGAACATCACCGTCTGGTCGCCGACGATCGCCTGGTCGTGCGATTCGACATAGGCCACCGAGCCCTCGTCGGCGCGGTGGTTGTTCAGTTCGTGCCACAACCGGCCGAGATGCCACTCCTCGTCGCGCTGCGTCTTCAGCAGTTTGATCCAGTAGTCCGGCACTCCCATGGCCAGGCGGAAGTCGAACCCCTGCCCGCCGGCCGCCAGCGGCGCCGCCAGCCCCGGCTGGCCGCTGACGTCCTCGGCAATGGTGATGGCATCGGGGCGCACCTCGTGGATGACGGCGTTGGCCAGCGCCAGGTAGGCCAGGGCGTCGTCATCGACTTCCGGCCCGAAATAATCCCCGTAGTCGAGAAACGCCCGGTTCAGGCCATGCCCCAGGTAGAGCATGCTGGTCACCCCGTCAAACCGGAAGCCGTCGAAGTGGTATTCATCCAGCCAGAAGCGGCAGTTGGACAGCAGGAAATGCAGCACCTCGTGCTTGGCGTAATTGAAGCAGCGCGAATCCCAGGCCGGATGCTCGCCACGCGCGCCGTCGTGGAAGAACTGCCAGGGAGTGCCGTCAAACCGGCCCAGCCCCTCCACCTCGTTTTTGGCGGCGTGCGAATGCACCAGGTCCATGATCACCGCCAGCCCCAGGCCGTGCGCGGTGTCCACCAGTTCCTTCAATTCCTCCGGGGTGCCGCAGCGCGACGACGCCGCAAAGAAGTTCGACACATGGTAGCCAAACGAACCGTAGTAGGGATGCTCCTGCACCGCCATGAGCTGCAGGGTGTTGTAGCCGCCCCGGACGATCCGCGGCAGCACCCGCTCGCGAAACTCCACATACGTGCCGACCCGTTCCGCCTCCTGCCCCATGCCCACATGCGCCTCGTAGATCAGCGGCGCCCGGTCGCGCGGCACCCGGAACTCCGGATGCCGCCAGACATGCGGCCGCTCCGGGGCCCAGACCTGGGCATTGAAGATCTTGGTGCCATCGTCCTGGACCACGCGCCGGCACCAGGCCGGGAGGCGCGCCCCCCGGCCGCCGTCCCAGTGCATCTCCAGGCGGTACAACTGGTTGTGCTGCAGCGCCGGCCCCGGCAGTTCCAGCTCCCAGACGCCGCCGGCCGAAATCCGCCGCAGGGCGAACGCCGGGCGCTCCTCCCAGCCGCTGAACTCCCCGACCAGCGAAACCGCTGTGGCGTTGGGCGCCCATTCGCGGAACACCCAGCCGCCGTCCGGCCGCCGGTGCAGCCCGAAATACTCGTGCCCCGCCGCCACCTCCGCCAAGGCGGGGCGCGCCCCCTGCAGGGCCCGCCGCAGGGCCGCCGTCTTCTCCTGGCGGCGCCGCAGTTCCGCCGCCCACGGCCGCAGGAGCGGATCCCGCTCCACCAGCGGCAGCTCCGCCGTCCCGTCCCCGTTCTCCCCTGGAACCATCGCGCCAGCCCTTTCTTCCCCGATTGGGGGCCTTACTCAAAGGACAGCCAGACTTCGTTAGGCTGAAGCTTTTCCGGCTGTAGGCCGAAGGTCAGTAAAGCCGCATCCTAACGCGGCACAATTTAGCCCGCCTTGACCCGCCACGCCCGCGGGGCCGGGGCCAGGCGCCCTCCGCAACAACCACCAGCGGCGAAAGCCTCCTGGGAATACCGGCGGTTTCGACGCCGCCCCAATCCAGGACCATCAAAGCTGGCCCGCTGAAGTTCGGCAAAACTCAACGATTTCGTTTCCCGCGCCGGCAGGCGCCCTGGAGTGACGGCGGGTCCCCACGCCGCCCTCCTATCAGCCGGCTGCGACAGCCGCTCCCCCAAGCCCCGCCATCCGAGCCGCGCACGTCAGTAAGCGGTCATTCATACCAGGGCGGCGGCGAAGCCGCCGGCACCTGGAGTTTGGCAAAAGTACGGGGTTTAGGGGCGGCTTCGTCCCGTAGGGACTGAATGAAAATAGGCAGGGGCTTCAGCCCCTGTTCCGAAAAATGAAACGATGGCGTGCCGTAGGTACGCCGCGATTCGCCGCGTACCTGACGGC
>JBAZJM010000233.1:0-7568 GCA_041651315.1 Lentisphaeria bacterium | reverse complement strand
CGCGGCGTGGGGGGCGGCGTCCTGGTCAACCCAATCCATGCGTTCAATGAGCCGCTCATCGGGGGACACCCCGCGCGCGTCGAAGAAGCGCCGGTAACCGTCTTCACGCCGGGAACCGGGGACGTTGGGGCATTCGTCCGAGGCGAAAATCCCGATTTTCCGGTGTCCCAATGACCACAGGTGCTCAAACACCTTGGTGGAGGCCGCGGCGATGTCGATGATGTCGGACGGATGGTCGGGCGGCCGGCGGTAGGTCACTACGGGAACGCCCTTGCAAAGCGTTTTAGCCTCGTCGGTGTCGATTTCTGGCATCATGTTGATCACGCCGTCAACCATGCCCGAGGAGAATTCCCTGAGATAGGCTCGCGCCGTCTGGCGGCGTTCGTCGCTGCACAGGGCGAGCAGGGTTTTGTACCCATGGGCATGGAGCCGGCGCCCGATGGATTCGACGGTCACCGCCGCGATGCCGTTGGTCACCCCGTCCACCACCACGCCGATCTGCAGGGTGCGCTTGAGGACGAGGTTGCGGGCGGTGGGGTTGGGGCAGTAACCGAGTTTTTGGATGGCCTTGGCGACGCGCTGCCGGACCTCTGCGCCCACCGGCCGTTTGCCGTTGAGCGTTTGGGAGACCGTGCAGCAGGAGACGCCGGCTGCCCTGGCCACATCCGTGATGCCGACCCGTCGTTCTGGTTTCATGGTGCGGTGGTTGATCTGCAAAACGTTTTGCTTTGCGGTTTTAAAAAAAGAATCGAACTGCAAAACGTTTTGCTATAGTGTAGCCTGCGCCGGCGCGGTGTCAATGGGCCGGGGCAAAATTTTTCTTTTTCCACCCGACCCCGGAGGCGCCCGTCGTCATCAAACCCAGCCGTCCTGGCGGCGCTTTGGGATCACCACCGCCGTCCGCCCGCGGCCGTGCGGCGGAGGGTCATGGTGCGGGTTTCCCCCGCCTTGACCTCCAGGACGGGGCAGGTGAACAGGGCGTTTGGGCCCAGGGGGCGGGCGGCGGCTTCGGCGGCGGTTTCAACCAGCACCTTGACAGCGGCGTCAAAGGCGGTCGGATTGGTCACGCGCAGGGTGGCGCCGGCGGCGTCCCGGGCGGTCACGGCGGCATCCACATGGTCGAAGACGGCCAGGAATCCGGTGTCGGGCTGGAGGTAGAGGCCGGGGATTTCCACGGCGGTCAGCAGCAGCGAAACTTCGCACCAGCAGGAGCCGAACAGGCTGCCGCCGATGTTGTTCCGGCCTTCCCAGTCGCTGAAATTGACGCGCTCGCACATGAAGCCGGGCGGCAAGTCACCGACGGGGCGGTCGGCGCGGCTGAGGTACTGGGGCAGGTTGTGCGCGGTTTCCTGGATCTGGTTGAGATAGAGAGGGTTGCCGGTGGCGCGCCAGAGCTTGAACAGGCTGTCGCCGGACAGGGTGCAGATGCCGGGGGCGCTGTGCTTGTTCTGGACGTTGGCCCACACGGAGCCCGCGGCGCGCATGTCCAGCCGGCCAAAGGGGGACGCGGCGGGGAAGCGGTGGTCGTAGGAGGCGCACCAGGTCAGGCATTGTTTTGCCATGGCCTCGGCGTGGGGCAGCCAGGAACGGTCGGCCGTGGTCTCAAAAAGCACGACCAGGGACTCGAGCAGGGCAAAGGCGGATTCACTGTCGGGGCTTTGCAGAATCTCGCCGGGACCGCCGGTGGTGACGCCGGCTCGCAGGTCACGGTCGATGAAGTGGCGGGCGATCGCCGCGGCGGCGGCGGCGTAACGTGGCTCACCGAACCACTGGCCGGCCAGGGCCAGGCCGGCCGGCACCATGGCGCCGGCGGTGGAGCCGCCGACCCTGATCTCCCCGGTGTCCCAGTCCAGAAACTGGCCGAGCTGGCCGTGGCGGGCGAACAGCTCCACCAGGCGGTCGGCCAGGGTGCGGGCCTGGCGTTCCCAGTGGGCGGGCGGCTGCCAATTGGCGTCCTGTTTCTTCAGCAGGTCAAAATGCTTGAAGATGAAATACAGGGCGTCGCCCAGCTTGCGCACCATCACCCAGCGCGTGCTGTCACGTTGCTTGAAATGGTCGCTGACGGGTTTGCCGGCATGGAAAATGCCGTAGGGCAGGCCGGAGGGGGCGGTGCCGGCCGTGAACAGGAACTCGAGGGTTTTCAGGGCGCGCTCGCGGCTTTCCGGGGTGCCCCGGGCCAGCAGCGGCAGGGTGTTCATGGCGCCGCCGACCCAGCCCAGCTGCCAGTCGGCGTAGGGATTGCCCTTTTCCCAGTCCGCGGCCACGCCGACGGTGTAGTAGCCGGCCGGGTTCCAGTTGTGCCGGTTGTACTTTTCCTCCAGGATCGTCCAGGCGGCGGAGAAGGGGAGGCTATGGCGCAGCGTCACCGGGCCGGTGAGATCCTTGCGCACCTCGGCGAAGCGGTCGTAAAGCGCCTGGACATCGGAGGCGGGAAAGGCCAACAGGCGGAAGCGGATTTCCAAGCGGTCCCCGGTTGCGAGGTCCGCACCGCGGTCCCACGACTCGGTACGGGTGTTCATCATGGTGTAAACGGCGGGGCGCACCCCCGGCGCTTCGACGGCCAAGACGGCGCGGCCGTGCCCGGCCTCTTCCGTCACCACGATGCCATGATTGCCATGGGGACCGCCCTGGCCGGTGAGCAGGATGGCGGCGTAGCGGGCGGGCGGCGCGAAAAAGCCCCAGCCCGGCGTGGTCTCGTCGCCGGTGAGAAGGTGCAGGTGGGAGGGTGTGGCGGGATCCATCTCCAGCCGGGGCACGTCGGTGATGGTGGTCGGCGCGGTGGGGCCGAGGTCGCCGGGTTCGGTGGCGATGGGGGGATATTGCTGGTGGCGCACGGCATAGCGGTTGCCGTTGTAGGCGGCGGCCGGCAGCAGCAGGAAGGAATCGGTGGACCAGTCCGTCACTGCCAGTTCAATTCCGGCATTGACCTCCTGGGCGTGCCCCTCCGTGACCTGGCAGGCTAGGACGCCGTCCAATGCGTCCGGCCGGTCCGGCACGGCGTGGAGGCGGCAGGTAATTTCCCAGCGGGCGCCGGCGAACTCCGCACCGGCCGGCGCCGCCTCGGGGGCGAACGGCAGGCGCACGGTTTCCACGGGGGCGGCGCTGCCGGCAAACCGTTGCAGGCGGAGTTGCAGGTTCCAGCGGCCGGAGTGAAGCAGGGCGGACGGCGTGACGGGCATTGGGGATGGCCTTGTGCTTGGACGATTGCGGAATGACGTGATACGTAAAACGTAATGCGTGCCGGGATCGCCGGGCCCCAGCCCGGCGCGCGGGTGTCAACGCTGGAAAATCATCTCGCGCGGAGCCGCGGAGTTCGCGGAGAGTTTTTGGTGTGGCTATGACCGGGGGGCGTCTGGTATTTTTTCCTATAACTTGTCAGGGTTCAGGCGATTCAAAATTTTTCCGATGGCCGGATTCCTCTCCATTATCATCTCATGCAAGTATGGCCAATATTCCGTTGCTAGCAGGCTTTTGCCTTGCATGTTTCTCCTGATGAAAGACGACGTCTTGAGAACTTTGTGCCGCCGCATGTCTTCCAGAAACAAGGGCGATGCCAAGTGACACATCCGTGTGATCGTACCAGAGTAGCAGTTCCCCTCCCTCCAGCTTGCTGTACCTTTTTGAATCCCATTCCCCGTGAAGGTAAATACATCCGTGATTGCTGATATCGGCGCACAGCGGTACATGACCAATACATCGCCGTGCGTCACATTTTTTGATAAAGACCAGTCCAAACTCTTTTTGCCGGAGTCAAGGACTTCCCACTGACTCTTGAGTGCCTGCTGAATCCAAACTTTTCGGGCAACGCCGAAACGTCGTTTGAGTTCAATGACTTCAATCGGGGCCTCTGGCCAGTTGTGATGCCAGCACACGATGATATCGCATTGTGTTGGATCGTGGCCATGCGCCCGGAAGTTGCTTGATTTGAACTCGAATTCAATCCGGACTTCGCGTTCCGAATCACCGATTCGCCGGTATGCGATGCAATCTGGAAATTGCGGGCGGATCGCCTCAATGCGGAATTGTAGTTTACGGGCAACGTGTGCAAATAAAAAAACAACGCCAAGCTCGTTGCTCGGCGCGTATTCCATGGGCGCATTTTTTAACGCGGTTCCGCTGTTGTTGGACTTCATCCGTCTTTTTTGTGCCCATGTACCTTATCAAGCAACTCCCTCAACCATTTTCCCGAATCCATATCATGTCTTGAAGGGGGACATCTTGCAAGTTTAATGCGTCAGCCTGGATTAGCCGTGAGATTGGTGCGAAACTTGTCTTACCTTCAGCCTACAGCCTAACACGCTTCAGCCTATCGGGGCATCTCACCGCCACCACAGCCACAGGGTGACGGCGACGGCGCTGAAGAAGGCGAGACTGGGCACCAGCAGCGCCGGCAGGCGGCGCAGGTGGAGGTCGCGGTGCCGGGTGCCCCAGGCGAGCAGCGGGACGCCGGCGGCCAGGCCGATCACGCCCAGGTCCACCGCGGTTGGTTCCTTCCACAGGTTGGTGACCAGGACCAGCACCTGCGGCAGCGACAGCAGGACCATCAGCGCGGTCCAGCCGGCGGACATGGCCTGCTTGAGCGGACTCCGCAGTTGGGCCAGGGAGACGGCCCAGATGACCAGCACGAAGCCCGCCCAAAACACCCAGTGGCCGAGGCGGTTGTCGGTGTAGTCAAAGGCGGTGCGCAGGGCCGGCGACAGGTCGCCGGCCAGGGTCTGGGTCCAGCGGTTGGGCGGCTCGTGCAGCCCCATGCCGGCGCCGAGCAGGTACAGCGCAAACAGGAACACCGGCGTCCATCCGCCCTCCCGGCCGTTGGCGGCCAGGCGGTACAACCACCAGAACAGCAGGGCGAGCAGCGGGGCGAAAACCAGCACAGCCAGGTAGTCGGCGGTCCACAGGACGCCGAAATCACCGGCCGGCCGGCCCAGGCATGCCGCATGCAGCCGGCTCCAGCCCGCCACTCCTGCCACCAGGTCCAGGAGCGCCAGGGCCAGCGCCATCTGCCGCAAACGCGGCCGGTCGTTCGCCGGGTAATTCATGGGGTAGCTGTTTAGGTTGTAGGCTATTAGGCTGTAGGGTGGGAGAATACAACGCCGTTTGACAAGAAAAACCGCACCGTGCCGAATTTTAACCACAGGCCATCGAAGGTTATCCGGGGGTTTCCTACAGCCTAACAGCCTAATTGGCTTCAGCCTTATTCAAACACCACCATGGCGTGGCCGTTGAGTTCGGGGAGGGTGACTTCGGCGCGGCCGTTGCGGTAGGTGCAGGGCAGGGCCTTGCCGGCCGGCTGCACGGTCACCTTCTTGGGGGCCTTGGGCAGGCGCAGGGCCAGCGGCAGGTCCCGGACCAGGGAGGCTTCCTCGACGATGTCCAAGTTCGGGGCGCGGCGCACCGGGGCGTAGCCCAGCAGATGGACGATGTGGCGCTTGGCCTGGCGGGTGACGGTGGTCTCGACGAAGCTGGGCGCGGTGACTCGGACCAGCGGTTCCGGCAGCAGCAGCTCCAGCAGCTTGCCGATCAGGTGGCGGCTGGCGAGGTTGCCGTGGGTGCCGTAGGCCTTGAAGACCGGGAAGGCGCTGGTGATGACGCGGCCCTTCTGCACCGCGGCGACATACTTGGAGAGGGTGGCGCCGGGGGTCTGGAAGTGCGAGCTGAAATGTTCCCAGGTGCGCTCGAAATAGGGCTCGACAATCTTCACCAGCCCGGTGGCGCCGGCCTTGGCCGTGAGGCGTCGGCCGCGCTCGTACATGACGTGGTCGGAGTTGGCGGCGATGCCCTTGGCCAAGTCGCCGGTGAAGCGCATGTAGGTGGTGGTGAAGGGGGATTCTCCCTCGCTGGCGGCACCCTGCAGGTCGCCCAGGACCGGCTTGCCGGCGGCGTCGAACCCGGCGTCGCCGGAGAGCAGCACGGAACCGCCCTTGGCCACAAATTTCTTCAGGCGGGCGGCCAGTTCCGGAGTGACGGCGACGCCCTCGGGCACAATGACCGTCCGGTAGGCGTCGAAGGCGTTTTCGGCGGGAATGAAGTCGAACTGGTGCCCGAGCTGGGTGAGGGCGCGCACGGCGCCTTCGTTGGCGTTGCCGGGCTGCTCATGGTAGCCGGCGGTGACGGCGCGGATGACCGCGATGTCGGTGACCGGCAGTGCCTCTTCACACCACGGCTCGCAGGCTTCGACGTGGCGGTAGACGGAGCCGATCAGGTCGTAGACGCCGGCGTCCAGGGTGCCGCGCGGGTGGAGCTGGTCGCCGACGCTGCAGCGGGCGCCGTGGGCCAGGATCTGGCAGCACTCATACATCAGCGCCGCCTGGGGCTTGAGGCCGCCGAAGTCGGCCCAGCTCTTGTGGAAGCGGCCGGTCATGCCGAGGGTCGGCAGGCCGAAGGTGCGGACGTAACGGACGTTGAGCGGGAAGTACATGTAGCCCCAACCGCCGGTGGGCAGGGCCTCGATCTCGACATGGCGCAGGAACTTCTTCTCCTCGGCCAGGTTCCACAGCGGGCGCGAGTTGAAGGCAATGGGCGCCGTGTGTTTCTTGGAGGCCTGGTCGACCATTTTTTTGTAGCGCGCCATGTAGTCCATGGCCACCTGGTGCGCGTAGCGGTTGCGGTCGTCCTCGTTTTTCGGGTCGAGCCCGGCTTTCGTCATGCCGGCCAGCGCCCAGGTGGAGATGCTCGGCTGGTCCCAGCACATGTCCATGAAGATGCCGTCCACCGGGCTGAACTTCTTCAACACCTCGGCCAGCTGGTCGGCCAGGTAGTCCTGGTAGGGACTGGACATGTCAACGATGTGCCAGCAGGCCTGCAGCGGATCACCGGCCAGCTTGCCGTCCGGGGCGACGACGCGCCACTCGGGATGGGTGTTGGCGGCGAACTCGTCGCACTGCACGCTCAGGTAGATGGGGGCGCGGATGTTGCGGCGGTGGCAGGCCTCGATCTGCTCGCCCAGCAGGTCAAGCCCCTTTTTCATTCCCGGGTGGCGCGCCGCATGCTTGGTGTCGTGGTAGAGATGGCCGTGATGGCACTTGGCAAACAGGGTGATGCTGTTGACGCGCGCCTCGGCCAGCTGGTCCGCAAAGGCGTCGGCGTCAAACTTGGCGCCAACGTCGGGAATGGCCGGGCCGGTGTGAAAGTCCAGGTGGATTTGGCGGAAGGGGAAATGAAACGACATGGAAACCTCAATGATTGGAGCTGCGACGGCCGGTTCACACACTCCGGAATGCCGCGGGCGGCGGAGACCGGACCCGAAAAACCATACAAAAGCCTGTACTATAGCGTGTGGCAGCCCGGCGGCAGTCCGTTTCCCGCCGCCAGGCAACTGGGCGTTGAATGGGGGACTTTGGATTGACTGAGCCCGGAACAACGGGACGGGGCAAATAAACATAGCCGTCCCATGGGCATCCCTGCGATCCCGATTCCGACCCCGATCCCGAGGGCATTCCTCATCCCCGTCTGCCACGGCCGCCCCCCGCCACGGGCGACACGCCCATAGCCATCAGGTTAAGCCGTTTTTGAGCGCCAACGGCGCGCATTCATACCAGCCTGGGGCAACGCCCCAGGCAAAGAAAAAG
>JBAZJM010000232.1:0-7573 GCA_041651315.1 Lentisphaeria bacterium | reverse complement strand
CAGCACATCCAGGACGAACCTTCTGCCCCGCTGCGCAACCGCCGCGGGCACCAGCGGAATTTCGGTTTCCCCCAGCGACAGGACCGGCGGCCTGGCGGTGCCGGGGGCCGGCGCGGCCCCCGCCGTCAGGAGGCCGGGTTTTTGCTGCATGGCCAAGCGGTAGTTGGGGGCGTCCACCGGCGGCTGGGCCATGGCGTCGCGCACCTGCTGGCGCCGCTGTTCCGCCGCCGTTTCCTGGGCGCCCGGGTCATAATTCTGCTGGGCCATGTCCCGCTGGAGCTCAATCTTTTGGTCCAGGTAGGGGGTGCCGTCTTCCGGCATCACCGCCGTTGTCCGCGCGGCGAGCAGGCAGGCCGCCCCCAGCAGTCCCCAGAAAAAACCGTTCATGGCCGGACCTCGCGCCAATAGAGGGACAACGGCCGCACCAGGGAGCGCGGCAGGTAGATGTCGATGTCCATGCCGTCCGGACTTTCGCTGCCGAGCCGGATGTCCCAATTGATTCTAAAGGAGTTCGAGTAAGTGATGCCCTCGTCACGGCTGATGATGGCGCCATTGACCACGATGGCCCCCGTGCGGCCGCCGCACAGGTGATTGGTGTAGAGGACGCCGTCGATCCGGGTGATGGTGCTCGGGCTGGCCGCCTTGAACGCCTGGTCATTGCTGGAGTCGCAATACTTGCGGTCGGTCTGCTTGCCGGAGGTGTTCAGCTTTTTGCCGCCGTCATTGGCCGTGTAGTCGCCGGTAAAGCGGTAGCCGTTGCCGGAGTTGTTGTCGCTGTCATAACCGATGTCCGCGTCCGTCGCGTCGGTGTTGTATGGCTTGACAAAGTCGGGCTGGAAGTATTGCGAGTCCCAAACCTCCTTTTGGGTATAGTCGCCGAGGATGATATTGCC
The DNA here is from genome assembly GCA_041651315.1 of Lentisphaeria bacterium. GTDB lineage: Bacteria > Verrucomicrobiota > Lentisphaeria > Oligosphaerales > CAITYL01 > CAITYL01. The sequence goes on along the minus strand of JBAZJM010000232.1, from coordinate 6,680 downwards.
CTTGGCCGCCAGCCCCAGCATGTCCCGCTTGGTGTTGGTGGCGACGGTCTTTTCCGGGGTGGTGTCCGGCTTGGTCCAGGAGGGGGCGTTTTTGTAGGTGACATTGCCGGCAATGTGAATGTTGCGTTTGGCGTAGATGGTGCCCTGGCCGGTCACCACGCCCTTGATCACCACGTCGCCATGCACCACCACGGGGCCGCTGATGGTGATCGGTTTGGACGAGGTGCCCACGAGCACCACCATGCCATCATCGGCCGTGCCGCTTTTGCCGTCCGGTCCGGCGCCGTCGTAAATGTTGTCCACCACCACCGTGTTGCCGACTTTGATCTGGCCGTCCATTTCGGTGGCCAGGTACTCATAGTCGTCAAGGGCGGCGATGTAGGGCATGTCGAGCACGGTGTGTTTTTCCCGTTCCACCACGGATCCCGAATATCCCATCTTCCAGGTGCCCTCCCAGGTCGCGGCCGGCGGATCGGTGGGGCGGGAGGAGGAGCCGGAGGATGAGCGGTAGGTGCTCAGGGAATCGTTGCGCCAGCCGCCGCCGTAGACATCCCCGGCGGTGCCCAGCACCGGATTGACGGCGGCGGTGACGTCGCCGTTCACCGTGGGCTTGTCCTGGGTCTCGATGTTGCCGTTGGCGCGGACATTGCCGTTGATGGCGATGGGCGCACCGTAAAGCCAGCCGAAATTGTTGATGAAATAGGCATAATCAAAGACATCCGACGGCGCCAGGCGGTAACGCACCAGTTCATAAACGGTCCGGGTGGTGCCGTCGGCCGCCGTCACCCGGGCTTTCAGTCCCACCATGCGCACCCCGCGCCCGGTGGTCTGCACGCTGTCGATGGTCACGGTGGCCACGTATCCGTCCCCGATATCGGCACCATTGGGGGCTCTATAAACGGAGGTGTTGCCCAGAGTGTGTGCGGACCAGTTGTCGAACCAGGCGAACTTGGCCGCCAGATTGGCGGCGGGCGGGGTGGTGTAGTAGGTGCGGAAGGTGTTGTAGATGTCGTACTTCGCCTTGCCCATCACCGACTGGGCCTTGAACAGGGTGGCGTCGTAGGAATGCCAGCTCCGCATCGACTTCATGGCGGTCTGTCCGGAGATCAGCATGGCACCCACCAGCAACATCAGCACTGAGGCCAGGATGAGCACCGAAAACAGAATCACGCCACGTTGATTGGCGGCTGGATTAGTCATTGGGGAGATAGGTCTGGAGGGTGATCGGATAGGTGATGATTTTGCCCTTGGCGCCCTTGAACTGCAGGTCGATCCCGGTGATCACCACCCGGTTGGTCACCGTAAACGTCAGGTTCCCCACGTCCGTGATATGCCGGCTCAACGGCACCGGCTTGCCGCTGCCGGGCGTGGACTGGAAAACCAGTCCCTGGCCGGGGTTGAAACGCAGGGCGCAGTTCAAGTCGTCGCTGTACTTGTCCGTGGTGGGCGGAAAAGCCAAGTCCATCTTGTAATCCAACCGGTCGGTCTTGGTGCTTTTTTCGTTGCTCAGGTGCAGCGAGTTCATGGTGGCTGCCCGCAGCCCGGCATCATCGTCGACGCCGCACAGGATGCGTTCCCGGATGATTTTTCCCTGGGTGGCCAGTGTCCACCAAGCCACGTTGTTGTGCCAGACCCGGAATGGAAACAGGAAGAGGTCAAGCATCACCGCGACCACCAGCAGCATGAGGGCGGAGGTCACCACCAGTTCGACCAGGGTGAAACGGCGGCGTTGGCCATGGCGCTTAGCGATCATCATATCGGCTCACGGTAAAACTCTCATTGGCAGGTTTGCCGTTTTCGACCCAGTCCACCCGCACCGTCAGGTCAACGTGATCACTGTAGGTGGCCACGGCGGTCCGGATGGTTCCCCCCAGGTTTTTGAGCACATGCGTGTCGGGAACCGCCTCCGTCTTGACGGCGGTCGTAATCAGCAAATCACTGTATTCCTTCCGGTAGGCGATCCAGCAGCGATCCACCGCCAAGGATTGTGCCTCCAAGTGGTTGCGAGCACAAAAGATCATCCAAGTGGACATGCTGACGGTGCCGTAAATGCCGGCGGCAAGCAGCATCAACAGGCATGACGCCACCAGCACCTCCGCCAGGGTGAACGGATGCCGGCGCGTCTTTTTTCTCAAAATGGAGGAGGCAATTCTCATATTTCAGATGAAATAACTTACCGTAAAGCCGCAGCAAATACAAAACCTCAACCCAAAGTTTTTTATAAGCACAATTTGTGCCACCCCCCCCCAGGAAGGGCGAAGCTGGGGGGAACCCGCCGGGGGCGTCGGTCGGTTGTCTGCCCCACAGGGTTCATGAACACCGATGGCCACTACGAGGCACAAACCATTTGCGAGGTTGGGCTCTGCGCGTTGCGGACGGTTATGTTACGCCGATGGTAGGTGCGTGACCAACGGAAGGGCGGTGGCAATGCAAGACATGAAGTTGTTCAACCAGGCCGAACGATGGGGCGGCCTGCTGGTGCTGGGGCTGTTGCTGGCCGGCTGTTTCGTGGTGCTGCGACCATTCGTGTCCGCCCTGCTGTGGTCGGCCATCCTCTGCTTTTGCACCTGGCCGCTGTTCGCCTGGTTGAAACGGCGCTTTCCCCGGCAGCGCAATTTGCCGGCCCTGCTGATGACGGTGTTGATCGCCCTGGCGTTGGTGCTGCCGATCGTGGTGGTCGCCCTGAGTTTTGCCGAGAACCTGACCACCATCATCAACTGGGCGCAGGCGACCGCCCGGGCGGGGATTCCCCCGCCTCCCGAGTGGGTGGCCGGGTTGCCGGTGGTGGGAGGCGAACTCGATGCCGCCTGGCGCGACTGGGCCGTTGGCGGCGACCGTTTGGAGGCGATCTTGGGCTTTGTCACGGCTCCCGTGCGCGACTGGTTGCTGCATCGCGGCATGGCTCTGGGGCGCAGCGCCGCGGTGATGATCCTCAGCGTGTTCATCGCCTTCTTTTTCTTCCGCGATGGTGAACTGGTGGTGGAAAAGGTGGCCGCCGGCGCCAGCCGGCTGCTGGGGGACCGCACCCAGCGGCTGCTGACGGTGGTCGGGCAAACCGTCAGGGGAGTGGTTTACGGCATCCTCGGCACGGCGCTGGCGCAAGGGGCGCTGGCGGCCTTCGGGTTTTGGCTGGCCGGCGTGCCGGCGCCGCTGCTTTGGGGACTGGGCACCTTCTTCATTTCCTTCATCCCCAGCGGCCCGCCTCTGATCTGGATTCCGGCTACGGCGTGGTTGTTCTATACCGGGCATGCCGGCTGGGGGGTGTTCCTGGCGGTGTGGGGGTTCTGTGTCATCAGCGGGGTGGACAATGTCATCCGTCCCTATCTGATCAGCCGGGGCGGCGACCTGCCGTTTATTCTGGTGCTGCTCGGGGTGCTGGGCGGCGTGCTGGCGTTCGGCTTCATCGGAATGTTTCTCGGGCCGGTGCTGCTCGCCATGGGCTATGCCCTGGTCACGGAATGGACCATCCGGCCCGGCGGGCCGGCCAAGGGAGGCGGCAAGCCGGCGGTGGGGCCGGCCGTCAGCAATCCGTGACCCGTGCCGTCGACGACATCAAATAAGGCCGCGGTCTCCGGGCTTTGGTCAAAAAAATAGGCCAAATGCCCCGCAATACGATCTCCGACGGCTTTGTCCGGGCTTCCAAGCCAGGAGATGACATCCGACAACGGGATGGCCGACCTGCCACATTGCAGACCAACGGCCAATAGGACATCATCGTGGTCGTAGCCGGCGGCTCCCGGTTGCCAGGAAAGATACCATGGTGGGGTCTTCGCTGCTTCTTTTCCACTTTCTCGTCCTGGGATCGTCAAGAAACCATTGCTGAGTTCTGGTTTCGCATCTCATAAAAATATATCATCTTACTAATCAATTTGTTGAGTAGGCATGAAGGCAGGTGAATGGCGGCTTATGGGGAAAGAACGCCTGCTTTTAGATCTAGGGTCATCCAGGTGATCTCATCGTCCGCGTCCGGCTGTGCCGCATCCACCACAAATCCGGCGGCGGCGTAGAAGCGCACGGCATTGCGGCTGCTGGGCACGTGCAGCCGGCCGGCACCCCCGGCCCGCGCAAGTTGGATCAAATGCCCCAGCAGCCGTTTGCCGATCCCCCGGCTGTGCCACCGGGGGTGAACAAAGAACTGGGATACACTCAACCGTGGCGCATCCGGTTTGCCGAAATCCGCCAAGGCCCCGGTGGCGATAATCTCCCCCTCTTCCTCCGCGACCAAGACCCGTTTCCACCCCATCTGCCGTTTCAGCCAGTCGGGTGTGACTTCTTCCCGGAACTTCGCCACCACCGCCGGCGAATGATACCGGGACATGACCGTGTCCCAGTTGGCCAAGATCATTTCAACGACGCTGGACACGTCCGCGTCTTTCATTTGGCGAATGATCACTTTAATCTATCTCCAGAAGGTTATTTCAGGTCGTCTGGACTATAGGGAAGAATCATGGAAATCTTTACCTTTTCCGTATCCGTGAGATCGCTTCTGTCGATGGCCCCCCAAAGCAGGTCTTGTTTCGATTTCTCCCGCATGTGGTCAAACTGACGTGAGACCACAACCACATGGATATTGTCTCCAGAGCCGTCCGATACATCAACGGTCTCGCCTTGTTGCGGGAACTGTGCACGAAGGATGTTCTCAATCCTGGTCTTCAATGCCGCACTCGCGGGCATGGTTTTCTCCTTTCGAATCAGATGTTGTTGACGACGTATCTGCTGAATTCTTCGACGGCCTCCATAAAGTTGTTACATGCGTCCTCGTCGCCGTCATCGGGACTGTAGCGCCAGGCCGGTTTCCATTGGTTGCAACGCTGGTATGCGCGTAGGGCGGCAGGGTTTTTCGGATCCTGCAATAGCCGATCACGTGCGCCGGTAAGAGCGAACAACACCTCAATCCAGAATGTTGGTACTTTGCCATTACACGCTTCTCTGACACGACAGCGATCCACCGTTCCCGTTTTCGTTATGGCATAACTTTACCGGACGGCTGGAGGAAAGGCAAGCCTCTGGCGTGAAACGGGCGCTTGATGGGAATGCGCGAAAGCGGTTCCCGCAACCCTTGTCCGAACCTTTTTCAAAAGGGTGGCCCCACCAACTGCGTAGTTTGACAAAGCTGGTTACTTGGCTAAATTGCCAAGTATGAAAATTTCACCCCAAACCCGCGGCCCGGCCCGGGCCACCACTCCCACCCCGGCGGCGGCCCGGGCCCGCTACGCCGCCCGCGCGGCCGTGCTCAAGGCGCTCGCCCACCCGGTGCGCCTGATGTTCGTCGACCACCTGGCCGCCGGCGAACGCTGCGTCTGCGAACTCCGCAATCTGGCGGGGCTCGACCTCTCCACCGTCTCCAAACATCTCACGGTATTGAAAAACGCCGGATTGATCCAGGACGAGAAACGCGGCCAGCGGGTCTACTACCGCCTCTGTTGCCCCTGCCTAACCCAGTTCTTCACCTGCATCGAGGGCATCCTCAAACGCCAAGCCACCACCAAACTCAAGGCCATCGCGGGTGTATAGCAATTAGGTCCGTTGGGACCCCCCCTTTTTAAGGAAAGGCGGTTTCCAAACCCTCCGTCAAACCTTTTTGGGCCTTAACGCAGAGGGGCGTTTCTGCCGCAAGCATTTATCTCAAAGCGATATTTTGCCAGAATGGCTTGCGGCGGAAACGCCCCTCTGGTTTTAAGGTTCAAAAGTTTTGGGAAGGGGTTTGGGGAGCACCCTTTTTCAAAAGGGTGGCCCCAACATCGCATTCACGGAGCAAGGAACTTATGCGCACGGATTGGAAAACCGAATGGCAACCGCTGGCGTGGATGGCGGCCATCTTTGCCGCCTGTTATTTCCTGCCGGTCGGCCAGACCCGCTTTGAGCAGGCGCTGCACGAGGCTCTGGAGCTGGTCAAGTGGTATGCCCGCGAGCATGTCCTGCTCTGTCTGGTGCCGGCGTTCTTTATTGCCGGCGGCATCGGCGTGTTCGTCTCGCAGGCGGGCGTCATGAAATACCTGGGCCCCAAGGCCAGCAAACCGTTGGCGTACGGGGTGGCCAGCGTCTCCGGCACCATTCTGGCGGTCTGTTCCTGCACCGTGCTGCCGTTGTTTGCCGGGATCTGGAAGCGCGGGGCGGGGCTGGGGCCGGCCTGCGCCTTCCTCTACTCGGGGCCGGCCATCAGCGTGCTCTCGATCATTCTCACGGCGCGCATTCTCGGGCTGGAGATCGGCGTGGCCCGGGCCGTGGGCGCCATTGTGTTCAGCCTGCTGATTGGCTTTCTGATGTACCTGATTTTCCGCCGGGAGGAGACGGCGAAAGCCGCCGCCGCCCACAACCTGCCGGAGCCGGCCGCGACGCGGCCGCTGTGGCAGACGGTGCTGTTTTTCGCGGCCATGACCGGCATCCTGGTGTTCGCCAACTGGGGCAAGCCCGTGACCGAAACCGGAACGTGGCATGCGATTTGGGCGATGAAGTGGTGGATCACCGCCGGGTTCGGCCTGCTGCTGGGCGTGACCCTGGTGCGCTGGTACGGCATGGGCGCGGCCAAGATCCTGGTGTTGGCGGCGGCCACTGCGGCCGCCGCGTGGCGCTGGCCGCAGGAGCCGGTGGCGGCGTTCAGTGTCGGCAGTCTGGGGCTGGCGTTCCTGCTCAGCCGTGAAGACGGCGAGGCGGGCGACTGGTTTGCGGCCTCCTGGGGC
>JBAZJM010000231.1:0-7577 GCA_041651315.1 Lentisphaeria bacterium | reverse complement strand
CGCGATCCTGTTCTTTCCGAGCCAGCTGACCGACCAGCTTCAATCGCTTTCCGATGCGGACATTCCGACCATGCTCATCGCCGGGCGGACGGAGATTGACAAAATCGGTTATGTCGACACGGATTCGCATCCGGGCGCGCAGCAGGTGGTGGAGCATTTGATCCGCCTCGGCCATCGCCGGATCGGCATGTTGTGCGGCCCGATTGGCGGCGGGGATGTCGATCATGCCGAGCGGTTGAGCGGTTATCAGAGCGCCATGAAGCAGGCGGGGCTCACGGTGGATGCACGCTGGATCGTTCCCCATCAACCCACCCAGGAAACGCCGCGGGCCGGTTATCTGCAAATGCAGGAACTCCTGCGGCGGGATCCCGCGGTTACCGCCGTCTTCGCCACCAATGACGAAATGGCCTACGGCGCGATTTTGGCCTGCACGGAAAGTGGCCGCCGGGTGCCGGAGGACATCTCGGTGGCCGGCTTCGACGACTATCAGGACAGTCAGTTCTATTCGCCGCCGCTGACCACCTTCCGCCAGCCGATCACACAGATGGGGTACGAAGCGGCCAAATTTGTGGACACCGTTTCGCGCGGGGTGATCGACCAACTGCCCCGGCGGATTCTGCAAGGGGAATTGATTGTTCGCAAATCAACCGCGGGGGTCGCCCCCCAATAAATGCCCGTTGATGACAGACAGGCCCGGCTGCCGTGCGGCAGTGGGCATAAACCGTCTGTTAAGTGCAAAGGCCGTCACGGCCGGATCGGTGAAAGGAACCAGGCTATGTGCAACAAGTTCTATTGGCTGGCGATTGCGGGCGCCCTGATCGGTGGTACCCTGCCGTCCGAGGCGGGCTGGCTGCTCAGCAACAACCCCACGAGCGGTGATTATCCGGGGACCGTTCCCGTGTTGGCGACCGGCGCGACCTACAGTTGGCTCGCCGGCAGCGACGCCGATGTCATTGCCCAGGACCCCAACTGTACCAAAGCCAGGGACGGTTACAGCGAAGTGGCCGGCGGCAACAATGCCGTTTACGGAACCTGGGGTGCCACTGCCACCTACACGGCAGTATTCGACCTCCAGGCCGTTTATCAGATCGAACAGGTGGCGGTGTCGACGGTGTTTACCTTCACCAACGGCAGTGCCGACCACAGCGCCGGCATCGGCACCCTCACCGTGTGGACCAGTGCCGACGGCATCACCTATGGCACCCCTTGGGACCAGCTCATTGATCCGACGCCCATCAACAGTCGCAATGCCCTGCTTTCAGTAACCGGCTTAGCGCCCGTGGACGCCCGTTATGTCCGGGTTGAGCTCGACCGCATCGGCAGCCCCGGAAACACCTGGTATATGCAGGCCCGGACCGGCGAGATCGCCATCTTCGGTGCCGTTCCCGAACCGGCGACGCTGGGCCTGCTGGGCCTCGGCGGCCTGATCCTGCTGCGCCGCCGCCGGTAAGCCCTTGAGGCGCTTGCAGAACCACGTTTTACTTCGGCATTCAATATTTTCTTATCCGAGCCGCGAACGTCAGTGACCGGCCTCAAACGGACCCCCGCGCCTTTCAGAGCCGCGAACGAAGCGCCACTCCTGGGCGCGGGAGTGACCGGTTAAAATCGACAACTTTTATCGGTTCAACCTGTTGACCCGTCACTGGCGTTCCGGGCTCTGATAACAGCCGGATCCGGCTGCCGAACACCGAACACTCGACGCCTCCACCGGAAAAGGTGAGCTTACCGCAAGACGTTGGCAAACGAGAACGTGAAGAGCACGAAGAAAACGCGTAATCAGGATGTATGTCTGCGTTTTGGCCGCCTTGCGACCGGTTTACTTCATGCTCTTCATGGTAAAAAAATGCGTATAGTGGATAGTGCTTGTAGCCCGGCGGCAAGGTGCCGGTTCGGAGGGCAAACATGACCAGGCGATTACATCATGTCTTTACGCTCATTGAGCTGCTGGTGGTGATTGCCATTATCGCCATTCTGGCCGCCATGCTGCTGCCGTCGCTCGCGGGCGCCCGGGAATCCGCCAAGGCGGTGGCCTGTGTGTCCAATCTCCGGCAGATCGGCGTCGCCTGGGCGATGTATGGCGAGGATCACGCCGACGTCATCGGCAATTATGAAGTCGGACTAATGAACTACTGGGGCGGCGGGCGGCAGTTGGGCTGGTGGAACGATCCCTTGGCGGAAGACCGCCTGCTGTATGCCTACGCCCGCAGCGTCAAGCTGTTTCGCTGTCCCGGTGACAAAGGCGTTGGCGGCAACAATCCCAGCAACGAATTGAACTTCGCGCTGATGGGCAACAGCTATGCCATGGCCAATTCCAGCCAGATCGGTTTGGCGCGGCTCGATCCGCACGGCAATCCGGCCGCGCCGAGCGTTCCCGGCAAGTTTGGCCTGGTCCCAACCCCGGCGGTGGCGCTGCTGGCCTTTGACGGCACGGCGCTCAACAGCCAGTATGTCTCCTGGCAACCCGCCGTTTACGGCGGGGTGGGCACCTGGCACCGGCGGGCAAGCAACGCCGTGCTGGTCGACGGCCATGTGGCCGCCATCGGCCAGGACCAGTGGGACGCCGGCAATGTCGTCGGGCCCAAGGGGTATGCCTTCGGCTGGGAGGGCTGGGGCGGTTGCGCCCACAACTGGCATTTGTCGGAGTAGTTCTACTTTGCAAGATTGGAAATCGTTGTCGTGATCGGATCAAGGACGATGAATGACGTATCCGAGTCCGGCTGTCATCAGAGCCCGAAACGCCAGTGACGGGTCAACGGTTGAACCGATAAAAGGGGTGAATGAATTTTGACCGGTCACTCCCGCGCCCAGGAGTGGCGCTTCGTTCCCGGCTCTGAAAGAAGCGGATGTCCGTTTGGGGCCGGTCACTGACGTTCGCGGCTCGGATACGAAAATACTGAATGCCGAAGTAACACCCGGTTTTGCAACAGCCTCAATGAAAATGGGATGGATCATGAAAATTTTCCTGGCAACTATTTTGACGGGGTGGATGTTGGCGGCGTGGAACAGCGGCGCCGCCGTGGATTTCCTACTTTCCGACAATCTGCGGCAGGGCCAAACGTCCAATGCCTTCGCGGCCGGACAACCGGTCATCCACACCGGGGCCGACCTTAACATCGTGACTGACGGTGAATTTGCGTCCTGTTCGGAATTTATCGCCACCGCCGCCGCCCCCGACGGCAAAAACCTGGCCCTGCGGGACGGCGATTGCGGCCCCTTTCCGGGGTCCATGGGCTGGGGCAACTGGGCGGCCGGGCCGTACTGGGAAACCGTTGTTTTTGATCTGAAGCAGAAGTACCTCGTCACCCGCGCCGCCGTCTGGCCGGTGCATGACGACCAACGCGGCATGGAGGCCTGCGTCGTGCTGTTGAGCCAGGACGGCAAAACCTTCATTCCGGTGGGCTCGATCCTGCCGGGCGACGCCAAGTCCGCCGTGCCCCTGCAAGGCGTCAAGGCGGAACTGAGCCTCCCCAAGCCGGCGCTGGCGCGGTATGTGATGCTGCGGGCCGGAAAAAAGGCCGGGGTTTCGCAGATGATCCTGGCGGAAGCCGCCGTTTATGGCCGGCCGCCGCCGCCGGGCGCCGGTGTCGAGCTGCTGCCGGAAAACCAGCGGCCACTCGTGACGTTCCAGGCAAGAGGCATCGCAAGCGGGGCCGTGGCACTCGACTGGAGCGCCTTTGCCAAGACCGCTGACAAGGTCACGCAGTGGAAAATCTATGAGGCCGGCAAACCATTCTCCACCATCACTGAACCGGGGGTTTCCCTGACGGCCGTGCTGCCGTCCCAAGTGACCCGCAGGGTGATCTATCCGCTGGTTCCAGACCGGATCTACATCTTCGCGGTCACCGCCGAGTATGCCAACGGCGAGTATCCCCATGTCCGCCCGGTCACCTACCGGCCGCCGAAGCCGTTCGCCTGTGAAAATTTTGGCGACATGCTGGCCGTCAACCACTTCTGGGGAGGCGGCGGTGCCCGCATGCCCGCCCGGCCCCATGCCATCAGTTGGGAACAGGCGGCCCTGGACATCCTCGGCGCCACCCCGTTCACGGAAACCCGCTGGTGGCTTAGTGATCCTGTGATCGTGGACAAGCTCTACGAGCAGAACATTGGGCTCTGCTGCTTTCCCGGCCCGGAAAGTTTCGCCAACGGCGCCAAGCTGGGCGTTTATGCTTTTTCCGCCGGCAACGAACCGGAGTTCTCGGGCCGGCCACTGACCGAGTATCTCGACGGCCTGAAAAAGAATTATGCACTGGCGAAAAAGATGAACCCCGCCAATTGCGTCTCCGCCCCCACCAGCAACCTCGACGACAACTGCCTGGACTGGCTCGACCGCTTCTATGCCGCCGGGGCCAAGCCGTATTTTGACGTCCTCGACCTGCACACCTACCTGAAGCCCGCCGGCGGTTTCAAGGGCCCGGAAGGCTATCCCCCCGCCGCGCCGGAATCGCTGTTCGAGCGGATGGAAAAGGTCCGTGCCATCATGAACAAGTACGGCGATGGCGGCAAGCCGGTCATTTCCACCGAGTTTGGCTACACCGACTATCCCCTTGGCTCGATCACTCCGGAAGACAAGGCCCGGTTTACCGTGCGCGGCCTGATCCTCCACTACGTCCTCGGCTTCAAGCGGGTGTACGTCTATTCCTTTTGGGACGAAGGTGACGACACCACTTTCTCTGAACACGGTTTTGGCATGATCGACTATTACCTGCAGAAAAAGCCGGTCTTCCACGCCTTTTGCAACTTGGGCCGGCAACTGGGCGACTGTACGCTGCAAGGCCCCATGGCCGGCGTCACGCCGCCCCATTTCGGGTACAACTTCAAGAATCCCCGGACCGGCCAGTACGTCGCCGTCATCTGGGATGGCACCGGCACCTTCAGCGGCACCTTTGCCACCGCGCCCGGCAAGCTGCAGGTCGTCGACATGATGGGTAATGCCAGAACGGTTCCAACCGGCGGCGACGGCCAATTCCGCGGCATCTTCGGCGCCTCCCCCATTTACATCCATTCGACAGCGCCCATCGCGCTACGACACGCGGTCAAGGTGACCGACACGCGCACGGAGGAGGGCGGCCTTGGCATCACCATCCCGCAACCGGTGTGTTCGATTCTTCCGGGGCGTCAGCAGGCCGATCTGCGCTACACGCTTTGCAACCGCTCCCGTGACCCCATCACCGCCACCGTCAATTTGGAGGACGCCAGTGGGAAAACCCTTGCCAGCAAAACGGTTCCCGTGGCTGGCGGCGCGACCATGGCGGGAACGTTCGCCGTCGATGGCGGGGCAATGGCGCTCTCGCTGTACAAGCTCGTGCTCAACTACGAAGGCCGGTATGCCGGCTTCTCCGACAGCGTCGCGTGCTATGTCCGCAAGCTCCAGCCGAACACCGGCAAAACCACCGTCACCAAGATCAGCCTGCACGGGTATGACCAGCCGGTCTGGGCCATCAGCAACGACCGCCTGGAGGTCACCGTCGATCCGCAGCGCGGTGGGCGGATTTTGGAAATCCTCGACAAAACGACCGGCGCCAACCAAGTCAACCTCCCCTACGACCAACTTCATGCCTTGGCGACCACTGGCTATTACTCCATCTGGGACGAAGTGCGCAGCAACCCCGGTTTCGGCATTGACCGCACCACCCTTTATCAACTTGCCGTCACGCCCGACGGCGTCGTGCTGACCGCGGGGCAAGACGGCAAGCTTCAGATCGTCAAGCAATTAACCCTCAAGGCCCCGGCGGAACTGGCGCTGGACGTCAAGGTGACCAACCGTTCGGCCGCCGTCTTGCCGGTTTCCTATTATCTTCACCCCGAATACACGGTCGGCGGCGCGGGCGAGAGCGGCAATGATATCATCACCTTCCCGGTCGGCACGGAGATCGTCCGTCTGCCGTTCTGGACCGGGTTGGGCGAACGCAATATTGCCAAATTGTCTCAGGGCTGGTGGGCGGTCACCGACACCGCCGCCAAGGTCGAACTGAAGCAGACCTTTTCCCTCCAGCAGTTCCGCCAGCCCCGCATCTGGTTTGGCCTCGGCTGCTACAACCTTGAAATGGAAACCGTTGACAACGTCACCCTGGTGCCGGCCGCCTCCTGGCAGGGCACCCTGACTTGGCACCTCAGCCATCTCTAGCTTGGATTATCCACCAACCTGTAGCTCTCAGGGCTTACAGCCCAGCGGAACGTCGCTGCCGCGCTACAAACGCTCAGCTACAGCACACACCGATCAGTTCTCATGAATAACCCAGGCTAGCGCCTTCATCACCGGAGTATACCGCATCATGACACGGACAGACTGGTTCAAGAACGCCAAGTGGGGCGTCTTTATGCACTTCCTGGCCACGCCGCCGAGCAGCATCGGCGGCGGTGATCTGGATGCCGACACTTGGAACCGGCAAGTCGACGGATTTGACGTCGACGGCCTGGCCCGGCAATTGCACGAGATCCAGGCCGGCTATTTCTATATCGCGCTCGGCCAAAACTCCGGCCATTACTGTTCACCCAACCCCACCTACGACGCCATCACCGGGGTCCGCCCCAGCAAGTGTGCCCGCCGGGATTTGGTCCTAGACCTGTACAACGCTTTGGCCCGGTATGACATTCCGCTGCTGGTGTACCTGCCGTCACACGCGCCGATGTCCGATGTGGCGGCGACCAAGGCGCTGGGCTATGTCGCGCCCTGGGACTTTGGCCTGTGGAGCCCCACCGCGGGGACGTATCGCCCGGAGGACGCCGAGGCCGGCAATGACGAACGGCTGTCCCGCGGCCAGCGCAACTGGGAGGCGGTGATCCGCGACTGGTCGCTGCGCTGGGGCAACCGGGTGCGTGGCTGGTGGTTCGACGGCTGTTACTACGCCGACCGCATGTACCGGCATCCCGATGCGCCCAACTTCAAGAGTTTCGGCGCCGCCGCGCGGGCCGGCAACCCGGACAGCATCGTGGCGTGGAACTGCGGAGTCTACTACCCGATCCGCGCGATGGACGCGGACGAGGATTATACCGCGGGCGAGGTCGAAGAACCGGAACGCGTCGATCCTCCCGGCCCCCGGGTAAAACAAGACCAATTCCATGTCTTGAGTTTTCTGGGCACGGCCTGGGGCTCCACCCCGACCGTCCGTTTCACGCCCGAGGAAGCCGTCGCCCACACCCGGGCGGTCACCGATTTTGATGGTGTTTTCACCTGGGACACGCCGTTCACCGCGGCCGGCCAGATCCGCGCCGACGCCTTTGCCGTGCTGAAGGCCGTGGGCGCGGCGCTGGCCGCCGCTCGCACCGCACCGTCACCGCGCCCGGTGACGGTAGCCGCCACCCTGGCGGTGCCGCCCGTGCTGACCGCCGGCAGCCAGACGGCCGCCGGCACCATTACGCTCCGGTTGGGTAATCCGTGGGACACCTCCATTGCGGGCCGGGTCAGCCTGCATTCGGCCGCCTTGGAGTTCCCCGGCGGTTCCGTCCAAGAATACGCCCTGGCGTTGGGAGAGGCGGTGTCCCGCACGATTCCCGTGGGCATCCGGGGTGCCGCCGGCCCCTGTTTCAAGTTTACGGTCAACCGCCCGGGCGTCCGTCCCTCAACCTATCCGTTGCCG
>JBAZJM010000230.1:0-7620 GCA_041651315.1 Lentisphaeria bacterium | reverse complement strand
ACGGCGCCGGATTTCCTGCCGTTCGCCCTGCCACTGGCGCCCGGTCAAACGCCCATGGTCTATGCGGATGACACCCGGCCGGGCGCCACGCGGACCATTCCCGCGCCGGGCTCCTCCATGACCATGGTCCACCCCCTGATTCCCGGGCATCCGTTGCTGAAGGGACTGGGGCCGGAACAGCTTCGCTATTGGGGCGAGGACCACCTGACGGCTGCTTATACCTACCAGCGGCCGGAGGACGTGTTCGCGCGGCCAATTATCGGTTGCGGCATCGGTTTGCAGCAGACGCCGCTGATGGAGATTCCCTGGGGCCGGGGCCTGGTGGTGGCGGTACAGCTGCCGGTGCTGGCCGCCGCGCCGGAACAGCCTGCGGCCCGCCTGCTGCTGGCCAATCTCCTGGCCTATGCCGACCAGTGGCGTGCGGCGTCGCCGCGCCCTGAAATCGGGGTCTTGGCCGGCGCCAAGAGCCTGGTGCCGACGTTTCTCCGGGAACTGCGGCTGAAGCCCGTCCCACTTGCCGGACGGCTGGCGGCGGCCGGCGACTTGGCATCCTTCAGTGTGCTGGTGATTGCGCCGGACGACGATGTCCTGCGCGAGCTTGCCGCCAACCGGGGCGCGCTGGTCCGTTACGTTCAACATGGCGGCCGGGTGTGGGTGCATCTGCCGTCACCGGCGCAGATGGCGCGGCTCAACGCCCTCCTGCCGGTGCCGGTGACCCTGGAAAAATTGGCACTGACGGCGCCGGTCAAGGTGGCGGGACGCGGTCTCCTGGCCGGCGTGAGCCGGGACGAATTGTTCTGGCCGGAGGGTAATTTCCTGCCGACCGCCTCGCCGCGGGTGGCGGCGCATGCCTTGGGGGCGCCGGCGCGGCCGGCGGTGGTGCCGCTGGCGGAACCCGCCGTGGCCCTGGCCATTCATGATGGCAAAGGGGAGTGGCTGCTGGACACCGTGGCCTGGGATGGCGAATATGCCGAGCGCAGCCGGGCGCAACGTTATGTCCGGGCCGTCCTGCTTAATTGTGGGGTGCAACTGGAGTCGTGTTCCACAACCGCGGCGCCCCCGAAGTTGGACGCCTCGCTGGGCTACCGGCCGCTGGATCTTGCCCGGTTTTGCAATGAAGGCTTTCTCGGCGGCGTTTGGAACGGGCCCAACATGGGGTTGAAAAAGCTGCCGGTTGGCCAGGTGGTGCTGAAGGGCGTGCCGTTTGGCATTGTCGATCCCGCCGTCACCGCCGGCAAAAGCTGCCTGTCGTTTTATTCACCGGCACACAATCCCAAGGGGTTGCATGCGATCACGGTGCCGGTCGGCGGTGAGGCCGCCGCCCTCCATCTGCTGATGACCAGCCTGTGGTCCAGTTCATTGCCGGCGCTGACCAAGATTTTGGCCGTGGAGGTCACCTATGCGGACGGCACCCGCCGGACTGCCGAGGTTTGCTATGGCCGCGATGTGCTGGACTGGTGCCCGCCGGACCTGGCCGCCACGCGCGCCCATCCGGCCGTGGCCTGGATCGGCCCGGAATGGCCGACACCGGGGCTGTACGACTTCGTCTGGTACAATCCCGAGCCCGCCAAACCGCTCAATAGCGTGACCCTGACCGCCGCCAGCGACACCGGGTTCGCTGTCGTGGCGGCCGTCACCGCCCAGCAGCGCCTGTCCGCCGCCCAGCGCCAAGACGCCGCCTGGATCCCCGGCGTGGCGCGATGATTTCCGGCCCAAAGTGGGGCTCTGCCCCAGGCCCCGCTCAAGGAACGCCGTCCCTTGAGAATCCCGATATCCTGGTTTCCCGAGAGCCGGGGTTCGCCGCTGCGAAGGGTAGGTGCGTTTGGTCGTGTTGCTGGATGCGGCGGCCAACCCCGGTTCTCGGGAAACGGAATGTCTCGGGGATTCCAAAGGGACTGGTCCCTTTGGCAGGGGTTTGGGGGCGGCGCCCCCACATTGGGCCGGCCGGGGTCAGGCGCCGGCCAAATCGCGGCTCAGCGTGGTGAGGGCGGCGGTGAGTTCGCTTTGGATGTCGGCATATGGCTCGGTGCCCGCGGCGAGCAGCGGGACGATTTGAGCGGCATAGCCGCCCTCCTGCGCTTTCCGCCGGTCGACCGCGTAGCCGTGGATTTCGTTGCTGACTCCGGCCACCAGGGTGACCGGGCCGCGGGCCTGGGCCACGACGTCGTTCTTGACGGCCTGGAAGATCTCGAAACCGCTGGCGAGGATCTCCACGGGGCCGAGGCGGAGCCCCTGGACTTCGGCGGGCCGGGTGGCTCCGCCGCCCGCCTCCCGCGCCGTGATGAGCCGCCGCAGGGCCGTGATCACGACCAGCTCGAAGCGCTGGTCATGCGTGGGCGCCGCCGCCTTGTCCAGTACCTGCTCCTGCAGGAAGTCTTCCTTGGTCTTCAATTGCGCCTTCAGGTCGGCCAGCGGCGACTGTTTCAAGGTGAACGCCAGGTCGCGCCGGAGATGGCGGACGGCATTCACCGCCACCGGCCGTGCGGCTGCCATGCCCGCCCGCACGGCATTGGCGAAGCGCGCGGCTATGACATCGAGGGCCAGCAGGGATTCCGGCTCGGGCTTGTGCACGACGCAACTGTTGACATCGCCCTGGGCGCCTTGGATGAACAGGCCGACCGCGCCGGGATTTTCCCGCTCCAGCAGGTTCATGGCCACGCCGGCGAAGTCACCGTGAATGGCATGGGTCTCGGCGCAGCAGACCACCGGATGGCAGCCGAAATAGGCGGCAAAGCCCAGCAACTGGCCGGCGGGGTTGCGCGCGGTGAGGACGTGGCAGCGGGTGTCGGTCAGTTCCGGCTTGGCCGGCCGCCAGTCGTCGCGCAGGACCTCGTCCAGCGGCGGGGCGTCTTTATCGTATTCCCGGTTCAGCCCGATGCCTTCGCAGGGCGGATTGGCATGGGCCAGCTCGGCCTCCTCCAGGCGTTCCAGCGCCGCAATGGCGGCCCGGGCAATCTTATAAGGCAGCGTCTCCACGTAGAACGGATCCGGCTCGCCCCAGCCGAACAGCTGATCGCAGGACGGATTGGGGCCGCTATGGGTGTGGGAGCAGCAGATCATCAGGGCGTCACCGGGCAGGCCGGTCGCCGCCGTGACCAGCGCCCGGCCCCGGGCGCTGGCGGCGGTCGGGACGCCGATCAGGTCGCAGCCGACGATCACCGCGCGGCCGCCGCCGGCCTCCAACGCCATCGCCTTGGCCCACAGGCGGTCGCGGATGCCGGTGGAGCGGCGCTTGAGATAGGGGCCGAAACCCGCCAGCTCCACGCCGACTTCGGGAGTGATATCCGCCTTGGCAAATCCTGCTCGCATGGTCAATTCCCAATGGTTTTTACCGCAAAGAACGCAAAAATTAACCACTTGTTAAAAAATCCACGACCGCGGCGGCAACCAGGCGGTTGGCTTCCGGGGTGAGATGCACGCCGTCACGCTGGATGAAACGTTCCGTATCCCCTCCGGCAATCCGTTCTCCCAAAAAAACGGCCAGGTCAAAAAGCGGGCACCCCAAGCGTTGGGCTGTCTCACGGGTGCGTTGGCGGTAGGCTTCAACGCACGGGCCGAGCCCGCCCCATGGGGCATAGTAGGGATCCGCATGCGTGGCATGCCAGTCATTGATGATCGGGGGAAAAGTCAGCAGGACAATCTCCCCGCCGGTGTTCCTGACCTGGCGGGCAATCGTCAGCAGGTTGCGCCCAAACTCATCGACACTGACGGCCCGTGCGTCATGGACCGCGTCGTTGCCACCGAACTCCACCAGCACCAGGGCGGGCAGATGGGGCAGCACATCGGTTGCGATCCGGGCCAGTCCCTCGGCGGAGGTGTTCCCGTTGCCGCCGGCGTTGACCACCTGGACGGCGGGCAGAAGGCCGGCCAGCAATTCCACCCACCCGGCCCCGTCCGGGACGGCGTAGCCCCGGGTAATCGAATCGCCAAACGCCACCAGACTGGCCCCGTTCTGTAGCATGGTTATCATTCTCCGAGCGGGTCAGGATATGCGCGTTTGATTTGCGTGCATTTAGCATTTGGCAGATTTTGTCCCGTAGGGACTGAAAGAGAATAGGCAGGGGCTTCAGCCCCTGTTTCATCGCACACACAATATGGCGTGCCGTAGGTACGCCGCGTACCTAACGGCACGCGACATCGGGAAATCGGTAAAACAGGGGCTGAAGCCCCTGCCTATTACCGCCCCGTCCCGCTGGGACGGGAAAACCGGTACCAGCGTTTCCACAAAAAACGCCATTATTTCCGCTCCTTGGCCCGCTGGGCGTCCAGGGCGGCGCGGATTTGGGGCAGGTGCGCATTGATTTTGGCAACGGCCGCCAGGATTTGGTCGGCATAGGCGTCGGAACCCAGCAGATGGTGATGGGGAAGGACAACGGCGGTCTCCGCATGGGCGCGCTCGGTGGCGGGCAGTTTCAGGGTCCGGTAGTCCTGGATCCGGGCCGGATCCCGGAAGGGGATCGGGCTGGTGGTGTCGTACAGGTTGAGCAGGGGCGACTGGTAGACCGGCCAGTAGAGGCCGCCGAACCCGATGTTTTCCCGGTTCAACGCCTGCAGATCGTCGTCCCGCGTCAGGCCTCCGGCCAGGGCGGGGTCGAAATGGAGGGTCATGGTGTAGTACGCCTGCCGGGTCACCCGCGGATCCCGCCTGGCCGCCCGCAACGGGCCACCGAGTTGCTCCAGGCCCGCCGTGAGCCGGGCGGCGAACGCTTCGCGCTGGGCGTTCTGGGCGGCCAGCCGGGACAGACCGCCGCGGAGCAGGACGGCCTGCATCTCGGTGAGGCGGTAATTGTGCCCGTAGCGGTTGCCGGGAACCAGCTTGCCGTAGGGTTCGGCCGCCGGGTTTTCGGGCGTCCAACCAACCTGTTTCAAGGCGAAAATCGTCTGGTAGATTTTGGGATCGTTGCAGGTCACCGCGCCGCCTTCGCCGCTGGTCAGGATCTTGCTCTGCTGGAAAGAGAAGCTGCCGGCGTCGCCGATGGCTCCCGCCTTGACCCCGCGCCATTCGCTGCCGTGCTGGTGCGCCACATCCTCCACCACCTTGATGCCGTGCGCCCGGGCGATCGCCATGATCCGGTCCATGTCGCACATGCAGCCGTACAAATGGACGGGAATGACCGCCTTGGTGCGCGGGGTGACGGCCGCCGCGAACGCGGCCGGATCCAGGCACAGGGTTTCCGGGTCGATGTCGGCGAAAACGATGTTGGCGCCGATGTCCATGGCCGCCTGCGCGGTGGCCACCCAGGTCATGCCGGGGACAATGACCTCGTCGCCGGGCACCACCCCCACCGCCTGCAGCGCGCATTGCAGGGTGACGGTGCCGTTGGCCAAGCAGACGCAGTACGGAGTGCCGATGAACTGCTTGTACTCCTCGCAAAAGGCGGTTTCCTGGGGGCCGAGCCAGCTCCACTTGCCGCTTCGCACCACCTCCGCCATCCGGGCCACATCCTCGTCGCTGGTGACCGGCCAGGTCGGCGCGGCCTGGGTCACCGCGGCGGTACCGCCAAGAAAGGCGGGAAGAAGATTAGCTTTTTTTGTCATTAAAGTGGTTTCCTTTGTTGTCGTATGGCTGGTTAATGATGCCCTGTCATGGGGGTTGATATCCTCAACACTCACCATATCTTAAACGGGAAAACGCACCATTGACCGGTCTTGCGAATGATTAACGTTTCTTGTCATAAGGACCTAAAACGGTTCCTGGCCGCACTCGGCCGTGCCGGCAACCGCCAGCCCCAGGACGGACCATGAAGAACCGACTCTTTGACCCGGCGCAGGTAGCGCGGTTGTGGCGCCCGGAGACGTGGAAGATCGTGGCATCGCGGGTGACGCCGGCGGCGGAACTGGCCGACGACGGCGCACTGCCCTGGCATCAGGCCAACCAGTCCCGCCACGACCGGGTTGAGGCGCTGCTGACTCTGGGGGGGCAGGCCAATTTTTGCCTCGCCGGCCGTCTGCATCGCTGTCCACCGGCCACCTTCGTGTTCATCGATGCCGGCGAAACGCACGACAACCAGTACCCGTCCACGGCGGAGCGGTTGCGCCATCTCTGGCTGTATTTCCTGGACAGCGGCGTCTGCGGTTTCGTGGTGCGGGTGCACCGGCAGCGCATCGCCTACGATGAAAACGCCCGGTTCTCCCTGTCCTGGGACGAGGTGGGGCTGGACTGGCCGGCGTTCCTGGCCCGTTACCGACGCAGCCGCTCAGCGGCGGAGGCCCGGACCGTGCTGCTGGGGTTGCTGGCGCTGTTGAATGCGGCCATGGTGGAACGCGGGTTCCAGCCGCCGCGGCAGGAAAACACGGCGGCGTTCCAACAGCAGGTGATCCAGACCGTTTGCCGGCACATCCGGGACGAGACCGGCCAGGACACCTCGCTGGCCGGCCTGGCCCGGCTGGCCGGCTACAGCCCCTGTCATTTGGCCAAGCTGTTCCACCGGCATACGGGGCAGACCGTGCTGGCCTATGTCAACCGGTGCCGGCGGGAAAAAATGCTGGACTGGCGCGCCGGGGGCCGCCCGTACAAGCAGATCGGCGCCGACCTCGGCTTCTCCAGTCCCGCCGCCTTCTCCCGCTGGCGTCGCCAACACGCCTGAGGCGGAACGGATTTATGTGGGGCTCTGCCCCAGGCCCCGCTCAAGGAACGCCGTCCCTTGAGAATCCCTGATCGTTGATTTTGCGCAGGCCGGTGCCGGGCGCCGCTGAGGAGCGCGACGGTGGGTATTGTCTCTGCCGGCGGCGCCCGGCACCGGCCTGCGCAAAATGGAACGTCTCGGGGATTCCAAAGGGACAGGTCCCTTTGGCAGGGGGCTGGGGGCGGCGCCCCCACATTATAACGAAACTATGCCTTGGGCGCGTCGGCGGGTGGTGAGGGCGGCCAGACCGGTGGCCAGCAGGAGGGCGGCGCCTGGTTCGGGGACGGCCGTGGTGGTGAGGAAATCCAGCAGTTGCGTGGACTGGAAATATTCCGGGACTTCCTCATGTCCCTTGCCCGGCACGACCACCAGCGTCATCTGGCCGCCGAGGGCGGTGTAGCGGTCGTAAAGCACCTGGCTGTTGGCTTCCAGCGGCACGGTAATATCGCTGTCGCCGGCGATGTGGAAGATGGGGATGCCGGCCGCGGCCAGGGGGGCTAGGCGGTCAATGGGGTTGTTGTCCGCCAACTGCTGCTCCAGCTCCTCGGCGGTTAGGCCGTAGGCGGGGGCGGCGGTGGCCAGCCCTGGATAGCTGCGGAGATCGCAGACCGGATAGATGCCGGCGATGCCACTGACCTTGTCGGCGTTTTCCGCCGCCCAGTTGTACAGCATCAGGCCGCCGCGGCTTTGGGCGAGCAGGCAGGGCTGGGAGCCGAGCCCCGCCTGGGTGGTGGCGTAGTCATAGAACGTGCTGTAGATCGCCCGCCCGGCCGGACTGCCAAAGGACTCGCCCACGTCAATGCCGGCGACCGCAATGCCCTGGTCCACGAGGTGCTGGAACAGCCAGTCGTTGGACGCATTGGGGGTACCGCCGACACGGGTCGGGGCGTACCAGACCCAGGGGGTTGCGGAACTGGCATTCGCCGGCATGGCGATGAAGGCTTGGTGTCCGGAGACGGTGAAGTAATTGATTTCCACGGCGTGGGTGTTGGTG
>JBAZJM010000229.1:0-7628 GCA_041651315.1 Lentisphaeria bacterium | reverse complement strand
CTTCGTCCCGTAGGGACTGAATGAAAATAGGCAGGGGCTTCAGCCCCTGTTCCGAAAAATGAAACGATGGCGTGCCGTAGGTACGCCGCGATTCGCCGCGTACCTGACGGCACGCGAAATGGGGGGGGCGGGCAAAACAGGGGCTGAAGCCCCTGCCTATTCCCGCCCCGTCCCGCCGGGACGGGAAAACCGTACCCGTTGAGTTTCGCCAAACTCCAGGCGGCGGCAAAGCCGCCGACCGCCGACGCTCCGAAGCAAGCTGCCGCCTCAGGAAATCACGAGTCACGCTTCACGATTCATGCATCACAACTCCATGTAACCGGTGCGGGCAATGACCTCGTCCTGCATCTCCGGGTTGAGCCGTGTGAAGTAGTCGGTGTAACCGCCAATGCGCACCACCAGGTCGGCGTAGTGCTCCGGATGCCGGCGCGCCTCCAGCAGCACCGCCTGGTCGACCACATTGATCTGGGTCTCGAAGCCGCCCCGGCGCAGGAAGGTCAAGATCAGCTCCTGCACCTTGCCCACGCTCTCCGGGGTGTCGAACAGCGCCTTCGGGAATTTCATATTGAAGGCGGAACCGCCGATCAGCGGCGACGCATCCCAGGAGGTCACCGAGAGAATGGCCGCGGTCGGTCCGCCCGTCTCCCGCCCCTGGGCCGGCCCGGAACCATCGGCAAACGGGAAGCCGCGGCAGCGGCCGTCCGGCGTGGCGCCGGTGCGCGTCCCGAAATGCTCGTGCATGATCCAGCAAAAGGCGCCGGGCACAAACGGGGCGTTGAGGCGCATGCGGTACTTGGCGCACTCGGCGGCCACATAATCCATGGTCTGTCGGACGAATCCGTCCACCCGCGCATCCGCATTGCCGTATTTCGGATACTTGTTGAGGAAGCGCAAACGCACCTCCTCCTGCCCGGCGAAGTCGCTCTGCAGCAAGGCGTGCAACTGCGACAGGTTGAGGCGCGGGGCCGTCCCGAACAGCTCTTCCCGGATGACCGCTAGGGAGTCGGCCAGGTTCGCCACGCCGACAAAGGAGCATTCCACCCAGTTGTAGAGCGCGCCCCCCTGCTCGAGGTCCAGCCCGCGCGCCAGGCAGTCGCGGGTCAAAGCGCTCTGCAACGGCCGCGCCATCAGGCGGCAGCGCGTCTCGCGGGCCGCGTTCTGGTCGATCACCGCCAGCCGGATCTTCTCGCCCAGGTAGCGGTAATAACGCTCCAGAAACGTCGCAAAGTCGGCGGGTGCCGTTTCCGCCGGTCCCGCCGCCAACTGCCCGATATATTCCAGCAGCAGCCCGCAGACGTTGAAATACGGCGAGGCGACCCACACATTGCTGGCCCCCACGGGCGTGATCTCGACGCAGGTGGAATTGATGTAATGGCAGGCGTCGGCGGGCGGCGTGCCCAGACCGCGGAGGCCGCGCTGGATCACCTCGTCCCCGAAAAAGGCCGGGGTCGGATACCCCTTGGCAATCAGTTCTGTTGCCAGCGCGGTCAGCGCGGCCGGCGTGCCGTCATGCCAGCACACACCCACGGTCGGATAGACCAGCCGGGTGCGCCGGAGCGCCTCCAGGCACAGATAGGAAAGCTCATTCGTCAGGTCGTTGCCCTCAACGTCGCGCCCGCCCACCATGACCGGCACGGCCAAACCGTCCGGAATGGTCTCATTGACCAGCAGGTAAAGGCATTCCAGCAGTTCCAGGGCCTGCTCCGGGGTGATGCGGCCCGCCGCCAAGTCGGCCTGGTAGAACGGCCATAGCGTGCGGTCCAGGTGTCCGGGGGCGATCAGGCCGGCGTCATCGCCGACCTCAATGCCCAGCTCGGCAAACCACAGCAGCTGAAGCGCCTCCTGGAAGCTCCGCGGCGGCGCGCCGGCCACCTGCCGACAGGCCGCCGCCATGGCGTCCAGTTCGGCACGCCGGACCGGATCCGCCACGGCCGCCCGGGCGGACTCCGCCGCCGTGGCGGCGTTCCGGATCATCCCCGACAGCCCCGTCAGCGCCACGGTCACCGACTGGTAAAAGACCCGTTTCTGCTGCTGTTCCGGATCGGCTTCGTCCAGCCCGGCGGAACGTTCCGCACTTTCCGCCAGCAGGCCGGCAATGCCCAGCCGCAGCAATTTCGCGTAGTCCGGTTCCGTGTGGCCAGTCTGCCCCCAGATCGGCGGGAACCCGGCCAACAACGGCGCCGCCTCAGCCTCCTGCTGCCGGCAGGCCTCATGGCTGACCGGCCGGATGTGCCCGGCCAGCAGTTCGCCGTCGTCCACCAAGAACTCTAGGCTCTCCAAAACATCCTTGACCTTGTGCCCCCAGCGGAGGTTCAGCCAGGACTGATCCTGGGTGCGGGCCAGCGACCGGGCGCGGGCCAGCGTGGTGCAGCGCGGCGCCAGCGTCCGCTTGCGTTCCAGGCAGCGCAGGCGCAAATTTTCTGCGCGTGAAGGTGTTTTGGGTGACATGTATCATGATCCTTATGGTTAAAGATGGCACTGTTTTTGGAGTGCGGCAATTCCTTTGCCGCTTTTTTCTGCATGCCGCTTATTGAACGAACCCCATTCCCCGCTGACGCCCCGGCACCTCCCACCACGGGCGACACGCCCGTGCCTACAGGATGGGTGATGCTGATTTTGGTGTCCCCCCGATGCTTATCCTGTGCTCAATCGGCTATTCCTTGTAGGAGCGTGGTTGCACCACGCTTGGCGGGCCACCATGAAGTCGTTGCGCTATCGTTCTCTAGTGGTGATAATCCAAGCTTACCGCGCCTGCACCTCGGCCAGGGCTGCAAAGGCACCGCCATCGGCCAGCCCCTGATAAGCCTGGACATAGGCCCCGTAAAGGTCCGTGTACAGGCGGTGGCGGACCGGGTCGGGCTGGATTTCCGCCGCCACCTGCACCATGGCCGCCACGCCGTCCTGGACGGAGGCAAAGACACCGGCCCCGACGCCCGCCAGGATGGCGGCGCCCAGCACCGTGGTCTCGCCTTCCCGCAGCGTCTGCACCGGGCGGCCATAGACATCCGCCTGGATCTGGTTCCACAACGCCGACTTGGTGGCGCCGCCGCCGATGCGGAGCACGTCCAGGGGCATCCCCTGCGTCAGCCACTGTTCCGTCATGTCGCGGATTTCCAGGCACACCCCCTCCATCACCGCCCGGGTCATTTCCGCCCGGCCATGGGAAAGCGACATGCCGATGAAGGCGGCCCGGGCCTGGGCATTCCAGCGCGGCGTGCCGGCGGTGGCCAGGTAAGGCAGATACAACAGCCCCTTGGCGCCGGGGGCGGCCTGGGCGGCCAGCGCATCCAAGGCCTTATAGGCGGAACCGGCCGGATCGCGGGCGGCCAGTTCCCGGTCACCCAACAGGTCGCGCCACCAGCGGTAGGACGCGGCAGCGGCATTGGACAATCCCTCGACCTCCCACATCCCCGGCACCACGTGGTTGGTCACCATCATGCCCCCAAAGCCGGGCACCGGCCGGTCAACCGCCAAAATGGCCAGGCCGGCCGTGCCCAGCGTGACGGTCCCCATGCCGCCGCGAATGGCCCCCATGCCGATGACCGCACAGTTCTGGTCGCCCGCCCCGACGCAAATGGGGGTGCCGGCCTTGAACCCGGTCTTGGCCGCCACCGCGGGGCTGACCGTGCCCACCTTCGTGCCCGAAGGCGTCGGGGTGCCGAAATAAGATTCACTGACGCCAAAACGATCCAGCAGGGAGCGGCTCCAGGCGGCCTGCCGCACGTCCCAGGCGCCGTAAAACGCCATGTCGCTGAGATCCGTGAAAAAACCATCCGCCCCGAACGCCCGCAGCACCACGTCCTGGTTTTGCACGATCTTGTGGGTTTGGGCCAGCCGGTCCGGCTCGTTGGCGCGCATCCACAGCAGCTTGGTGATGATCCAGGTGGTGCCGAGCGGCAGCCCGCTGGTGGCGTAGTAGTCCGCCGGATCCACCAGGGTGCGCATGTGCTCGACCTCGGCCCCGGTGCGCGCATCCTGCCAGGAAATCATCGGCCGGACCGGCGAGCCGTCCGCGTGGACCGGACAGGTCACGCACCGCTGGGTGGAGAAAGCCACGGACAGGATGCGGCCGGCGTCGATCTTCGCGCTGGCAATGGTGGCCTGGCAGGCCGCCATGGTCTGGGCGATGAGCTCGTCGACGTCCTGCTCCACCCACCCCGGCTTGGGATAGGTGGCGCCGTACTCGCGGTACTCGCTCGCGATCCGCCGCCCCTCCAGGTCAAAGATGGCGCAGCGGGCCCCCGTCGTCCCCATGTCAACACCGGCCAGATATCCTGCCATGGGTTCACCTCATTGTACAGGTTGCTTAGACTGTAGGCTGAAGGCTGTTAGGTAAAAAAGTTCTGGCTTGGGCCGACACCACCCCGACGC
This sequence comes from Lentisphaeria bacterium, assembly GCA_041651315.1. GTDB lineage: Bacteria > Verrucomicrobiota > Lentisphaeria > Oligosphaerales > CAITYL01 > CAITYL01. The sequence goes on along the minus strand of JBAZJM010000229.1, from coordinate 3,257 downwards.
TGGCACCCATTCGTTCCATCACGTTTCACGGTTTCACGCGTCACCCCGGCCTCAGCACATGCCGATCTTGCGGAGGGAATCGAGCCCCTCGACGATCTCAATCGCGGCGCGGGTGCCGATGCGTTCGGCGCCCGCCTTGATGAAGACCATGGCGTTCTGCGGCCGCGGGAACTTGACCCCGGAGACCTTCAGGCGCACGGGCGTGCCCACCAGCGCCTCTTTCATCACCAAAAATTGCTCCAGGGTCGGCCCCTCAAACTGCCCCGTCGAGGTTTTGGCAAACGCGATCCCGGCCTCGGCGATCAGCTTGGCACCGGCGGCAATCTCCGCATCGCTGAGATAGCAGACTTCCAAGATGGCCTTGGTCAGGGCCGGACCCGCGGCCTGCTTGAACAGGCGCAGTTCCTCCTGAATCACCGCATGGCGGCCGTCCTTGAGCGCGCCCACGTTCATGACCACGTCGACGGTCGTGCATCCGCGCTTTACCGCGTCCTCCGTCTCGAACGCCTTGACCGCCGCCGGTGCGTTGCCAAAGGGGAAGGCAATGCCGGTGCCGATTTCAATGTCATCGAACCCGGCGAGTTCGGCCTTGACCACCGGCGTCCAGTAGGCGCTGCTGGAATAGAAGGCGGCAAAATGGTATTTCCGCGCCTCGGCGCAGCCTTTGCGGATCGTTTCTTCGCGCGTTTCCTTGGGCAGAATGGAGTAGTCCATCATCCTGGCCAGGGCCGCTTTGTCGAGTTTCGTCACGTCAATCATGGCCGTGCTCCTGTTGGTTATTCCAATCACACTTCAAATTGATGCCCAAATTAACCGCAAAGACCGCATAGATCGCAAAGATAAAACAATCTAAAGATGAGCAATTTATCTTTGTGTTCTTTGCGTTCTTTGTGGTAGAATAAAGGATAAGTTTGAACTTTAATTGGAATTAGTTGTTTCACGATGACGATGCGCCGAAGGCCGCCTGGAATTCCGCCAGGGTGAGCCCGCGCTCACCAAGCGCCCGGCATTTCTTGGCGCCCTTCTTGTGGTCGGCATGATAGTCGGAACCACCGCTGATGATGCGGACCCGGGCGGCATAGAGCCGGCGCACCTCCGCCTCGACCTCCTCGGGGGTCTGGGTGCCCTTGTAGGAGGTCTTGTCGTAGGAATAGGAGGCCTCGATCCCGTCCAGCCCGGCCGCGATCAGCCGGTCGATGTAGGCGGCCCGAGTGACGGGCACGCCCCCCTCGGGATGCACCGTCTCCTCGATCAGATAGGGATGGGCCAAGATGGCGATGCCGCCGCACTCATGAATCAGCCGGATGGCGGCAAGCGGGTCGATCTTGCGCCGGCGCACGTTCAACTCGGGATCGCCCTGCACCAGGATCTTGGCCTCGCTCCAGCTCGGGGTGTACCCCTTGGCGGCCATGGCTTCGAAGACGTGTTTGCGCTGGACATCGTCGGGGTTGCGCCGGGCCGGGGTGCCGTCCGGCTTCACATACGAGAGCAAGTCGCGTTCCCAGTCCAGGGGCATGCCGCGGGCGGTGAGCCGTTCGCAGAGCTCCTCGTAGGCCCGGGACTTGCTCCGTTCGGCCGCCGCCACCTCCGCCGCCAGGGCCGGATGCCGCCAGTCAAGGAGGTAACCGCAGATGTGGACGTCATCGACCCAAGTGTCGCAGGAAAACTCGTCCCCGGGCAGCAGCCGCACGCCGCGCTGGTGGGCGTAGGCAACGGTGGGCACGGCGACTCCGTCAACCTCAACGGTCTCCGGCGGCAGGGTGTCATGGTCGGTGAGCCCCAGCACCACCACCCCCGCGGCGGCGGCGTTGTCGATCAATTCCCGCGGCGTGTCATTGCCGTCGGACCGCGTGCTATGGGCATGCAAATCACAGGGATACCGAGACGTTGCCATGGGACATCATCCTTGTCTACATTCTACGTTCCGCATTCTACATTCCGCATTCTGCGTTCTGCGTTCTGCCTTCTCCCTCACCCCGCCTTGCCGGTGCCGCCCAACACCTCAATGTATTCGCCGATCATGGTGATCAGCCCGGCCTTGGCGCTCGCCAGCACCTTGATGATGTCGTACTCGGTCCGTTTGGCGGAGATGTAGTCGTAAAGCCCGTCGATGTAGGTCTTTTTGATCTGGGTGGACACGTTCATCTTGGCGGCGCCGGCCTGGACCAGCGTCTTGACCACCTCGAACGGCAGGCCGGTCCCCCCGTGCACGACCAGCGGGAACGCCGCCTGCGCGCGGATCTTCCGCAGGGTGTCGATGTTCAGCTTGGGCTCCACCTTGTAGAAACCGTGGGCCGTGCCGATGGCGGCGGCCAGGAAATCCACCCTGGTCCGCCGCTGGAACTCCAAAGCCTCCTCCGGCGTGGTGTAGATCGCGTCATCCTGGTGGACGACAATGTCATCCTCCACCCCGACCACACGCCCGATCTCCCCCTCGACCGACACGCCGGCGGCGTGCGCCTCGTCCACCACGCCTTTGGTGATGGCCACATTTTTCTCAAAGGGATGCTCCGAGGCGTCGATCATCACCGAGGAATACCCGGCCTGGATCGCCTCGCTGAGCACCTTCACGTCCGTGCCGTGGTCCAGGTGCAGCGCCACCGGCACGGGACTGTTGCCGGCCACCAGCTGCGCCATCGCCGCCAGCTTGCGGACGCCGAACTTCTTGATCACGCCCGACGACGTCTGCAGCATCACCGGCGCCCGCTTCGCCTCGGCGGCCGCCACCACCGCCTCCAGGGACAGGAAGTCGACAATATTGAAGGCGCCCACGCAGTAGCCGCCCTCGCGGGCCGCCAGCAGCATGTTTTTAGGGTTGACTAAGGGCATGGGAATGATCCTCCGTTGAAAAACTGAAATGGCGAAAGCAGAAAACAGAAATCACTTTCTGCTTTCTAAATTTCTGCTTTCTGCTTTTTGTTTGGTTCAGGCGACGGCCGCCGCCAGGATGGCGCGGGCGTCGGCCACCGTGGCCGGGCGCGGGTTCAGGTCCGTGCAGCCCTTCATGTAAGTGAAGGTGTCGGCGGCGAGTTTCTCGATCATCGCCGCATCCGGCCGGCGCGCCTTCAGCCGGTCCTCGAAATGGAACGGCGCGAAGAAGCGGTCGTAGGCCATCACGATGTCCGTGCAGCCGGGCCGCAACTGCCCGGCAATCCAGGCATGCTTTTCCGGCAGTGCCGAGGCGTTGAAGGCCAGCACGCCACGATAGATCGTGTGCAAGGCGTCCCCGTGCGCAATGTCAGGATAGAAACCGCCGA
>JBAZJM010000228.1:0-7641 GCA_041651315.1 Lentisphaeria bacterium | reverse complement strand
CAGTAGAGTAGGGAGCTGAACGGCCCGGTGGCCGTTCAGTTCCCCCTCGTCGAACCGGACAGGCGGATTTCCCGCATCCGGCTCTCGCAGCGTCGTTCTTCCTTCGGCGTTTCAGGTGTCGCGTCAGTCGTTCCTGCACATAACGGTTGAGGCCACGGAACGCCTTCCGGGGATAGCCCAGGCTGAAGTATTGCCCCCAGCCCCGCGTTTGGTGGTTGATCTCGCCGATCAACTCCATAAAATATGTTTTATTTCTTCGTGCCTTTGTATCTCCGTGAGAGAATGGTTTTGAAGTAGAAGTCGTATCAGACGTATCCCTGCCGGCGCAGGTGCTCGCGCATCGTTGTGATGCAGCACCAGGAGAACCGCGGCGGGAGGGGCAGGACGCCGGTCTCCCGGAATTGCCGGCCCAGCTTGTGGTTGAAGCTCCGGCGTGCGGTCACGAACTGGCCCCAGAACCCATAATGCCCCTGCACGTCGACGTTCGGCGCCTCCAGATGTTCGGTCCATTCCGCGGGAAAGAGCCGGAGCCACTTGGGGGATGAGTTCAGCCAGGTGCCGGTGCCGATCTCCGTCACCCCAAACGTCGCCGCGCACTGGCGCATCAGATCGAGGAAGCAGAGAGGAAAGTGGCGCGGGTCGTCGAAGGGCGAGGCCGGCCAGCAGGCATTGGCGATATGGAACCTTACGCAGTGCGGGCGCGCCGCGTCAACGGCCAGGTTATAACGCAGGCTGCCGCACTGGTATCCGGCCAAATCAACCCCGGCCCGGATATCCGCCAAGTCGCGCTGCACGCGCGCCGGAAGATACGGTGCCAGCAGGGCGGCGGCGGCCTCCTCGAACGCCCCGGCATTCCCCGCCGCCCGGTGTTGCCGGTAGAGCGCCTCCAGGCGCTCCCGCAGCGCCGGCCATTCCGGGCACTCCCGCCAGTTGAACGGGCCGTCAAGATGCCGGGGATTCAGCCGTGTGCGGCGCCAGATGTCGACGCGCGTGTCCACAACCTCCGCGAACGTTTCCGCGGGATGAGTGTCCAGCCAGTGCCAGGTGAACCAAAGCATGAGCCGAATGCTGGCCGTCAAGTAATCAAGGTGTTCTTCTGGCGTCAGTTCCTGAACCATGGCTGTCTTCCTGTTGGCACACTACCGAACCGGTAGGGGGGCAAGAAATATAGCCGGGGCGCCCCCCCCGTGCCCTCCGCCGGAGGGCCGGCGGCTTCGACGCCGCCCTGGTATTATCTTCATCCCCCGGCGGGGGTGTATGACAGTTTTGTCGGATGATGTTGGGGCCACCCTTTTGGAAAAGGGGGTTCCCAACCGACAAGAATGTCATGCGCCCCCCGGCGCCTGCCACTGGCACCCCAAGGCAGTGCTGGTTATATTCAAGGCCAGGCGCTGGACGCGTTTAGCTCATTCGGTACAGGGGAAGGGATGCATGATGACGCTGGTCAGACGGACACGAAAATGGGGGTCGTTGCTGTTCCTGGCCCTGCCCCTGGCGGGGTGCGCCCCCACCACGGTGATCGTGGAAAAGGAATACGCGGGGGCGCTGCCCCGGCCGGCCCGGGTGCAGGTCTACGATTTCGCCGTTTCGCCGGACGAGGTGCAACTGGACCACGGGCTGGGCGCCCGGCTCCGCAACCGGCGGCAAGCGACTCCGCCCAGCGAGGCGGAACGGGCCGCCGCCCAAGCCGCCCAAAACGCCCTGGCCAAGGCGTTGGTCGAAGAACTCCAGGGGCTTGGCCTGCCGGTGGCACGGGCGGCGGAAGCGCCGGACGCCAGCCAAACCGTGCTGGAAATCCGGGGCCAATTCCTGAGCGTTGACGAAGGCAACCGGACGCGGCGGGTGGTGATCGGTTTTGGCGCCGGCCGCTCGGAGGTGCAAACCGCCGTCCAGGTGTATGAGATCCTGCCCCAGGGCCGGACCTTGGTCGCCCGTTTCACCACCGATGCCAAAAGCGGCGCCAAACCCGGCGCGGCCGCCACCATGGGCGCCGGCGCGGCCGCCGACCACCTGGCCGAATCCGCCGCCGCCAGCGCCGGCCTGGGAGTGGTCAGCGAAACCCTGGGCGCCACGGTCGCCGCCGATGCCCAACGCACCGCCAAGGAACTGGTCCGCCACCAGCTCGGGCCGTTCTTCGTTGAGCAGGGCTGGATTCCCGCCAGCGCCCTGCCGACCCTGGAAAAAACCTTGCAGCGGGACGAGAAGAAGCTCATCAACGAACTGAACCAATAACCGTTGCCACATTCCTGATTCGTGTGCTCGTTTTCGTTGTCGTCCATCGTCCTCGATGCGATCCCGACAACCCTTTTCGATCCAACAAAGTGAACGAACGGAGTGAAACGGCCATGAACACCCTCCCCTGCCGGACCCTGCTGCTGGGCGCCGCCGCCCTGCTGCCAACGGTATTTGCGGACTCCGCGGACGTTGCGGTGACCGCTGCCGCGCCCGCGGCGACGCCGGCCATCACCACCCTTGACCAAGGCTGGCCCCGCACCTTCGCCAAGGACGGCGACAGCCTGGTGATGTACCAGCCCCAGGTGGACGCCTGGACCAATTACAGCCAGATCCGTTTCCGCAGCGCGCTGGCCGTCACCCCGAAAGGCAGCAAAGAGCCGTTGTATGGCGTCATGGCCGTCCAGGCCGACACCCTGGTTGACAAGGAGGCACGCACGGTGATGATAACCAATCTCACCCCCACCCTCCGCTTTCCCGGGCTGCCCCCGCCGCAGGCCGCCGACCTTCAGGCGCTGGCCACCCGCCTGTTGCCCAGCTACTCGTTCCTCGCCGTGTCCCTGGACCGGGTCACCGCGTACCTCAAACAGGAAACCGCGCCGCGGCAGGCGGCGGTCAGCCTGGCGCCGCCGCCCATCTATTTCAGCAGTTCGCCGGCGATCCTGGTGGTGTTCATGGGCGCGCCCGTGTTCAAGCCGGTCGCGGGCACCGCGCTGATGTTCGCGCTCAACACCAACTGGCCGATGTTCCTGGATCCCAAGACCGCCCGCTATTACCTGCTCAACCAGACCCACTGGCTGGCCGCCCCCGACCCGATCAAGGGTCCGTGGACCGCCGCCGGCGCCCTCCCCGCCGACTTTGCCAAGCTGCCGGCAGACCCGGCCTGGGACACCGTCCGCAAGAACGTGCCGGGACAACCGGAGCCCGTCCCGCCGAAGGTGTTCGTCAGCACCACGCCGGCGGAACTGATCCAGACCGACGGGGCGCCGCTGTTCACCCCGATTCCCAACACCTCCATCCTGTATGTGAACAACCCGGTCCAGCCGCTGTTCCTTGACCTGACGGACAACGCCTATTATTACCAGGTCGCCGGCCGCTGGTTCACCTGCGCCCTCGGCCTAGGCGGCCCGTGGACCGCGGTGACCACCCTGCCCGCCGACTTCGCCCGCCTGCCGCCGGACGGTCCGCTCGCCGACGTCCTGGCCACCGTTCCCGGCACCCCGCAGGCCCGGGACGCCGTCCTGCTGGCCGCGGTCCCCCGCCGGGTGACGGTGAGCAAGGCCGACGCCAGGATCGACGTCACCTATGACGGCGCCCCCGCCTTCGCGCCGGTCCAGGGCACGGCCCTGCAGTTCGCCACCAACACCCGCTGCCAGGTGCTGCTGGTCGACGGCGTTTATTATTGCTGCTACCAGGCGGCCTGGTTCCAGGCGCCCAGCCCCACCGGCCCCTGGAGCCTCTGCACCGCGGTGCCGGCGGCCATCTACACCATCCCCGCCACCAACCCCCTCTACAACGTGACCTACGTGACGGTGGCGGACAGCACGGCCGACGGCGTTGACTACAGCTACTCGGACGGCTATTACGGCGGTTACGTGGCCCCCAACGGCGTGCTGGTCTATGGCGCCGGCGTGCTGAGCGGCGTGGCACTGGCGGACGCGTATACCTGGTATCCTTGCACACCTGCCTATTATTCGTACGGCTGTTCCGCCTGGTACAGCTATGCCTATGGCGGCTATTACCACGGCGGCTACGCCTACGGCCCCTACGGCGGCGCCGGCTGGTGCTCGCACTACAACCCGGCCACCGGCGCCTGGACCCACGGCGGTTACGCCTACGGCCCCCATGGCGCGGTGTGGGGCCGCGACTATTACAACCCCTACACCGACACCTTTGCCGGACACATCGGCGGCACCAACGGCTACCAGTCCTGGGGCCGGACCGTGGTCTACCACGACGGCAAATGGGTGGTCACCGGCCATGACACCGGGCCGGCCGGCCGCGCCGCCTGGGCCCGGAACTCCCCGGGCCAGTGGACCGGCGACGCCAGCCGCACCGCCGTGGCCAAAGGCAAAACCGGCGATCTTTATGCCGGCCGCGACGGCAACGTCTACCGCCGCACCGCCCCCGGCCAGTGGCAGGTCCGTCAGAACAACAGCTGGCAGGACTGGCGGCCGGCGCCCCGGACGTCTCCCGGCACCGTCACCGCCGGTTCCGTGACCCGCGGCACGATCGGCGGCGACACGGTCGCCCCCGCCGCCGCAACCCGCCGTTCCGATGCCGCCGCCGTCACCGCGCCGGCCCGTCAAACCGATGACTGGTTTGCCCGCGACCAGGCAGGCTTCAACAATCCCCAGCCCCGGCAGGCCGCCTCCGATGACGACTGGTTCGCCCGCGACCAGGCGGCGCTGAACCGCGACTCCTATTCCCGCGACCGTGGCGACGACCAGGCCACGCAAACCTTTCAGACCCGCATCGGCAACGACGGCTGGAGCGGCCGCAGCAGCTGGGGCGGCGGCGGCCGCAGCTGGGGCGGGGGCAGAGGTGGCGGCCGCCGGTGACCCCCGAGCTGGCACCACCGGCCGTGCCCCCCCGCCACGCCGGCGGCACCGGATCAACTTCACGCTTGCAACGCTTCCCGTTCCCAACCCAGCCCCCGGTAACCACAACAGAAAGCCCCATCCCATGAACCCCAAAACCTCCCCCCAAAATCCGCCGGCGTTGATCCAGACCCTCGCCGCCCTGCTCGTGGCGGGGTTTGGCCTGATGACCCTGGCCGGATGCGCCACCACGGCCGAACTGCCGCCGCAGATCACCCAGGACCTGGGGCAGCTGCGGGGCCAGCTGTTGCAGGGCAAAGCCCAGGTGCAGACGACCTGCAATGCCGCCCGCGATCTGACCCAGCGGCCCCAAGCCCAGCTGGAACCGCAGATCACCCAGCTGGTCAAGGCTATCGCCGGCTTGAGCGATCTGGCCACCAATCATCGGCAGCAGTTTACCACGGCCGAAGAACGCGCCGATGCGTACTTCGCCCACTGGGACAAGCAGATGTCGCAGCTCTCCGCGGACCTGGCGGAGGAAGGGCGGGAACGGCGCGCCGAAAGCATGGAGAGTTTCGCCGAGTTGAAGGCGCGGACGCAGGAGCTGAAGAAGGAGTTCCGGCCGTTCATGCTGTCGCTGCTGGAGGTTTCCCGCTACCTGCAGACCGACACCACCGCCGCCGGAGTCCGGGTGGTCACGCCGCGGATCAAGGGGGCGCTCGAGTATGAAAACGCCATTATGGCCAAAATCGACGCGGTTGTCGCCCAGATCGACGCCATGCGCGGCGGAAAATAAACCCGCGCAACGACGCTGGCTTGGGATTATTCGTGGTGTTGAACCGGAGAAATCCAGAGAGAACGGAAAAAACCGTCTCTGTGACCTCTGTGGCTTCCGGTTCGAAATCAGATTGGAATGCCAATGGGGCAGGCCCCAAAAAAACAGCGGCCGGCCGCGCCATCGGCCAGCGGGCGGACAGCGCCGCGTTGGACCGCCGTCATCCTGGCGGCGGCCGTCGTGGCCGGCGGCCTGTTGTGGTGGACCGGGGGACGTCATGCCGCCGCCCCCCCGACGGCCGTGCCGATGACGGTGGCCGCCACCGATCCCCCGGTGGTGGCGGCGCCCCCCCCTGGATTCGCGCAACTGAAAGGGCGCTGGCAGCGGCCTGACGGCGGCTACATCCTCGACCTTCAGGGGGTGGCCGCCAACGGGAAGCTGACGGCCGGCTATTTCAATCCCCGGCGGATCCATGTGGCGAGGGCGGAGGCGTCACAGGAGGGCACAGACGTCAAGGTCTTTGTCGAACTGCGCGATGTGAACTATCCCGGTTCGACCTACACCCTGGCCTACGACCCGGCGCAGGACCGCCTCACCGGCACCTACTTCCAGGCCGCCCTCAGGCAAACCTTTGACGTGTCCTTCCAGAGGGTGGTGCCATGAGCCTGACGGCCAGACCAACCGTGCCCCTGGCGCCGCAGCCGCCCGGCCTGCAGCACCGCTTCCACGCGATGGTCAAACCGGCCGGCGCGCAATGCAACCTCAACTGCACCTACTGCTACTACCTGCACAAGGACGGCCTGCTCCACCAGTCCGGCGCGCCGCGGATGTCCGACGACATCCTGGAGCAGCACATCCGCCAATACATCGAGGCGCAGACGGGCGACGAAGTGGTATTCAGTTGGCAGGGCGGCGAGCCAACGCTGCTCGGCTTGGACTTCTTCCGCAAGGTCGTCGCACTGGAGGCGAAATACCAGAAGCCGCACCAGCGCATCGAAAACGACTTGCAGACCAACGGCACCTTGATCGATGCCGAGTGGGCCGGGTTCCTCAGGCAGCACCACTTCTTGGTTGGCCTGAGCTGCGACGGCCCCCAGCGGCTGCATGACCGGTTCCGGGTCACCAAGGGCGGCCAGCCGACCCACGACAAGGTGGTGGCCGCCGCGCACCTGCTCAAGCGGCACGGCGTGCCGTTCAACGCCCTGTGCGTGATCAACCGCGAGAACGTCAAATATCCGCTTGACGTGTACCGCTTCCTGACCCGCGACCTGGGCGTGAACCGGGTGCAGTTGATCGCCTGCGTCGAACCGAAGGTGTTCCGCGAGGTCGCGCCGCAACGCTGGGATCCCGCCCTGCTGCCGGTCGTCGGCACACCGCAGGCCAGGCCGGGGGCGCCCGACTCGGTGGTGACCGACTGGTCGGTGGACCCGGACGACTGGGGCGTGTTCCTGTGTAAGATCTGGGATGACTGGTATGCCCGCGATTACGGCAAGGTGCATGCGGACTTGTTCGAGACCGCGGTGGCACAGTCGCTGGGCCTGCCCTCGCAGCGTTGCGTCACGGCGGAGTTCTGCGGTAAGGGCCTGGCGGTGGAGCACAACGGCGACGTCTTTCCCTGTGACCATTACGTCTATCCCGACTACCGTCTCGGCAACCTCCGGGAGCTGCACCTGGGGACGCTGGCCTTTTGCGGCCTGCAGCAAAGCTTCGGCTTCAGCAAGCGCGACACGCTCCCGACGTACTGCCAGGCATGTCCGCACCTGAAGCTGTGCTGGGGCGAATGTCCCAAAAACCGCCTGGTGCGCACCCCGGACGGTGCGGCCGGGCTGAACTATCTCTGCCCCGGCATGAAGCGTTTTTACACCCACATCCAGCGGAACCTGCCCGAGATCCTGCGCCGTGTGCAACAGGACCGGGGAGGTGTTGCCCCATGAGACCGTTGATCCTGGCGAAAAATCAACCGACAGGAGCATGCCCCATGGGTACGCCCCCATGATCCTGCATATGGTACAAAAGCTTCGACATCATGAAAGGAGGTTGTGTAAAAGCCGCAACGGTCCACGAGCCAATCGCAACTTCCCCCCCCCCAGAGAA
>JBAZJM010000227.1:0-7811 GCA_041651315.1 Lentisphaeria bacterium | reverse complement strand
CGCGGGAGGCTGCGCCTCCGGTTTCCCAAAGCGGCGGGTGACGGGGAGGGGGGCTTGCGGAGTCCGCGCGCGGACTCCGCAAACAAACAAAAAGGTTTGGCGGAGGGTTTGGGAACCCCCTTTTGAGGAAAAGGGGTTCCCAACATATCTCAGACCACGGCGTTTTGGCGGATGACTTCCTGGTAGAACTTGGCGCTGAGCTTGGGAATGCGCTCCAGGGTCTGGAAGTCGACATAGACGATGCCGAAGCGCTTGTCGTAACCGCAGGCCCATTCGAAGTTGTCCATCAGGCTCCAGACGAAATAGCCGTGGAGCGGCAGTCCCTCGCTGACGGCGCGGTGGGCGGCCTGGAGGTGTTGGCGAAGGTACAGGACGCGCTCGGTGTCGTAGATCTCGCCGTCGTGCTGCCGCTTGTCCACGGCCGCGCAGCCGTTTTCCGTGATGTAAACCGCCGGGACGTTCCACAGTTCCCGGCAGAAGCGGGTGGCCCAGTAGATGATCTCGGGGCCGAGGAACAGCCAGGGCATGTTCATCCGGGGATAGCCTTCCTGGTGGGGGACGACTTTGAAGCCGGCCGGATTGCCGGGATCGGCCATCACGTGTTCCGGGGCGTAGAGGTTGAGCCCCAGGAAATCGGTGGGCGCGGCAATAATCTTCAACTCCTCGTCGGTGTATTCCGGGGCGTTGGCGCCGGCCTCCTTGAGCCATTCCTCCGGGTAGCGCCCCTCGTACATCAGGGTCAGCCGGTTGGCCTCCAGGGCGCGGTAGGCGCGGCGGGCGGCGTCGATGTGTTCGGGGGTCTCGATGACCGGCACGCAGGGGGGCGAGTTTTCGACGATGCCGATGCGGACCGGCTGGCGGGCGTTGGCGCGGACCGCCTGGACGGCGCAACCGTGGGCCAGGCAGGCGTTGTGCACGGTCTGGTTGACGGTCTTGCGGTCCAGCTTGAGCCCGGGGGCGAAGACGCCGTCGCCGTAGCCGGCCACGGTGAAGCAGCAGATCTCATTGACGGTGAAGAAGTGGGTGACGCGGTCGGACAGCTGGCCGGCCACGAAGCCGGCGTAATCGCCGAAGGCCCGCGCGGTGTCCTTGCTGCGCCAGCCGCCCCAGCGGTCCTCCAGCGCCTGCGGCAGGTCCCAGTGGAACAGGGTGACCCACGGCTCGATGCCGTTGGCCAGCAGCTCGTCGACCAGGTTCTGGTAATAGCGCAGCCCCGCCTCGTTGACCCGGCCGGTGCCCTCGGGAAAGATGCGCGACCAGGAGAGCGACAGGCGGTAGGCCTTGATTCCCAGCCGTTTCATCAGCTGGACGTCCTCCCGGTACTTGCGGTACTGGCCCGGGCCGACATCGCCGGTGTGGTCGTTGGCAATGGTGCCGGGGCGGTGGCAGAAGGCGTCCCAGTTGGAGATGCCGGCGCCGTCGGCCCGCGGATAGCCCTCCACCTGGAAGGCCGCCGTTGCCGCGCCCCAAAGAAATCCCTGCGGGAATTGATAATGGGCCATGATAAAAATCCGTTTTGGGTTGGGGCCGGCTGCGGTTGACCGGCCGGTTTTTGGGCCGGGACCGCTGTCCAGGGCCAAGTGGCCGACTATACCATTGGCGGGAACGGCTGGCAATCGGTTTTTCTGACCACGCACGCCCATAGCATTGTGCCGGTGAGTTTGCCGGAGTATGTTCACCGCGTGGTCTGCGTCACGGGGAAACAGGCATAACGATATCCGCCGAAAAAGAGGAAGGCACAATGTGGCTTCTTTCCACGAAGCGAAATCCCTGGTTGATTGCCGGTGCTTTTGCCGCCGCTTATCTGGTGGTGTGCGAGGTCTATATCTGGGTGTCTGACGAGGTGGCCCGGCGGCTGGCGGGATCGCTGGAGGAAATGACCCGGATCGCGCAAATCAAGGGCACCCTGTTTGTGCTGGTTACCGCCCTGTTGATCTTTGTGGCCGTGGGCTGGTTGCTGCGGCGGATCGCCCGGCAGGAACAGGAGGCGCGCCGGCAGCGGGAGGCGTTCCTGCTGTCGGAGCAGCGGGCCATGGCGGGGGTGTTTGCCGCCACGGTCGCCCATGACATGAAGAACCTGCTGGTCATCTTTCAAGGGGAGGTGTCGATGCTGCAGGGGGGGGCGGCGCCCGAGCCGGCGGCCTTGGCCAACCTGGCGGCCGCCGGGCAGAACCTGCGCCTGCTGGCGGAGCGGCTGATGAATTTGGGGCGCACGGCCGTGGGGACGGCGGTGGAATCCCTTGACTTGGGGCTGGAGTGCCGGAACCTGCTCGGCCTGGCCCGCAAGCACCAGCGCGCCAGCGGCTGCACCCTGGAAGTCGAGGCGGCAGCGGGGCTGCGGATTCCGGCCAAGGCGGTGCTGCTGCGGCAGGCGTTGCTCAATCTGGTGCTGAACGCCGCGGACGCCACCGGCGGCCAGGGCCAGGTGCTGATCCGCGTCCAGCCCGGAGCGGGCGGGGTGTGCCTGGAGGTGCATGACAACGGGCCGGGGGTTCCGGAAGCCTTGCGGGAGAAGCTGTTTGCCCCGTTTTACACCACCAAAACACACGGGGTCGGCCTGGGGTTGCTGTCAGTGAAACTGTGCGCGGAGGAACACGGCGGCACGGTGACGGTCGGGGACTCGCCGTTCCTGAACGGGGCCTGTTTTCGCCTGTTCCTGCCGGTCACTCCACCGGTTCCCGGCAATCCCGTTCCGATGCCGTCGTGACCGTCCATCACCGGTGGCGGGATGGCGTGGTATGGTACCGCCATCCCTGCGTCCGGACCGTGTCCTTGGGGGACGGCGGCCGGCATGCCGGGAACCTTGGGTGACGCCATGGATGAACGGACGATCGTGGTGCCCGCGCAGGCCCGCCAGGAGTATCAGCGGGTCGGACCGTACACGGTGCTGGGGCGGATTGGGGCCGGCGGCATGGGGGCGGTGTTCCGCGCCCGGGGCGCCGACGGCCGTGAGGTGGCGCTCAAGGTGATGAATCCGGAATTGACGGCCAACGCCGACCTGGTGCGCCGCTTCCAGCGGGAATATGAAATCTCCGCGGCGCTGGACCACCCCAACATTGCCCGGGTGCTGGACTGTGGCCAGGACCATGACCGGGGAATTTATATTGCCATGGAACTGGTCGAGGGGCGGAGCGCCAAGGCGCTGTGCCAGTCCGGCGGCGCCGACCTGGTCACCACGTGCGACATTATCGAGCAGGCCGCCGCCGGCTTGGCGTACGCCCACGCCCATAACGTGGTGCACCGCGACATCAAGCCGGAAAACCTCCTGGTGCGCCCGGACGGGGTGGTCAAGATCATCGATTTTGGCATCGCCCGCCTGGACCAGCCGGAAACGGTCACCCTGACCCTGACCAACGCCGTCATGGGCTCGCCGCTCTACATGAGTCCGGAGCAGCGCGACAATCCCAAGGCGGTGGACCACCGGGCCGACATTTACGCCCTGGGCGTGACCTTCTACCAATTGCTGTCCGGCCGGCTGCCGTCCGGGCTGATCAGCCTGGAGTTGATTCCCGCCGGCCTGCGCCGGATCTTGGAAACCAGCATGGCCTATGAGGCCGGCCGGCGCTATGCCAGCGTCCAGGAAATGCTGGACGACCTGCGGCGTTACCGTGCCGGCGCCTCGCTGGCGGCGGACCGGCATGCGCTCGACGAGGTGACCGACAACACGCGCCTGCGCGAACAGTTGATCGAAAGCCTGTTTCCCCGTGAGGTGCCGGTCCTGCCGGGCTTCGACCTGGCCCGCCTGTTTCTGCCGGCCGACGGCGTCGGCGGCAACTATCACGACTTTGTCAGTGCCGGCCCCGGGCGGCTGGGCGTGCTGGTGGGAAACGTCTCCAACCGCCCCGGCGTGCGTTCGGCGCTGTTCCTGGCCATGATCCGTGCCGCCTTCCGCCTGTCGGCGGAGGACGGGGAGGCCGATCCTGCCGCCGTGCTGGCGCGGATCAACCGGTTCATCGCCCGCGAAGGGTTCGACGAATTTGCCCTGGTCACCTATGCCGTGCTGGAGAGCGTGGGCCGCCGGGTGCATCTGGCCTCGGCCGGTTACCGGCCGGCCCTGTGGTGGCACGCCGCCAGCCAGAGCTTTTCCCAAGTCGCCGCGGCGGGCATGGGGCTCGGCATTGACGCGGACGCCAGCTTCAGCCGGGAGGAACTGGCCCTGGCGTCCGGCGATTTCCTGGTGTTTGCCACCGCGGGGATTCCCAAGCTCCAAAACATGGCCGGCGAGGCCTATGGCGCCGCCCGCCTTGAAGCGGTGCTGCGCGATCATGCCGCCGCCGGGGCGGCGGAGCTGGTCGAGGCGGTCCGGCGCGATCTCCGGCATTTTGCCGCCGGCGTGGCCCAGAACGACGATCTGACGCTGATTGCCATCCGGGCCCCGGGCTGACGGCGGTCCCGGTCAAGGCCGGGGATCCCCCAGCCGGAGCAGCGCCTCCGGAGTAAGCCAGGCGGCGAGGGTGGCGCGGTCGCGGCCGGTGACGCGTTCGGCGGCTGCCAGCGCGTCGAGCCGTTCCGTGCGCATCAGGGCCGCGACCCGGCCGGCAGCTTCGTAGCCGATGTGGGGCACCAGGGCGGTGGCCCAGGCGGTGGCGCCCAGGGTCAGCGGCCGGTCGGTGGCGGTGATGCCGCGCACGCAGAAGTCGGTCAGGCGCGGCAGCAGTTCGTGCAGCAGCCGCAGGGCGCCGAGCAGGTTGTGGGCGATCACCGGCAGGAAGGCGTTGAGCTCAAGCTGGCCGGCGGCCGCGGCCTGGGTGATGGCGCCGTCCATGGCCAGCACTTGCATGGCCACGGCGGCGGCATGCTCGGGCAGCACGGGATTGATTTTGCCGGGCATGATCGAGGATCCGGCCTGGCGCGCGGGCAGGGTGATTTCGCCCAGGCCGCAGTCGGGGCCGGAGGCCAGCAGCCGCAGGTCGCCGCCGATTTTCAGCAGGTTCACCGCCACGGTGCGCAGCATGCCGGACACCTCGGCGAAGGCGTCCTGGTTCTGGGTCGCGTCCACCGGGTTTTCCGCGCGTGCCAGCGGCAGGCCGGTGATCTCGCGGAGCGTGTCGGTGGCGCGGAAGATGAAGGCGCGCGGCGCGCCCAGCCCGGTGCCGATGGCGCCGCCGCCGAGGATGATGACGCGCAGCCGTTCCTCACACTTGGAGATGCGCCAGCGGTCGCGGGCGAACGCCTCCGCCATGGCGCCGAACTGCCGGCCCAGCGTGTAAGGCACGGCATCCATCAGTTCGGTGCGCCCCATTTTGACGTGCCGGGCAAAACGCCGCTCCAGTTCCTGGAAGGCGCCGTGCAGCCCGGTCAGGTCGGCGTCGAGCTGGCGCAGGCCGCGGAGAGCGGCCACCTTGAGCGCCGCCGGATAGGTGTCATTGGTGGACTGGTGCAGGTTCACCGTCTCGATCGGGTGCACCACGGCGTAATCGCCCGCCGGGCGGCCCAGGGCGCGCAACGCCAGGTTGGCCAGCACTTCGTTGACATTGAGGTTGGTCGAGGTGCCGGCCCCTCCCTGCAGCGCGCTGACCGGGAACTGCTCCTGATGCCGGCCGGCCATCAGCTCAGCGCAGGCGCCTTCCAGGGCGGCCAGCGGTTCCGGGCCCAAAAAACCCAGTTCCGCATTGACCCGGGCGCAGGCCAGCTTGACGGCGGCGTAGGCCTGGACCAGGGCCGGCTCCACCGGCGGCCAGGAACCGAAATTTTCCAGGGCCCGGAGGGTGTGGATGCCGTACAGCGCCTCATCCGGCAGGGACCGCTCCCCCAGCATGTCATGTTCGGTCCGCATGGCTGCCGCCCGCCCCCTGTTCAGACCAGATTGTCCATGATGTACTGCCGCCGTTCCGGGGTGTTCGCGCCCATGAAAAACTGCAGGTAATGGGGAATGTTGCGGCGGTGCTCAATGGTCACCGGCTGCAACCGCATGTCCTGGCCGATGAACTGGCCGAACTCGCCGGGGGAGATCTCACCGAGCCCCTTGAAACGGGTGACTTCGGCGTTCTTGCCCAACTTGCGCAAAGCCTCATCCCGCTCGCCTTCGTCGTAACAGTAGGAGGTTTCCTTTTTGTTGCGGACACGGAACAGCGGGGTTTCGAGGATGAACAGGTGCTGGCTGAGCACCAGGGGCTCGAACAGGATCAGGAAAAAGGTGATCAGCAGGTTGCGGATGTGCAGTCCGTCCACGTCGGCGTCGGTGGCGATGATGACTTTCTCATAGCGCAGATCGTCCAGCGTCTCTTCCACGTCGAGGGCCCGCATGATGTAGTACAATTCTTCGTTCTTGTACACCTCCTCGCGGGCGAACTTCTTGCTGTTCTTGACCTTGCCCCGGAGGCAGAAGATGGCCTGGGTCTCGACGTTGCGGGAGCTGATCATGGAGCCGGCGGCCGACTGCCCCTCGGTGAGGAACAGCATCGATTCGCCCCCCTTTTCATGCCCGCCCACCAAGTGGTACTTGCAGTCGCGCAGGTTGGGGATCTTGAGGGTCGCCTTTTTGGCCTTTTCCTTGGCCTCCTTCTGCACCGCCTGGATGTCGCGCCGCACCTTCTCGTTCTGCGACACTTTGTCCATCATCTTTTCGGCCGTGGCCGGATTTTTGTAGAGGAAGGCCAGCACCACGTCGCGCACCTTGGTGACGATCTCGGTGCGGATGTCGCCGTTGCCCAGCTTGTTCTTGGTCTGCGACTCGAAGATCGGATCCTTGATCTTGATCGCCACGGCGCCGACGATGCCGTTGCGGGCGTCGGCCCCGTCCACGGAGTGGCCGGCGAATTCGCTGATGGCCTTGAGCAGTCCTTCGCGGAAGGCGGACTGGTGGGTGCCGCCGTCGTTGGTGTACTGGCCGTTGACAAAGGAGTAGTAGCTCTCGCCGAAGTCGGTGGTGTGGCAGAAGGCAAATTCGAGGGTCGGTCCCTTGAAGTAGATCGGCTCGTAAATCTTCTCGTCAACAACTTTGTCCTCAAGAAGATCCAGCAAACCGTTGCGGGAGACAAAGCGGTCGCCGCCGTAGTTCAGGACCAGGCCGCTGTTGAGCCAGGCATAATGCCAGAACCGTTTGCGGACGATCTTGTCGTCAAACTTGAAGTGGGGGAAGAAGGCGGGGTCCGGCTGGAATTCCACCAGGGTGCCGTCCGGCTCGGTGGTGGTGCCGTCGTCCTCCTGTTGCAGCAGGCCGTCCTTGAAGTCGGCACGCTTGAACTTGCCGTTGCGGTGCGAGGTGACGGAGAACCGGGCCGACAGGGCGTTGACGGCCTTGATGCCGACGCCGTTGAGGCCGACCGAGAACTGGAACACGTCGGTGTCGTACTTGGCACCGGTATTGATCTGGGAGGCGCACTCAACCACCTTGCCCAGCGGGATGCCGCGGCCGTAGTCGCGGACCCGGGCGGTGCCGTCGGGCGCCAGCACGATGTCGATCTTCTTGCCTTCCCCCATGATGAACTCGTCAACGGCATTGTCGATCACTTCCTTGAGCAGGATGTAGATGCCGTCGTCCGGGTGGCTGCCGTTGCCCAGCCGGCCGATGTACATGCCCGGCCGGGTCCGGATGTGCTCGGTCGAACTGAGGGTCTTGATCTTGCTTTCGTCGTAGATGGGGGCGGGCGTGCTCATGGTGCGGGGAATGTAGCGTGGGCAGGGGGGGGCGGCAAGCCTCTCCCCAACGGGGCGGCCCCGGTTTTTTTGCCGGAGCCCGGCCGCGGCCGGGCGGCCGGTGGCGATTCAGACCGGCGTGCCGGCCCCGTTACTATAGAGACACGGGCGCGCGAAAGGCGGCCCCGTCGCCCAAAAATTTTCCTGGCCTCCGGCTTGCAGGCGGGGTATTG
>JBAZJM010000226.1:0-7816 GCA_041651315.1 Lentisphaeria bacterium | reverse complement strand
AGGCTTGTGGCACCATCCAGCGGCATCACCATGACAACCTCCTGCGTGTACGGCTAGAATCAACACCTCCTTTTCAATGTACTGTTTAAACGGTGAAAAACCAACTTTATCTTAACGCTTATGGGGCGTTGCCCCAGGCTATTATGAAATCGGGCCTTTGGCCCTGCCTGAACACCGGTCAATCCACGCTAAAAAAACCTTAACCTGATGGCTATGGGCGTGTCGCCCGTGGAGGGGCGTGCCGTGGCAGACGAGGACATACCAGGGCGGCGTCGAAGCCGCCGAACTCCAAAGGAGGCTGCCGCCTCAAAACCTTCCAGCCTTCGCTCTCTTTGCTTCCTTCTGTTCAGTCCCTCCGGGACGAAAACGCCCCCGGACAAAGGCAAACAGCCACACGCTAAAGCGTGAACTCAAACGACCAGCGCTCAGCGCCGGCCGAAACCGCCCAGGATGCCGCCGAGCAGGCCGCGCAGGACCTGCCGGACCACCTGGTTCCCGACGGTGCGCGCCGCCTGTTTGGCCATGGTTTGAACCATGCCTTCGCGCCGCTTGTTGCCCAGCAGCAGGTCGCGCACAAAACCACCGTCGCCGCCCGATGGCACCGGGGCCGGCGCCGGGGATTGGGCCGGGATCCGGGAAGCCGGACGGCTCGGCAACGGGGCGGCCGGCGGGGGCGGAGCAGCGGCCGGGGCGGCACGCCGGTTCAACATTTCATACGCCGATTCGCGGTTCACCGCCGTGTCGTACTTGGCGCCGACCGGGCTGCGAGCCCGCACCGCCGCGCGTTCTTCCGGCGTGATCGCCCCGATCCGGCAGCGCGGGGGGCAGATCAGCGTGCGCTCCACCGGCATCGGTATCCCCTTCTCCTGCAGGGTGGACACCAGGGCCTCGCCCACCCCCAATTGGGAAATGGCCGCGGCCACATCGACTCCGGGGTTGGCCGCGAAGGTCTCCGCGGCGGTCCGCACCGCCTTTTGGTCGCGCGGCGTGTAGGCGCGCAGAGCGTGCTGGATGCGGTTGCCCAGCTGGCCGAGAATCTCTTCCGGGACGTCGTCGGGGAACTGCGAACAGAAATAAACCCCGACCCCCTTGGAGCGGATGAGCCGCACTACCTGCTCCACCTGCCGGCGCAACGCCGGCGGCGCATCATCAAACAGCAGATGAGCCTCGTCGAAGAAGAAGACCAGCCGGGGTTTGTCCAGGTCGCCGACCTCAGGCAGGTTCTCAAACAGTTCCGAGAGCAGCCACAACAGGAAACTGGAATACAGTCTGGGCTTCATGACCAGTTGGTCGGCGGCCAGCAGATTGATGACTCCGCGCCCGCTGAGGTCGGTGCGCATCAGGTCCGCCAGCTCCAGCGCCGGCTCGCCAAACAACGATTTGCCCCCTTCCCGTTCCAGCGACAGCAACGCCCGCTGGATGGCGGACACGGAGGCGGTGCTGACCAGGCCGTAGTGCGTTGAAATCTCCTGGCGGTGCTCGGCGGCATAGGCGAGAACGGCGCGCAAGTCATCCAAGTCCAGCAGCAGCAGCCCCTGGTCGTCCGCCAGCTTGAAGACGATGTCGAGCACGCCGGCCTGGATGTCGTTGAGTTCAAGGATCCGCTCCAGCAGGGTCGGCCCCATTTCACTGGCCGTGGTGCGCACCGGGTGCCCGGCCTTCCCGTACAGGTCCCAAAACACCACCGGACTGGCTTCCGGGGTGTAGCCGTCAAGGCCGGTCTGGGCCGCCCGCTGCCGAAGCTTGTCCCCGCCCGTGCCGGCCAGCGCCAGGCCGGCGATGTCGCCCTTCACATCGGCCATGAACACCGGCACGCCGAGCCGGGAAAAGCCTTCCGCCAGCACCATCAGGGACACGCTTTTGCCGGTGCCGGTGGCGCCGGCGACCAAGCCGTGACGGTTGCCGTATGGGGCGAGCAGGAAGACCGGGCGTTCCCCCCGGCCGAGTAAAATCTGTTCCATGAAACGAGCCTCCTGGCGGCCGCCGCGGCCGCCGGTACCCCCGCAATGTATACCGTTGTTTCCCGGGCCGGAAGGCGCCGTGCAGGGCGGCGGGTCCCCACGCCGCCCTTGTCCGGGCCGGCTTTGACGGCCCCGTGGCCGGGCGGCGTCGCGGCCGCCGGCATTCCGAAGACAGCCTGAAGGCTGGACTCAAACACGGGGCGCAGGTCGTTTGAGTTCACGCTTTAGCGTGTCTGGAGCTTGGCACAAGTACGGGGTTTGGGGGCGGCTTCGTCCCGGAGGGACTGAACGACCAAAGGCAGGGTATTCCTCGTCCTCGTCTGCCACGGCACGCCGCTCCACGGGCGACACGCCCGTGCCTACAGGAAACCGTGTCCCCTGTCCGTCCTGTAGGCGTGGGGTTGCACCCCGCGGAGAGGCGCTGCCGGCCAGGTAGTTGCCAAACGGATTGGGGTCATGAATAATCGGGGCCAAGGGTGGGCAAGGCGGGTGTATGACAGTTTTGTCGGTTGGGGCCACCCTTTTGAAAAAGGGTGCTCCCCAAGCCCCGTCCTAAAAAGGGGGTTCCCAACTCAACCGACACGAATGTCATACACCTGGCAAAGCGGCAATCTTGACAAGACTCCGGGTCCGGTTATAGTGTTGTGTAAACGATTCATCATAACGCTAACTCTACGAGGAAAACACGGTGGGAAAGGCCGCCAAAGTCACCCTCAACGATGTCGCCCGGCGCGCCAAGGTCTCGATTGGCACCGCCTCGCGGGTGCTCAACGGGCATCCGCGGGTCTCCAAGCAGGCCCACGGCGCCGTGCAGGAGGCGATTCTGGAGCTCGGCTACCGCCCGGACTCGGTGGCGCGCTCGCTCCGGCGCAACCAACCCTCGGCCCGCGAGGGGATCTGGTCGGGCAACATCGGCTTCGTGCTGCCGAACACCGAAAGCAGCATGTTGGAGCTGCCGTTCGTCACCAGCATGGTCAACGCCATCCAGACTGCGGTGTCGGAGAACGGCCATCATCTGATGATCGCCAACACCCTGGATCCGGAAAGCCTGCCGCGCCTCCTGTTGGACCGCAAGGTGGAAGGGGTCATTCTGTTCGGCACCATCGCCCCGGCGCTTGGCGCCCAGATCAGCGCCCTGGCGCCCACGGTGGTGATCGGCTCCTGCCCCGGCGGCCCGTCGCTGTCGACGGTGAATGTGGACAACCGTCAGGCAATCCTGGCCGCCATGCACAAGCTGCACGCTTTGGGACATCGAAAAATTGGTTTTGTCAACCGGGAGCCGACCCATGCGGACTTCGCGGAACGCCTGCTGGCCTATCGCGAAGGCCAACAGCAGTTGGGGCTGGACCAGGAGGCGCGCTTCGAGGCGGTGCGGGATCTCGTGGGGGACGAGAAGCGGGTGCGGCGGGCGGAACCCAAACCGCCGGTGATGGATGAACTGCTGGAACCGCTGTTCCGCGGTCCGGATGCGCCCACCGCGCTGCTGGTGGCCAACGACTGGCAGGCCATCGGCGTCTACCAATATCTGACGCGGCGCGGCCTGCGGATCGGCCGGGACGTGTCGGTCATCGGCTTCGACAACGACATCCGCATCTGCGAATCGCTGGCGCCCTCGCTGACCTCCCTGCAATATCCATCCATGACCATGGGGCGGAATGCGGTCAACCTCCTCTTGAGCCTATTGCAGAACAAAGGCGAAAGCTCGTCCCATGCCATCCGTTGCGCCTCCACCTTGGTGGAGCGCGATTCCTGTTCCGCCGCTGCCACCCCCAAGCCCCCAACCCCAAGGAGATCCCGAACCTGAACGTCAAGGCGACACGTCGTCTCGTTATTTAAGATTTTTCGCAGTTCAATAGTAATCGGGCCATAACCCACTCTTGGATCATGCCTCAACCAGGAACGTGGGCATTGATGAGGCGAAGGAGACACTAACATGTTTAAACCCGTTATGTCGACAATGGTAACGCTGTTGGCCGCCGGAACCCTCCAGGCCGGCATGATCCCGCTCGGTTCTTGGCAGGGTTACAAGGCTTTCCCTACGGTTCTCGGAACGACGGAATCTGTAGATTCGTATGCTTGCGATACCTTTGGAGCGCCCGACCAGCACATTTATCTAAAACGTTACACGGATGCGGCATGGATTACCTATGGTTTCCAGGCGGATAGCGCCATCATCGAGGCAGTGACACTCAACATTGATTCTTATGTATGGACTCCACAGTCGAGCACCGGCAATACCCTGTACTTGCAGGTAAGTACGGACAATTCCACTTGGCATAATGCGGCAACAAAAGTTTTGGGTGCTGTAGGCTCGTCAGGTTCTATCCCTGATGTCACTTATTATTTTAGCGCTCCGTCGAGTACGGTTTATGTGCGTCTCATTCGGTATTTGCGCTGGGCCGGAGACAGTGAGGGCGTGCTAGAATTATGGGAAGGCGGCGGCTACAATGGCAACACCACGAGCCCGTGGGTCTTTGCCGTTCCAGAACCCGCCGCGCTGACGCTGCTCGGCCTCGGCCTGCTGGCCTTGGGCGGCCGCCGCCGCGCGCGGTAAGTTGACCATAAATGATTCAGCGTTGGGTTCGTTGTCCCCGCTTCAGCCGGTCATCGGGTGACCGTGATGAAAAAAGCAACCCACTCCGACTAAAGTCGGTACAACGAACCAACGCACAGCCCCTGTTTTTTGAATTCTTTTTTGGGCGGTTCCTCACGCTTTACGGCTTACGTTTCACGGTGTTCAAAACAGGCATTCTTATGAAACAGCGCCGCTTCACCCTAATCGAACTGCTGGCACGCCCAGCCGTAGCCCCGAGCCGCGGCGACGGGCGAAGGCAAGTTCGAGCAGCGTTTACGCTGATCGAACTGTTGGTGGTGATCGCCATCATTTCCATTTTGGCGAGCATGCTGCTGCCGGCGCTCAATGGCGCCAGGGACCGGGCTCGGCTGGCGGTCTGCGGCTCCAACCTGCGCCAGCTCGGCCTGGCCCTGCATTCCTATGCCGGCGACTACAATAGTTGGTTTCCGCTGCAATACCCGATCGGCACCTGGGACGGCCTGCTCGACCCCTTCACCATCTGTTCCGCCACCATGACCGATGCCCTGGTCAGCCCCGAACGGTTCGGGCCGGGCAATTACATTAGCCAGAAGATGTTCTATTGCCCGGCCAACAAGAGCTTATGCCCGGAAAACAATTGGTGGGGGTGGTGGCATCCGAGCGATGGTTCCATCGGCAAGGTTTCCTATCTCTCCTATTGTTATTTCGCCTATCCCCCGTCCGATAATTACTTCCGTAACGGTGGCTTTTCCCTCAAGCGCACCACCGCCGACCGCTTGACGGAGGGGGTGCTGTTCATGGATTTGCAGAACCAAAATTCGGCGAACCACCCGACCAGTGCCAACGCCGTGATGGGCGACGGGCACGTGGCCAACTTCCCCAGCGCCAACCGCCAGCTGTTTTATCAGGTCAACGGCAACCAGTATTTCCGGTGAGACAGCGGTCGCTTCCATACTGCGTTGGGTTTACTTATCCCGTTGAATTCCATGTGGAGTGCGGCGCCTCAGCGCCGCACTCCAAAATAAACCCATTACACTCAGCAATGAACTCCTAGGTGACGGAACCGCAACGAAATGCGAAATCACATTCTCATGCGCCTCTTTTCTGCAACTTCGGCCGGGCTGGTGCTGGCGATGGCCGGCGCGGGCGCCGCGCCGGCGGCGTCCGGCTGGCAGCCGCTGCCGGATTTTAGCGTGGCGCCGTTTTCCGGGTGGAGTTACGCCAACGGCCCGGCCCGCATCACCGAAACGACCATCTCCCAAGATCAGCGGCCGGCAGTTGGCCGTACCAGCCTGAAGATCGGCTGGGAATTTGACGCCACCGCGACCACCGACACCTTTGCCGCCGTCGGCCACCGCTGCAAATGTTGGGGCGCACCAACCGCCTATCGGCTGCGGATTTACGCGGAAAAACCGGGCCTCACGCTGTCGTTCCGTTACACCGACGCCAGCGGCCAGACGTTCCAATGGACACTGGGCAAGGTGGACTGGACCGGTTGGAAAACCGTGGAGATCCCCATTGCCGCCACCGCCACCCATTGGGGCGGGGATAACGACGGCGTGCTGCATCCGCCGGCCTACCTGCACGATGTGGCCTTAGGCTGGAACCCCGGTGCGGCCCGCTCGGGGACGCTGGAACTGGCGGACCTGGAAGTGGCGGCGACGCTTTCCCCTTGGGGCGACGCGGAACTTTGCCACACCGGCGGCGGCCTGGTGGCCACCACCGGCACCGAGAACGTGACATTCGCGCTAACCGGGTACCGCAACCCGCCCGCCCCAGGCTACCAGTTGCACCTGGAAATTGCGGACTCCGCGGGCAAGGCCGTGGCGGCCGAGACGCGGGCGGTGGCCATGCCGGTGTCCGGGGCCGGGGAGATGCCCGTAAGCTTCCCGGTCCGCTTTCCGCCGGGCCGGAGCTTTGTCGCCCGCGCCCGGCTGACGGCGCCGGACGGCGCCACGGTGACCGTGGCCCGGGCGGAACTGGCCGGGGTGCCGGACCGGACGGCGGGCGCGCTGGCGCCGGAGAGCGTTTTCGGGCTGTGCCACAAGAGCCAGGAGACCGCCATGCTGACGCCGGCCGGCGTCAAGTGGATCCGCGTCGATTTGGATTACCGGCCCGAGCTGGCCTTTGAGGAAAATGTCAAGGGCCTGGATGCCATCGTGGCCAACGCGGCGCGGGACCGGATCCTGGTTTTGGGCATCTTCAATCCGCGCCGTTATCAGCACATCTACCAGCCGGGTGGCGGGCGGCAGGACCGCGAGGCGGCGGGCGGCACGGCCCATGGCAACTACTCATCGTTGGCGGCCGGGGAGACAACGCCGCGGCTGATGGATTGGGGGAACTGGGTTTACCGGGTGGCGGCGCGCTACCGGGACCGCATCCGTTATTGGGAGGTCAGCAACGAGCCGGATCTGGCGCCGGTGCCCCCCCCGCACTATGCGGCGCTGGTCAAGGCGGCGTACGTGATGGCGAAAAAGGCCGATCCGGCCTGTTTTGTCGGCGCCTTTTCCACGGCGGGCATCAACCTGCCGTTCATTGCCGGCGGACTCCGCAACGGCGTGGGCGGCTACTGCGATTTCATCACCGTGCATCCCTACCAGTGGTGCCACGCCTACAATCCGGAGCTGATGTTGTCGCAGCTTGCCGCGCTGGAAACGGTGCTGGCGGACCACGGCGCCGCCGGGCGGCCGGTGTGGATGACCGAGTTCGCCTGGCCGTCGCAGCCGGTGGGCGGGGTCAGCGAGGCGCGGCAGGCCGAACTGCTGGCCCAGCTTTACCTGACCTGCGCGGCGGTGGAGAAGTACAAGACGTTTTGGTATTGTTCGGGGGACTATCCGGCGGCGCCAACCGACCAGGAAGGCTATTTCGGCCTGTTCCGGGGTGACGGCCGGCCCAAACCGGCCTTTTATGCCTATCTGGCCGTGGCCCGGACCCTGGAAGGGGCGCGCGGACTGGGCCGCGCCGTAACGGCCCCGCCGGGCTGTGCGGCCTGGCGTTACCGGCTGCGCGACGGCCGGGCCGCCCTGGCGCTGTGGAGCGCCGACGACCAGCCGCGGGAGGCCGAAGTCGCCCTGCCGGACCTGACCGGCACCACCGCGGAAGTGCTGGCGGTGGCCGACGGGACGCGGACGCGGCGGCAGGCAACCGCCGGCCGCCTGCGGCTCAGCGTGGGCGCCGCGCCGCAACTGGTGCTGTACCCGGCGCGGTGGCCGGAAACGGCAGCGCCCCGGCCGGTTCACGTCCTTCCCCCGGTCCGGCCGCCCCGGCCGCTCTTCCTGGCGGCGCCCAAGCTGGCACCGGC
>JBAZJM010000225.1:0-7831 GCA_041651315.1 Lentisphaeria bacterium | reverse complement strand
TTGACCAGGCTGTCACCGGCCTCCAGCAGGGCCGAGGGGATGTGGGACTCGCCGACCTGCATGTGATAAACGTCGCCGTTGATATGCCGGATGCCGGGATGGTTGACCGCATCAAGATAGCGCCGGGCGTCGGCAATGGTGTGGCAGAAACTGACCTCGGCGGCGCGGATCGGCTCGACGGCCGCCTGGATGCCGCGCTCGACAAAGCGGTCCGCCACCAGCCGGAGTGTTTCCACACTGCGGTCAAACTCGGCATCGTCGTACTTGGCCGGCCGGCCGACCGCGCCCGGCACCACCAGCAGATAGCCGCCGCCCACCGCGGCGGTGAAGTCGAGCTCGCGCCGGATGTAATCAAGGGCGGCCTGGCGTTGGCCGGCGCGGTTGCTGGAGAGATCGTTGTCCGCCGAAAACATGCCGCACACGCCGGCCACCGCGAGCCCGTGGTCGCCCAGGATCTTCAGCGTTTCCGCCGGCCGGTAGCCCAGGTCCGGCCCGTAATGGTTGCCGTGCAGTTCAATATGCCGGATGCCGGCGGCCTGCAGCCGTGCCGCGGAGTCCGCCAGCGGTTCCCGGCCGAAGCCCCAGTTGCTCCAGGACAGCGCCAGCCGCCGTTTCATCCGCCCGGGATGGGTTTTCCGGAGCTCCTGAAAGGCCGCCCGGATGCGCTCGTTCTTCGCTTCGTAGTGTTGTTGGGCCATGATTCTGCCGCACGCTCCGCTGTTTTTGGGGAGACAAATGTATGCTATGACAAGAAAATACCATTTATTTTTAAGCTTGGAATAGCCATTATAACATATTTAATGCATATTATGACAAAATGAACCGCGACGCCAATCTGTACTTCAGCACCCCGGGGCCGGTCACCATTCATGCCCCGCAGCCCGTCGACTGCCCGCTGGGGCAGGTGGTGTATGCCGGCACCAAATGGGACAGCCAGGCCACCTACGGGCACGCACCGCCGCCGGACTTCTTCCGGCCCACGCCGCATTACCTGCTGGTCTACACCCTGGAAGGCGAGGCGGATTACGTGGACGACACCGGTTTGAAGACGGTGCTCCGCAAGGGCACCCTGATGTGGACGCGGCCGGGGGTCAACCAAAGTTACGGCCCCCGGCCCGGCAGCCGCTGGAGCGAGTTCTTCATGTGGTTTGGCGGACCGTTGTTCGACACCTGGCAGGCCCAGGGGTATCCCGGAACGCAGAGTCGGTTGCTGCTGTTGGAGCCGGTGGACTACTGGCTCGGCCGATTTGCCGCCATTGTGCAGCCGGTGCCCGGCACGCCGGCGGAAACCCCGCTGGTGCGCCTGTGCCGCCTGCAGCAATTGCTGGCCGAGGGGTTGCAGGCGGAGGCCGCCGGCCGGCACACGGCGGAAAGCCTGGCCTGGCGCGAGACCGTCTGCAAGCGGCTGGCCGGGGGCACCCTGACCTCCCCCCCCCTGACCCGCCTCGCCGCGGAACTGAACATGTCCTACACCTCGTTCCGGGAACGCTTTCGGCATCTGACCGGAAAAACGCCGGGGCAGTATCGGACGGGCGAAATCCTGCGGCGCGCCTGCCGCCGCCTGATGGAGGGCGAGGCCCCGCTGTACCAGATCGCCGCGGAGCTGGGGTTCCACGACCCGTTTCATTTTTCCCGGCGCTTCAAGCAGGCCATCGGCTTGTCGCCCAAGGAATTCCGCCGGCAGGTGCCCCGGTCGTGACCGCCGTTGATTCTTAACGTGCTATTTGCTTTACCGTGGCTAAGGTTGACTAACAGACGAATGGGACTAATTTTGACGTGAGTACTGAGATACAACAGCTCTGTGCCAAGAAATGGGCAAGCACTTTGGTGATCGGCAGGTTTTGAGGCTCGTTCGGAATGGGAAAGAAGGCGCAGCAATTCCGGCGTGTGACAAGGCGCACGATCCGTCGCACCCCCCTTACGGAAGCGCAACGGACGCTCCTTGCCGGTGCAACGTATGAAGGAAATCCGGTGCACAAACGCAATCCGGGCGACTTCGGATTGACGCCACCGGCCTCACCACGGCCCGACAAGACGTTGTGCGACGAGGCAGGAATCTTCAAAAAAGCAGAGGCGCGGCGTCTTCTCCAACGTGGCATTGAGCACGGACTCGTCAGCGAAACCGCTGATGCCGATGGCTTCCCCAAGGAAATCTGGGTGGTGGACGAGGGTGGAAACGTCTTTGAGGCAATACACGGCGGTAGTACGAAAAGTGCATACCACGGTTATCCCATCCGGCGAAGCGATCCATTCTATGAAGAAATACGCCGGGCATGGAACAAGACACCATGAGAGCGATTGACTTCCATATCTGCGATTGGCTTGGGGGTTGGAATGGTGATCCTGACCGGGAAGCGACACTTGCGTCTCTTCGCATCGATGCAGGGCCAGAAAACGCCCGAACGTGTTTCACAGAGGTTTACGACGCAAGTTCCCTGACGGTTCGCAAACAGATCAACATTTCTGCGTATGCGCTTGCCCGCTGGCTACTTGTCAACTGGTGGCGTTTGCGCTGGGAATCGCCCCGACGGGACAACAGTTGGCTGTATGCACATTCGCTGGCGGCCATCGGTGAAGGCTTTGCCTGGCCCCCCCTCGTCATATCAAGCGATGGTGAGTTTATCCAGGTACAGGCCTGTGCAGAAGAGACTTGCGATGTGGCGGCGATCCGTTACCTCACCGACGCGACGTTGGACGTGCCCGCAGCGGACTTTGAAGTGGCGGTGGACAGTCTGGTTGACCAGGTCCGGGAACGATTGTCCGTCTGCCGAGAGCAGGATCGCGACTTACGCGAACTCCAGGACGAACTGGCTACGGAGAGGTCGAACCCGGAACTGGCGCGCGCGTGTCGCTTGCAAGCCACCGCCGGAATCGATCCAGGCGAGGCTCCAGACAATTGGTTGTGCGACGTCGAGGAGTTGGAGCGTGGCGTCGGCCCCGCTGCCATCAATGAGCTTGTCGCAGCGCTTCCTCGACTGCCAGGGGGACTCCTTGCAGCCGGCGAAGCAGTGGAGATCCTCCGCACCTCCCATCAGGAGATCGACCTCAGTTGGCTCAGGCCCCCGGTCAGGCATGGACGTTCCGAACTGCCTTGGCAAAGAGGAACACGCATGGCGGTCGCCGTTCGGAAGCAACTCGGCCAAGAGTCTGGGCCGTTGGCGAATAGCAAGCTTGCCGAATGTCTTGGTGCAAAGCTACCGATGCACTTCTCTGAACTTGGAGCGTTGCAGGGAGGCTACCGACAAGATAAGGAAGGACGCGCCAAAGTCACCGTGCCAAGTGCTCGCATCGAGCGCCAGCGTTTCCATCTTGCGCGTGTGATGGCCGGTGCCCTGTTCGCTTCTGAGAAAGATCGTTTCCTGGCAGTTACTGACACTGGGACGGCGATGCAAAAATGCGAACGTGCGTTCGCCCAGGAATTGCTGTGCCCTTGGTGTGATTTGGATGCTTTTACCGACAAAAAGGGCCTCGAAGAGGACGCTATCGCCGCGGCTGCGGAGTATTTTCAGGTCTCGGACTGGACGATTAGGTCTGCGCTGGTCAACAAGCACAAACTTCCCCGTGAGCGCCTGCCGACTGCTTTGCGGTAGTCTTTTCATGCTCACCAGGGGGCTCCCGATACCTCCAGACATCAACCGCACCATGTGATTCAGGCTACTTGCCCAGGGCGATGCGCTGGATGAAGCGCTCGGGGAAATGGCCGGCCTGCATGTCCGCCTGGACGGCGGCGATGTCGTAGCCGACCCGGAGCAGGTGGAGGTGGCCGGCGGCCGTGTCCAGCACGCAGGCCGCGGCCCGCGGATCGCGGTCGCGCGGCTGGCCGACAGCGCCGGGGTTGAAGACGACTTTGCCGTCCGGCGGCAGCACGCCGCTCTTGAGGAACTCCATGGTGGGCGGATGCCCTTCCCGCTGGTGGCAGAGCAGCGGCAGGTGCGAATGGCCGACGATGCAGACGCGGGCCTTCTGGTGCGAGAAATGTTCCGTCAGGTTGGCGACGTTCACCAAGTAGGCCCAGGGCGCGTGGCCGAGCGAGCCGTGGGCCATTTCCAGGTCCAGTTCCGGAAAATGCAGGTGCCGGGGCAGGGCCGCCAGCCACTTCAAGTCTTCCATCGGCGTGTTGGCGCGGGTCCACTCGATCACCTGGCGGGTGTCGGGCTCCAGCCGTTCCAAGCCGTGGCCCAAGATGTCGGTGGCGTACTCGTCATGGTTGCCCAGCACGCAGGCGGCGCCCAGTTCGCGCACCCGGCGGATGCACGCGCCGGGATGGGGCCCATAGCCGACCAGGTCGCCGGTGCAGAGGTATTTTTCACAGCGCTCGGCCTGCAACGCCGCCAGCACGGCCTCCAGCCCCGCCAGGTTGCCATGCACGTCACCGAAGATGCCGATCTTCATGTGCCCACCCCGCTGTTTTCCGTGCCTGCCACCGCCATCCGAACGGCCCGTGATCCGTTAACCTTAGCAAGATAGCATAGCGGCATTTCATCCCGCGGCAATCCGTGTTTCCGTGCTTGGATTCCCGTTTCCCGCCTTTGACCGGCCCCTCACGCTCCCGGCGGTCGCGACATTCTCGGTTCGGAAAGACCGGCTCCCGATCCCCCCTCACCCGGTGACCGGAACGCCCCTGTGTCACGCGTCACCGGTCACGCGTGTCACGCGTCACGGGTCACGGCTTCAATGTCCGACAGCATTTCCACCAGCCGGAATTATGGTATGGCATGAATCTTTTGGACAGTATCCAGCAGCTGCGGCGCGAACGCCGCGCGGTCATCCTCGCCCACACCTACCAGCCGGCGGAGGTCCAGGACATCGCCGATTTCGTCGGCGACTCCTACGGCTTGAGCAAGCAGGCCAGCCAGGTGGACGCCGAGCGCATTGTCTTTTGCGGCGTCCAGTTCATGGCAGAGACCGCGGCGGTGCTCAATCCCGGCCGCACCGTGCTGATGCCGGACCCCGCCGCCGGCTGCCCGATGGCCGACATGATCACCGCCGAGCAGTTGCGCATCTTCAAGGCGGCGCATCCCGGCGCGCCGGTGGTCTGCTACGTCAACTCCACCGCCGAGGTCAAGGCGGAGAGCACCATCTGCTGCACCTCCTCGAACGCGGTCAAAATCGTCGCCTCGCTCGGCGACGCCCCCGAGATCCTGTTCGTGCCGGACAAGTTCCTCGGCCGCTTCGTCGAACGCCGGCTCAACCGCAAGCTGGTGCTGTGGGACGGCTTCTGCCCGACCCACGCCATCATCCGCCCGGAAATGATCGCCAAGGCGCGGCGCGAGCACCCCGGCGCCGAGGTCATGGTGCACCCGGAATGCACCCCTGAGGTGCAGGACCAGGCCGACCACGTGATCAGCACCGGCCAGATGATCGAGCTGGTGAAAAAGACCGCCTGCCGCGAGTTCATCGTCGGCACCGAGGAGGGCATCCTGCACACCCTGCGCCGGACGGCGCCGGCCATCACCTTCCACCACCTGACCCCCTTCCTGCGCTGCCCGAACATGAAGAAAACCACCCTGGCCAAGATCGCCCGCAGCCTGGAAACCGACGAGACCCGCATCACCGTCCCCCCCGCAACCGCCGACGCCGCCCGCCGCGCCATCCTCGCCATGCTCGCCCAGGGCGGCTGACGTTGGGAACCCCCTTTTGAAAGATTGGGGCCACCCTTTTGAAAAAGGGTGCTCCCCAAACTCCTTCCCAAAACGTTTGTTGCTTGTTGCGGAGTCCGCAGGCCGCCCCAGCTGTCCCAATCATGGCCTGTCGCGCAGAACGGCCTGCGGACTCCGCAACGAAACAAAAAGGTTTGGCGGAGGGCTTGGGAACCGCCTTTCCTCAAACGGGGGTTCCCAACATCTGCCGGCCAAGATTCTTTATAGGATCAACTATGGGTCACCTGGAACTGGATGAATATCGGGAGTGCCGGCTGTGTCCGCGGCGGTGCGGGGTGGACCGGGTGGCGGGGCGGACCGGCGTCTGCGGCGAGACCGCGGTGTTGCGCCTCGCCCATGCCGGGGCGCATTTTGGCGAGGAACCGCCCTTTTCCGGCACCCGCGGTTCGGGCACCCTGTTTCTCTGCGGCTGCCCCTGCGGCTGCTTCTTCTGCCAGAACGTGCAGATCTCCCGCCAGCATGCCGGCACCGAACGCACCCTGGAGGAATTCATCGCCCTCTGCCGCAACCTGGCGGCCCAAGGGGTGCACAACCTCAACTTCGTGACCCCCGAACATTACTGGCCGCACCTCCGGGCCGCCGGCCGCCAGCTGCGCGCCGAGGGCCTCACCCTGCCCTTTCTCTTCAACTGTTCCGGCTACGAGGATCCGGCCCGGGTTGCGGACTATGCCGGCGTCATGGACATCTTCCTGCCCGACTTCAAGTTTGCCGACCCCGGGCTGGCGGCGGCCTGCCTGAACGCGCCGGACTATCCGGAAACCGCCCTGGCCGCCCTGCAGGCCATGGTTGCCGCCGTTGGTTTTCTGGAGCCGTGGGACGAGAGCGGCGCCGAAACCGCCCGCCGCGGCGTGCTGGTGCGCCACCTGGTGCTGCCGGGCCAGGTCGCCAACAGCCTCGCCGTGCTGCGCCTGCTCCGCCGCGAGTTCGGCCCCCAGCTGCCGCTCTCCATCATGAGCCAGTACCGCCCCATGCCCGCCTGCGCCGGCCGCCCGCCGTTCGACCGCCCCCTGCACCCCGCCGAGTACGCCGAGGTTCGCGACCTGGCCGAAGGGCTCGGCTTCCGCCATCTCTTCATCCAGGAACTCGACGACGACGATGCCTTCCTTCCCGACTTCTCCAAGGCGGGCGAGCCCTTTGCGGGGAACCGCGGGAACACCCCCTGATCCCGGCTGTTCAAGCCGAATGCAAAGAATGCATAAGGCAGGGGATTTACCGAGCCCGGAACAACGTGACGGATCAAAACAAACCGCTTTTGACCGGTCACTCACGCTCCCTGCGGTCGCTACGTTCCCGGCTCGGAAAAACCAGTTGCCGATTACCCCCCACTCAGGGACCCCTTACGGAAACAAAACGGTGCCAATGGCATTCGCCAGGGTGACGATATACGGTAAGCCGCGTTTTTGCATCGAAGTCTCATCATGCTGGGTTCCTCACTTTTTTCAGCCACCTTCCGGTTTCCCCCCATGCGCAACTCTTTGCTGTTGCTTTTTTCCGTCGTCCTGCTGGCGGCCGGCTGCCTCAACCATCCCCAGCGCATGCAACCGCTGCTGCGGCAACTGGAACAGGCACCGCCCCCGCCGCCGCCCGGCGCCCCGGTCGCGGCTCCGGCCGCCCCCGCGGCCGCCCCGGTCAGCCCGGCGCGGGGTCCGCTGGACAGCAAGCTCACCGGCAAGGACCGGCTGCTCTATCTGCTGGAACGCGGCCGGCTGGCCCAGATCCGCGGCGACACCGATGCCAGCTTCCGCGATTACGCCGATGCCATCCAGATGCTCAAGGACCTCGATGGTGAACCGGTGGTGCGGCTGACCGGGGTGAGCCAGCAGGGCGCCGCGGTGCTGGTCAACGACAACGTGCTGCCCTACCGCGCCGACGGTTATGAACGGGTGCTGCTGCACCAGTTCCAGGCCGAGAACTACCTGGCCCGGGGCGACCTCGAAGGGGCCGGCGTTGAAGTGCGCATCGCCAACGCCGAACAGCAGAAAGCCCTGGAACGGCACCGGGCCGCCATCGCCGACGCCCAAGGCGGCGCCCAAAGCCAGCAGGCCGCCGTGACGGACACCATGGGCCGGGCCAACCAGGCCTATGCCGGCATGGACGAAGTGGCCGGCCAGGTCAAAAACTCCTTCCAAAACGCCTATACCTTTTATTTCTCCGGCGTCATTTACGAACTG
>JBAZJM010000224.1:0-7900 GCA_041651315.1 Lentisphaeria bacterium | reverse complement strand
GATGGCTTGAAGAACGCAGGCGGTTAAGGTGAGACAGGCAATCGTGCCTGTCCTGGCCTTCCGCAAGGTTGCGGCGTGACGGTTACCCCCAACGCGTCGCTATTGCGGGTTATGCCGGCGGGTTTCGGCCAGCGTCTGGCGCAAGATCGGCAACACGGCGATGTCCTTTGGCCGGCCGGCCGTATCTTTTACCGCGATCAATGTCTCAAGGTCCAGGATGCGGATTCTGAGATTGCCAGTGAGCACCAGTTCGACCGTGTGCGACAGCAAATCCGCATAGTCTCGCCCGGACACTTCGCCCAGAAAGTCCAGCGAACCGAGTTTCGTCGTGAAGAGAGCGGGTCCGGCACCTTCCAACGCGGCGCGTTGCGGCACCAACCGCCGGCCTCCGGGTTCACGGTGAACGGCGTCGAGTTCCGCCAGAGCTGACAAAATGCGGTCAATATTTTCGGCGGTCCGCAGGTGTACAAGATCAAGGTCAAAAGTGGTTATTGGTGCCCCGTGCGCGACCCCACAAACGCCACCGATGACGATATGTTGTACCGCCCAACGATCCAGGATCTCAAGGATGGCGCGATAGCTGAAGTGATGGGTTGGCATCGCGCAACTCCTGGACGAAGGCCGCATGATCCTCAAGGTGCTGCAATCTCTCATCCGGGGTCAGGGAGAGCATCCAGCGGATGAGTGTGAGGTCAACCCCGTCCTCACTGAAGGCGGGCAACGGTTTGGGCGGCTGGGGCTTGGCAACCTGTCGTTTCACGCCGACAATATAGCGCCAAACCACACCTTAATCCGCGTGCATCCACGGTATCCGCGGTTAAATTGGTACGTCTTGGGATCAACACGTTGCGCACCCCGCCGGACCGCAGCGCCAACCGATCCCAAGGCAGAGAGGCAGGAATGGCCCAGCAGCTTTATCAGCGGCATGCCGCCTATATCCCCCGTGTCGCCGCCGTCCATGACCTTTGCGGTTATGGCAAGTGTTCGCTCGGCGTCGCCATTCCGGTGCTGTCCGCCGCCGGCTGCGATGTCTGCCCCGTGCCCACCGGCCTGTTTTCCTCCCACACCGCCTTCCCCGGCTGGCACATGCACGACACGACCGGCATGCTGCCCGGCTATCTGGCGGCGTGGAAGAAAATCAGCATCGACCTGGACGCGGTCTACTCGGGCTTCCTCGGCGCGCCCGAACAGGTTGACCGCATCCGGGAAATCTACGAACGTTATCCCCGGGCCCTGCGCGTGGTCGATCCGGTGATGGCCGACCACGGCAAGGTTTACCCCACCTACACGCCCCAGTTGTGCGCGGCCATGGCCGCCCTGGCCGGCGGCGCCGACATCCTGACCCCAAACCTGACCGAGGCCGCCATTATCCTGGGCATTGAATGGCCTGGCCAAAACATTGACGACGCCAAGGTCCACGAGATCGTTGACGGCCTGCGCCAGCGCGGCGCGAAGAACGTGGTGCTCAAGGGGATCGAGCGCGGCGACGGCCTGATCCGCAATTTTGTCGCCGGCGAATCCTGCGGCTTCATGGAAACGAAAAACGAACTCCAACCCTACATGCTTCACGGCACCGGCGACCTCTTCTGCTCCTGCCTGCTGGCCGCGGTCATGACGGGGCGCACGCTCCCGGACGCGACGGCGTTTGCCGGCGATTTTGTCGTGGCGGCGATGCAGGTCACCGCGCACCAGCCCGATTTCGAGAACCGCGGCGTGTCGTTCGAACCGCTGCTGGGCCGGATCTCGGCGCTGCTGGCGTAGAGGCTCGCGAGACCGGAGAGTGGCAAACATCATCCGGTCTCTCCTGTCCCGGGAATCCCTCGCGTCCCGCCCCCGTAAAAATGGCAACACCGGGCGCCACCCCAAGGGGCCCATCATTCACCCGTTCCCAAATCCTGGCAAGATTGCCGGGCTCACGTTGCTGTGCACCGCCAGCTCACCCGCCGGCGCGCGCCGGGGCTGCGGCCGTGATGTTTCCCGGCGGGGATGACCGGGGGCATTAGGCCATCGCCAGCTCAGTCACGCGCTGGAAGCGGTCCACCACCGAATAGGTCTGCACCACGATTGCCATCAGCGCACAACTTGGGGCCGTGACAAACTCCAGCAGGTGGGGATGCTTGCCCAGGTAGAGTTCAAGGTGGGTGTCACGCTCTGCCCCCGACAGTTCGAGCACGCGGCCATACGCCGTCACCGCCATGGCTTTGTGCAGGTCGGCGTCCCGATTGGCCCGGTTGTCCACGAGCAGGGCGACGCGGGGGTCGGCCTTCAGGTTGGCGTACTTGCGGGTGGCCCGGGGGGTGGCAAAGACCAGGCGCTGCAGGTCGGCGGCCGCGGCAAAGGCAACCAGGCTGGCATGCGGCTGGCCGGCGTTCTGAGAGGCCAGCACGCCTAGCTGCTGCGTCCGGAACAGCTGGCGCAGGTGCTCCTGGAGGGTTTCGCTTTCGGTCATGGGCGGGGTCTCCGTTTCGCCGTGTGATGCCGCGTTGGGGGAAAGACGTAAAAGACGTAGGGACGGCTGTAAGGACTTCCTCTTTCGGCTTTTATCAGGCCTGGGCCGTTGCGCGGACCTCAATCAACAGGCCGTTTTTCGTGAGCGTGTACGGGGTTTTGACAAAGGGGCAGAAGAGGACGTT
Source organism: Lentisphaeria bacterium (assembly GCA_041651315.1). Taxonomy (GTDB): domain Bacteria; phylum Verrucomicrobiota; class Lentisphaeria; order Oligosphaerales; family CAITYL01; genus CAITYL01. The sequence continues at coordinate 5,267 of JBAZJM010000224.1, read as the reverse complement.
TTTGCCGGTGGGGTAGAGCCGGCGGAACACGGTCAAGTTGGCGGCATCAAACGCGTCCGGGTTAATTTTGGCCTCAATTGCATCCACGCGTCCCTCCGGTCGCGGGATGACAAAGTCAACCTCCCGCTGGCTCTTGTCGCGCCAATAATGCACCGTGTCCGGCGGATGGCTCGCACGAAGTTCGTCCAGCACCAGGTTTTCCCACAGCAGTCCGCGGTCATCTTCGCGGATCCGCTCCCACCCCCGAATATGTGCCACCAGCCCGGTGTCGAACAGGAAGATGCGGGGCCGCTGGACAATTTCACGGTGCCCGCCGCCATGGAAGGGAGGAACCCGGATGAGCGCGTGGGCGATTTCCATGGCGTCAAGATGGGACATGACGGTCGGTCGGCTGATCCCCGCCTCCTTGCCCAGGTCGGTAATGTCCAGCAACCCACCGTTGCGCAGGCCGATGAGCTTGAGCAGCGCCATGAAAGCGGTCCGGTTCCGCACCCCGAACAAGTCCAGGATGTCCCGTGCATAAAAACTGTCCATCCAATCTGCAAAAAAGGCCGGGTCAAGCGCATCCGCCAGCAACGCGCCCGGCAGCCCGCCCTGCAGCAGGCGCCGGTCCAGCCCGGGCTGATCGAAGCTGGTCAGGCATTCATGCCACAGCACCGGCGGCAGATGGAGTGTCCGCTTGCGGTCGGTGAGGGAGTCGCGGAACTTGCTGGTCGCCTGCAGGGTCGAGGAACCCGTGGCCAAGATCCGCAGTCCCGGAAACTCATCCGCCGCGATTTTCAGGGCCAGCGCCGGATCCGCAATCCGGTGGACCTCATCAAGCAGCAGCGTTGCCTTTTTCCCCTGCTGAATGAAGAACGCCTCCGGATCAGCCAGTTGCCGTTGGACCGAGGGCAGGTCGCAATTGAAATACCGGCCTTCCGGAATCTGACGGCAAATGGAGGTCTTGCCCGACCGGCGCACACCGGAAAGCCACACCAGCGGTTTCCGCCGCCAAAGTTCATGGATTTGATTGAGCCAGAAGGTTCGCTTAATCATAGCCGTACTTTACATCTGGACGACCCCGTGGCAAATTAATGTCAGCCAAGCGCGAGGGGATCAGGTAAATCATGGCGCGGCGGTCAGCCCGGCTCCGGCCACAGGCGCAGGCCGGCGACCGTCTCAAAGTGCCGGTCATAGGTCACCAGCACCGCCCCGGTTTCCAGGCCTTGGGCCGCCAGCCAGACGTCGTTGATCGGGATGGGGGTGCCCGCCGCCTTGAGGGCATGCTTGATGCGGCCGAAACAGTCGCCGGTCTCGCGGCTGACCGGCAAGGTTTCAACCGTCGGCTTGGCCAGGAACCGCTCCAGCAGGGCCCGATTTTCGGCGTAGCGGCGGCCGCCGCGGAAGCCGGCCTCGAGTTCGCCGATGACAATCACCGAGGCATAGACGCATTCCGCCTCGCCCAAGATGTCGAGCACGGCGGGATCACCCCGGAAGAGCGCGGCGAAGGCGTTGGTGTCAAGCAGGATGGCTCTCATTGCCAGTCCGCCGGGTCGACGGTTCCGAGATCGGCCGTGTGCGCGGCAAAGGCATCCCCGTCCGCTTTCGACCAGACCCCCGAGAATTCGGCGAACTTCGCCCGCTGGGCTGGAAGTGGCGCCGGCGCCGCACCGACACTCTCGGCCAGCAGTTCCTTAAGCGTCTGGTTGAGGCTTTTGCGCTCTTTCCGGGCCCGGGCCCGGACGCGCTTCTCCACCGCCGCATCCAGCGCGTGAATGGTCAGAACCGCCATGCCAACACCCCAGTGATTCATAGTTGATGTATTCTGATGCAATTATACATCACTTCGGGCCGGGAAGCAAAGGCGGACGACCGGCCGGAGGGGGCCCGCATGGCCACCTGTAGAGTTGTGTTGTCTAGCGGACAATCTCATAAACGAAGCATGGTGTCTTGAAGGCGAAGGTGTCGACGATGAACGAAAGCTGTCCCTCCTTGGAGAACGTCGAGGGCAGCTCGCCGAGGCGTCGTCCCGCCAAGTCGAGTCCGTAAACTTTCGGGGTCAGGCCGGGATCAAGTTTTAGCGTCATGTCGGCGACGCCGCGTCGCGCCAGATGCGGTAGCTGTCCGAAAGATTCCAACACGGCCATCGACTTGTCGCGGAACTTCATCATCGTGTTCAGTGAATCTGTCAAATGCAGGACCAGCATTCTATTGGAACTGGCAATCGGCTTCCCGTCAAGCGAGGAGGCGGAGACGCTCGCGAAGCCTTTCTGGATATGTGCCGTCATGAGGCCGCTTGCGAGCTTCGCGTCCCGGTCCGAAACGATGGCTTCTGTGCGCGGCGTCGAGACGAGGAAGTAGCCTTTCTCTCCGTTTAGTTCAAGCTCGCCGGTCGAACTTTTCGCGTATTTCCGTTCCACGTCGAGCACCCCCTTGCCAAAGTCACAGGCAGCCTTCAGTTGTTTCAAAACTTCCGCATCGGAATCGGATGAGCCGATTCGCAAGACCGCGTTAGAAGTGTCACCGGCCGAACTGCCGACTTGGCCGACCAAGCCCGCGCTTTGCATTAAGGCTGTATAGCGGCCGTCTTGTCCTCCATAAACGGCGGTCTCGGAAACCGCGATCGGCATTTTCAACGAGGAGGGCTGCACGTCGCCGCGCAGGAACAGCAGAACCCCCAACCGGTCGGACATCAACTGCATCGGTTCGTTGACGCTGTCGAAGAGGCCGCTCGGCATGTCTTGGTCGATTTGCTTTTCGCATGCCGCGAAACCGAAGCGGTAGATGGCGTCCCAGTCCTGCAACGCCGCGCCGGCTCCCGTCAGGGCACCGCCTTCGGCGCGATATCGGTTCGGAAAACAGAAGTTGAATTCCGTCACGACGAAGGGTTTTCCGAAAAGACGGGTCGGAAAGAGCAAGGCCGGGACGTGGCCCATCTTTGAAATGGAACTGTCGGTGTCGTAGTTCATGGGCGGGTCCCAGCTTTGCTCCAAGAAACGCGGGTGCGCCCAGTAGGCGTGGTTGTCGACGTAGTCGTATTTCGCACGCGCCATGGACATCGCGGGCAGATTGAAGTAGTTCTGGTCCGTGAAGAGGGTCTTGCAGCCGATGCCCCGCAGATACAAGGACATGCGGTTGTAGGCCGTCGTGTGCAACGTGGTTTTGAACGCCGCTTCGAACGCCTGGCGTGCCGCGGCGGAGGCGCCCGCATGGCCCTGGTTCGTGAGCCATTGGTCGAAGGCTTTGTCGTAGTCGGCTTTGCAGCGCGGGCTCAGGCTTGAGACCGCTGAGTCGGCGAAGAGACTGCCTTCGTTGATCATATTGATGGCGAATAGCGCCGGGTCGTCCTTCAGAGCCAGGCCGGTGTAGGGATTTCGGGCGCAAAGCAGGTTGTGAGAGAACTGAAGAAGATTGTCCTGCGCCTTCTCGTTGAGAAGCATCGTCGTTTTCGCTTCGGAAATGTCAACAACGCGATCCTCATACTTGAATTTGCGGATCGTATAAAGGTCTATCGTAACGTAGATCCCTTTGTTCTTCAAGCATTTGAAAAGATAGAGCATCCTGTCGAGCAGTGGCGGCAAGAGCTTGGTCTTGGACGGATCGGAACCGTCGGCCAGGATGTCGTCGAAGTGGTGGAACCGCACGGCGTTGTAACCGCAAGATGCGATGAGCGAGGCCATTTTCTCGGCGTGCGCCTTGTCGGGGAAGCACATCCCGAAACAGAGGTTGGTTCCGTAGAAACGGACCGGCTGTGACGGCTGGCCGGCGAAGGCGAAATGGCCGTTGGAGACAATGACGCGTCCATGCTTTCCGGCTGGCGCGTCCTGCAGGCCCAGTGTCGAGAAGTCGAGTGCCGAACCCGGCTCCGTTTGCGTGTAATTGGGGTAAGGCTTCCAGTCGGCGTTTTCCACCGAATAGAAGGGGACGGCCGAAAGCCTCGGAATGTCGTCGTTTGCTGCCGCCGCGGCCACGACCATCCATATCCCGGAGCTTTCATTGGAGAGTTCGATCTTTGCGACGGGTTTGCGTTCAAGAGGGAAGAACGTCATGTAGAGGCCGACGAAGGAGCTCTTGTTTTCGCCGGTCCAGACCACTTGCGCGTTGCTCAGCGTGGCGGGCCCCCACCAGTTGCCGACGTCAATGCCGTTGAGAATGGGGAAGCTTGACGAGGAGCCGTCGGCATAGGTGACTTTGACGGAGCCGGCTTTTGCCTTGTTTGCCGGAGGCCAAGCCAGTGCGTGAAGCAGGCAGAGGCGTTTCATTAAAACGTTCGGCAGGTTCATGGAGGCGCGGTTGGCGAGCCCGGGGATTTTATCGCCGCCGAAGACGAGGCAGGAGCGTCCGCCGTTTTTGGCCGGATCGACGATGTCAAACTTGACGCCGCCGAGAGTTTTCAGGCCTGGCATCAGGGTGCGCAAGTCGTTTTCAGGGCCTTGGTCGGTCCAGCCCCCCTGGCCGTCGCCGGCGACTTCGTCCGTGAAGCCGAAATTGAAGGCCGGGGAAATGTCCAAGGGACTGGTTTCGTAAATTCGTGCTTTCATGACGAGCCGAAGCGTCGTCTTGGAGATCGTTCCGGCCCTTGGCGAGAAGCCGAAGCGAATGGTGTAGTCAGGGCCGCCAAAGGCACGCTCGTCCTGAACCAGGATTCCGTTGCTTTCGCCCGAAATTTCCATTTTAAGATCCTGGCATTCAAGGGCACATTGGTTGAACTCCCGGTTTGCCAGCGCCAGCTCTTTGAATTCGGACGGAAACGTGGTTTTCGCGCCATCGATGTCAATGCTTCGCCCGGAAAATTTGTCGATTGGCAGCGTCATCAACAAGGCGAACTCCACGCAGGGCCGTGGATTCTCTGACGTCAGTTCGAAAGACATGGCATATTCGTCGGTGCCAGTCTTTGCGAAACGTTCTTTCAAGTTGAAAACGCCGGATGCGGAATTGAAGACACCCTCAAACGTCCAAACGTTTTTCGTGGTTCGCGGAAAGCCTTGGGCGGCTTTGACGCAGTCGGCGTTTTGGATCGCGAAGCTTTTATAGTCTGGCGAAAACTGGATGATCGCGAATTTGACGTCGGGCGCGCATATTACGCCCGATTCTTGAATTTGGAAGGGGCCGAGTGTCGTCGTCGCGGAAAGGCTGACGACGGGCGCAAGGCAGAAAACGGCCGCGACTATCGCCCTGAAATTCATGTCAGTTCCTGTTGGGGTTGCTTCCAGAAAGGTTGCGAATGGCGCGCCGTTGCGGCCCTTTTAGCTCGTTTGTCAGTGCGTTCCTCTTTTGTCGTAAAC
>JBAZJM010000223.1:0-7938 GCA_041651315.1 Lentisphaeria bacterium | reverse complement strand
GAGGTAATTCCCGGCGCAGAAGGCCACGGCCAGGACCGGAAACAGCCAGGGCCGCAGCCGGTCCAGCACGGCCACCTTGAGGAAATAAACGCCCATCACCATCCACGGCAGCAGCAGCGGAAGGGTTGGCGCGACATAGCGTTTGATGATGAACCCGTTGCTGGCGAACAGGAGCACATTGAACAGCAGCAGCGCCCCGAGGAGCACGTCGGCACGGCCCAGCGGCAACGGCGCCGGCGCGGCCGCGAGGCGCAGCCGCCCGCCCCGCCACAGCAGCCCCACCGCGGACAGGGCCAGCCCCCAGAACGTGAAGCCCTTGTAGGTCTCCAGCACGCTCCGCTTCCACGTCCGGTGGTCGCTTTCCTTGAAATCGGGCCGGAAGGGCAGCCCGGCGATCTCATCCTCGCCCTTGGTCGGCGCCGGCGGCACGGCCAGACCGGCCGCGGCCAGCACCTTTTGGATTTTCACGGTCTGGCGGTAATCCAGGGCGGGAATGCCGGTCAGCCGGTACACTTGCACCAGGCGCGGCAGACACAGGCACAGGCAGACGCCAAGGGCGACCGCGGTCACCCCGACCCCACGCCGGACCGCCGCCGGCCACCCGCCCCGGTGCCAGGCCCCGTGGCACGGCCACAGCAACGGCACGGCCAGCCAGGGCAACGCGAAGAACGCCCCTTCGGCCCGGCACAGGCACAACCCGCCCAGCGCGGCCCCCAGCGCCAGCCCCCAGCGCCAGCCCGGACCATCCGTCCCCGCCGGCTCCGGCCGCCGCAGCAACCCGGCCAGCAGGGCGGCCAGGCACAGCAGGAAAAATGTCTTCAGCGGATCCAGCAGCCCGCCGGTCATGAACCGGATCAGGTGCGAGTTCACCGCGTACAGCAGGCAGCCCCAGCCCACCAGGGCCGCCGGCACCAGCTGGCGCAGCAGCGCCCGCAGCGGCCACAGGGCGGCGACATAGAAGAACGCCGACACACTCTTGACGGCGGTGTACGGCTCCAGCCCCAGCCAGGCCAGCGGCCCGGCCAGCGCCACCATCAGCGGCGGCGTATAAGGGAAAAAGGCCAGCGGCCAGCGGCCGGCGGCAAATTCGCGGGTCTCCCGCGCATAGAAGCCCGCCACATCCTTCGCCACGTCCAGGTTGAAAACGACGGCCAGGCCGCTGGCGAGCAGGGTCAGGATCAGCGCCGCGTGCCAGGCGAACTCCGGGTTCCCGCCCAAAAACTTCGGCCGGAAACCGCCGCCGGCTCCAGGCGCGGAAACCGCCGCGCGGCCCGGCCCGCCAGCCGGCATCACCGTTCCCCCCGGGCCACTTGGCGGCGGGCCAGGTAGAGCAGGCTTTCCAGGTACAGGCGCTGGCGGTTCAACATGTCGCCGATCAGGCCGAGGGCGAAGAAGAAGAACGCCAGCAACAGGAAAGCGCCGCCGGTGAACCCGGTCCATTTGTGCGGCGAGAAGGCGCCGGTTTGCAAGAAATGCGTCAACAGGAATAGCAGCAGCGCCGCAGCGATGACGCCGCAGACGGCGCCCAGGGTGCCGAACAGCCGCATCGGCTTGTAGTCGCGCAGGCAGCGGAAAATGATCCAGGAGGTCTTGAACGCGTAGCGGAACAGGTTGGAGGCGACCCGGCTCTTGCCGTGGGCGCGCACGCCGCGCACCCGGATCGGCACCTCGGCGATGCGCAACCCCTTGTGCGCCAGGTTGAGGAACACTTCCTGGGTGTAGGTGAAGTCGCCGATGACGTTCAGGCTCATCGCGGCATGCCGGTTGTAGCAGCGCATGCCGCAGGACACGTCATAAAAGCGTTCGCCGGCCAGGGTCGAGATCAGATAACTCATGGCGTGGTTGCCCCAGCGCTTGCTGGCCGGCATCTCGGGGACCAGCGCGGGATCGGCAAACCGGGAGGCGGTGGCAAAGTCGGCGGTGCCGGCCGTCACCGGGGCGATGAGCTGCGGAATGGTGGCGGGATCGAACTGGCCGTCCGCGTCAATGGTCACCAGCAGGTCGGCGCCCAGCTCCAGAGCCTTGGCCAGGCCGGTCTGGAAGGCGGCTCCAACGCCGTGGCGGCGGCCGTGGCTGACCACCAGGGCGCCGGCGGCCTTCGCCTCGGCAACCGTGGCGTCCGTGCTGCCGTCATCGACCACCAGCACCGTCATGCGGCCGACCCCGGGCAGTTCCCGCGGCAGGCGGCGGATGGTGTCGCCCACCGTGGCCGCCTCGTTGAGGGCGGGCATGGAGACCACCAGGTGCAATGGCATGTTTGAAGGTTCGATCATGACGCGACGGCAAGCCCCCCACCGGAGCAGCACCTCAGGCCGCCCCGGGAAGACAATCCCGGAATCCTTAAAATGGCGTTGTACACTATAATGCAACATCCCAGGCTTGACCCGGTTTCCCCGAAACCCGCCCTCGCCGAGAAAAGCCCCCCCTTGGCAACGCGCCCCCCTCACCCCGCGGTGCGTTTTTCCTGTTTGGAACCTGTCCCCAAGCTTGGTTTCCACCGGTTGTTTGCAACCGGCGCTTGACTTTTCTTTTAATACTACTATTTTTTAGCAATAAATGGAGGCCAGCCCATGCGCACCCCACGACAACGAAAGGATGGCGAGGACACGCTCTACAGGCTTTCCAACCGCCAGGCCGGCACGACAGGAGAGAACCAGTTCGACCCACAATGCCGGACGCAACTGCTGCGCCTCGTCAACCGCCTCTCCAAGCTCTACGCGGTCCAGATAACCCTGCTGCAAGTATCCGGCAACGGTTACAACCTGCTCCTGGCGGCGCCGGCGGCCATGCCGTCCCGCAAAACCATCGAAGCCCATTTCCGCGCCTACCACGGAAAAAAAGCCACCCCGCCCAACTTCGACGATCCGGCGGTCCTGCGCCATTGGGCGGAACGGTTGCGTGACTTCAGCGCGTTCATCAAGGATCTGGAGCAGATGTTCACCGTTTGGCTGAATCAGGTCAAGCACGGGGGAAAGCGCCATGGGACCAGCTGGTGCGGCCGTTTCAAAAGCGCCATCATCGGCCCGGCCCAGCGCCTCTTCGCGGCTTGGAACAACCGCTCCAGAGACGACCTGCCACGACTTGGCCGACCCCGTTCCTACCAGGGGCCACTTGCGGAGTCCGCATGGCACCGTTTCTGGTATCGCCATCCCCTGCTGGCCGACGTGCTGGCGGGCACGGGAGAGGCCGGAACCGCCCTGTGCCTGGCCATGGCAACGGGAACGGTATGGCCGATCCGGAACGCTCTCAGAAAATGTTGATCCGGGTGACGGAATGTCAGTGCTTTCCCGGTTCATCCATCCGGCGATTGTGCCTCCGGACAATTGGTGCGTGCCTGAAATTGCCGGTGCCGCCAGGTCCCCTTCGCAAGCGGCGTGACACACCGCAGGAAAAATGCCAATCCACCGGACGCTGCCGTTGACAATCACTTCAACCGTCGGCTCCATGCCGGTTGCCAAGCAATCCCAAATGCAACCGTATCCCCCCGGCAAGGCACTTTGACGCAACCGTACAGATACGGACATCCCGCCGTTCGGAGCAATCCCCATATTTGCAAGAATTTAGCTTGGAGCCTGTCCCCAAGCTCTATTATTCCCGATTTTTAGCAGGTACGCCTCAGAAACAATCGGGAATGGGATAAAAACCACACATCGTGGCAGTTTCCTGCCCCATTACACATTGGAAGAGGCCGGCGGGAGGGCTATAGTTCGCATTGCTTCGGCGTAGCCAATGCCGCCGGATGCCCCACCTGTTGTTGCCCGGTGGTGTAATGGTAGCACAACTGGTTTTGGTCCAGTTTGTCTTGGTTCGAATCCAGGCCGGGCAGCCAATTTTTCCGTAGGGGCGACCGGCCGGTCGCCCGTACTTGGCCGGTCGCCCATACCCGGCCAGCCGGGCACAAAAAAACGCCGGCCCCCCTCTCAACCAAGAGGCGGACCGGCGGCTAGCGGGGCGGAACCGGAGGCCGCGGCAATCAGCCGCGGACCACGGTGACCGAGACCGAGCTCTTGACGTCGGCGTGCAACGCCAGTTCGACGGTGTAGGTGCCGAGCACCTTGATCGGCTCGGGCAGCACCACGGCGTGCTTGCCCAGCGCGAAACCGGCCTTTTCCAGGGCCTCGAGGATCTGGTGGGCGGCGACCGAGCCGTACAGCTTGTCGTCGTCGCCGGCCTGGGCGGTGATGGAGACGCCGCTCAGCCGGCTGATCTTCTCCGCCAGCTCGCGGGCCGCGCCGAGCTGCAGCTCGCGCTCCTGATCCACGCGCTTCTTCTTCGCTTCCAGCGACTTGAGAATGCCGGGAGTGACCTTCGCCGCCAGCTTGCGCGGCAGCAGGAAGTTGCGGGCGTAGCCGTCGGCGACCTTGACCGTCTCGCCGATCTTGCCCAGCCCGGCAACGTCTTCCATCAAAACCAATTCAGTGGACATGGGGTGAGTTCTCCGAAAGTTGGATCAGAGCACCAGCGCCAGTTCGCGGGCGCGCTTGACTGCCTGGGCCAGCATCTTCTGGTGGACAAAGCAGGTGCCGGTGATGCGGCGGGGCAGGATGCGCCCCTTCTCGGTCTGGAAGCGCCGCAGCATGTCGGCGTCCTTGAAGTCCATGACCTTGATGCGGTTTTCGCAGAACCGGCACACCTTGACGCGCATAACGCGCTTGCGGCGGCGGGGGCGGGTGGATGAGGGTTTCATCGTGGCTCCTTTCGTTATACTGTTGACTACAATGTACTGAACAACAACGTGTGATTATGGGAACGGCGCGGACTCAGAAGGGAATGTCATCGACCGGGGCGGCATCGGGGGGCGGGGGCGGGGGCGGCGGAGCGGCCGGAACCGACGGTGCCGCGGCCTCGTGGCCGGCCGGCCGGCGGTAGGCCGGGGCGTCGCCCGCCGGGCTGCCTTCGCCAGGCTCGCCGCCGCCGCCAAAGTCGTCGCCGCCGGCGGGGCGGCCGGGGCCGCCGAGCAGCTGGAGGCGCTCGACATTGACCAGCAACTTGGAGCGGTGCTCGCCGGTGGCCCGGTCGTCCCACTGGTCCAGGCGCAGGTAGCCTTCCACCAGCACGGGGTTGCCCTTGTGCAGGTACTGGCCGGCGACTTCCGCCTGCTTGCCAAACACCTCCAGGTCGGCGAAGCAGGTCTCTTCGCGGTCCTCGCCCTGGGCGGTGGTGTAGCGGCGGTTGACCGCCAGCCCGAACTTGCAGATGGCGCGGCCGCCGGCGGTGAAGCGCTTCTCCGGGTCGCGGGTGACGTTGCCGACCAGGATGATGCGGTTGAAGGAGGGCGGCCGGACCTCGGCGGGCAGCCCCAGCGGCTGCACGCGGTCGACGCGGATCAGCAGGCGCGAGCGCTTGCGGCCGGTGGCCCGGTCGTCCCATTGCTCCATCCGCAGGGCGCCTTCGGCCAGCACGGGGACGCCGGCCTGAAGGCGGGCGCCGGCTTCGGCGTTCTTGCCGAACAGCTCCACGTCAACCTGGCAGCTTTCCTCGCGCTCCTCCCCCTGGGCGTTGACAAAAGACCGCTTGGCCACCAGCGGGAAGGTGCAGACGCCCAGCCCGCCCGGCGTGGCGCGGGTTTGCGGCGCCTGGGCCGGAACGCCGATCAGGTAGACTCGGTTGTAGTTCGCCATGGTTCAGACCTCCCCGCGGCTGGCACCGCCATCAGGCATCCATCATCGATCCGGGGCCCTGGCCGAGCACGTCGCTCATCATCTTGCGGGCCGGGGTCGGCTCCTCGTACATATAGACCTTGAGGCGCAACACGGTGGTGTTCAGGTGGTACTTGTCCTCGAACAGCGGCACCTTGCCCGGCTCCATCTCGGCGATGAACTGGAGGTAGAGGCCGGCAGTGTGCTTCTTGATCGGGTAGGTGAAGGTCTTGCGGCCGAGCACGTTCTTGGTGGTCACCGTGCCGCCCAAGTTCTTGATGAGCGCGGTGACATCCTTGGCGAACGCGTCGCCGCCGTCCTCGAGCTTCTTGTCGTCGAGGATGAAGATCACATCATAGGTTTTCACGGTTCGTTTCTCCTTCTCTCGTTCCTTGTTCGGACAAAACATCGGCTTCCGCCTGCCAACCGTTCCACCGGTTCATGGTGGCGGCGACCCCGTGGCGCACCGCCATCAAAACCGCTTCCGCGGCCGCCTCCAAGGCGCGGCCGGCAGCGTCATGCTCCTGCGGATCCCACGTTGACAGCACATGATCCACCACCGCCCCGCCCCGCCCCCCGGGATGGCCGACGCCGACCCACAAGCGCGGGAAGGCATCGGTGCCCAGTTCGGCGATCACCGACTCCACCCCGCGGTGGCCGCCGGCGCCGCCGTTGGCCCGCATCCGCAACCGTCCGAGGGGCAGGTCGAGGAAGTCGGCCACCACCAGCAGTTCCGCCGGCGTGACCTCCAGCCCCCGGACCAGTTTGGCCACCGCTTCGCCCGACAGGTTCATGAAGGTGAGCGGCTTGGCCAGCACCAGCGGACGGCCGGCATGGCGCAGGGTGTGGAAATGGCAGTCGTATTGGTGTTCCGGCTTGGCGTCGGCCCGGCGCAGTTTCTCCAGGATGCGGTCCACCACCTGGAATCCGGCGTTGTGCCGGGTTCCGGCGTAACGGTCTCCCGGGTTGCCCAGCCCCACCACCAGGCGGGGCGTGACCAACTCTGCAGCTGAGCGCGGCGTCGGCATGGGCCGTAATGGTTACTTCTTCTTCTCCGGTTTCGCGGCGCCGCCAGGGGCAGCAGCACCCGCCTCGCCTTCTTCTTCCTTCTTGCCCTTGGCAATAACCTCGGGTTCCGTCCCCGCGGCCGCGGCCTCGCCTTCGGCCGGCTTCTCCTCTTCCATCTTCGGCAGACGCACCTGGAACACGCCCATGTCCGGGTCGCCCAGCGCCACCACGCCTTCGGGCAGCTTGAGGTCGCGGATGTGCATCACGGTGTCCAGCGCCATGCCGGACACGTCGACCTTCAGGGTCTCGAACAGGTCGGCGGCGCGGACCTTGACGTCCAAATGCCGCATGTTCTGTTCCAGCTGGCCGCCCATGGTCATGCCGGCGGGGTCGCCCACCGCCTCGAGCTGGACGGTCACGGTGATGATCTCGTCCGCACCCACCGCCTGGAGGTCGACATGGGACACCCGGCCGGAGAAAATGTCGCGCTGCACATCCTTGATGATGGCCGTGACCGTCTCGGTGCCGGCATCGATGCTGATCAGGCCGGGGTGGTGGATGACCGCCTTGAAGGCCGCCTCCTCCAGGCTCAGGGCCCGGCCGGACTGGCCGTGGCCGTAAATCACCGCGGGAATGCGGCCGGCGCGGCGCAGCCGCCGGGCCGGGCCGTTGCCGCGCTCGTCGCGCGCTTCGGCTTTCAGAGTTACATCCTGCTTGCTCATACGCGTGGGTCCTTTCGGTTGTCCGATACGCTCATCAAAACCAAGGTTGTGTTACGCAAAAAAAATCAGGTCCGGAACAGGCTGGAAACAGACTGGCTCTCATGCACCCGCTGCACCGCCGTCGCCAGCAGCTCGGCAATCGACAGCACCTGCACCTTGCCCGGCTGCCAGTCGGCCGGCATGGGGACGCTGTCCGTGGTGATCACCCCGGCCAGGCCGCTCGCGCTCAGCCGGTCGTGCCCGGAACGGGTGACCGCGTAGTGCGAAATCGCCGCGAACACCCGCTTGGCTCCGGCCTCCAGCAGGATCCGCGCCGCCTCGATCAGGGTCGACCCGGTGGTCGTCAGATCGTCCACCAGCACACAATCGCGCCCGGCCACGTCGCCCACCAGGTGCGAGGCCGCCACCTGCTCGGCGCTGATCCGCCGCTTGGCCACCACGGCAAATCCCAGCCCCAGCATGTCGGCGTAGGACTGGGCCATCTTGACGCTGCCGGTGTCGGGCGCCACCACCACCGCCTGCGGCCCGAGGACCGTGCGCAGATGGCGGACAAACACCGGCGCGGCATA
>JBAZJM010000222.1:0-8068 GCA_041651315.1 Lentisphaeria bacterium | reverse complement strand
GGGGAGGGGCGGCGACGACTTGAATGGTAGCGGCGAGGAATTGGTCGAACCGTTCCAGGTCGCGGGGCAATAGAGAGTGGAGTGCCCCGTACTTTTTGAGCAGGAAATCCAGGCGGTCCCAGTCATAGTCAAACTCAAAGTAATACCGTCTGAAATGACGGAATTTCATCAGTTCGAGCAAGCATGCCAGGGTATCGTCCTCCAAGACGTTTTCCCGCAGGCCGTCGATGCGGAGGGTCATGCGGGCGAGCAATTCACGGTGCCAGCGGTCGGGCGGCAGATGATTTTCAAACGCCTGCGAAATCCGCATGAACAGGGTTTCGGCGCAGGTGTAGACGTTTTCCAGGATTTCGGCGACCACGATGGCGGCGCTGGGGCCGCGGCCGAGTTTGGGCAGGTCATGGCGCTGGAATTCGCGATAAAACCGGTCCAGCTTGTCAAGCAGCTGCAACGTCTTGCGGATTTCGCCGCGCAACGTTTCGGCTTGTGGCAGTTGGAGGGGATGCGGCATGGTTCGGCGATTGAGGGGGCGGGGCTAATGTGGAGCTCCACCCGGGCGGTGTCTTACGGTGTGGACGGTGGTTGTGCGGTTTCACCGGGAATGCGGGAGTAGGCCAGGTGGCCGTGCTGGCGGATGCTGGCGGCGTGCAGGGGGTCGATCTTGTCCAACTCCACCAAATCCACGGGGAAGCGGGTGAGTTCCATGACATCCCCAAGCATGGAGAAATAGTCTTCGGCGGAGCGGATGCCTTCGACGGCGATGTCAATGTCCGAGATTTCCGAGAAGCGTTCCGGGGCCAGCAAGGAGCCCCACTGATAAATGCGCGCAGGAGCGTATTTGTTCACGATGACGTCACGAATGCGCAGGAAGTCGCGTTGGGCTTGGCACCACTTTCCGCGCAACCGCCGGCGGCGCCCCCGTTCCCGTTCACGCAGATGCCGGGCAGCGGCACGGGGGTCCACCCTGAACGGAATTGGCACTGCCTGTTGCATCCTACAAATGTACAGGCCGGGGAAAGGGTGCGCAACCCAGGCGGGGGCGGCGCCCTACATTATGTTTTTGGGCTGGGTTCCAAGGCGGCTTCGACGGCGTCGAGGGCGTTGGTGAAGAAGCGGCAGGCGAGGCCCTGGCGGAATTCGGCGGGGATTTCCTCGACATCGGCGCGGTTCTTCTCGGGCAGGAACACCGTGGTGACGCCGGCGCGGGCGGCGGCCAGGATTTTCTCCTTGATGCCGCCGACCGGCATGAGGCGGCCGCGCAGGGAGATCTCGCCGGTCATGGCCAGGCGGGCACGGACGGGGCGACCGGACAGGCGTGAGGCGAGGGCGGTGGCGATGGTGACCCCGGCGGAGGGGCCGTCCTTGGGGGTGGCGCCGGCCGGCACATGGAGGTGCAGGTCCAGTTTTTCCAGGGTTTTCGGGGTGAACCCGAAACGGTCCTGATGGCTTTTGACAAAGGAGAAGGCGGTTTGGGCGCTTTCCTTCATGACGTCGCCCAGGGACCCGGTGAGCTGCAGGCCGCCTTTGCCGGGGAAGGCGGAGACTTCGATGTGCAGCAGATCGCCGCCGGCGCTGGTCCAGGCCAGGCCCGCGGCCGCGCCCACCTGCGGTTCGCAGATGGCGGTTTCGGGGAACAGCTTGGGGGGGCCGAGCAGTTCGCCAACCAGTTCGGGGGTGACGGTGATGGGGGTGGGGGCGCTGGAACTGGCGACAGAAGCGGAGGCAACGGAACCAATGGAATTAACGGAAGAGACGGAATCAACGGAAGGGACGGAAGGGGGGGGCGTGGCGGTTTCGACCTGACGGCGGGCCAGCTTGCGGCAGACCGTGCCGATTTCGCGTTCCAGGTTGCGCACGCCGGATTCCCAGGTGTAGGCCTCGATGATGCGGTCCACGGCTGCCGGCTGGAAGCTCACGGCGGCCGGATTCAGGCCGGTGTTGGCGAGCTGGCGGGGAATCAGGAAGCGGCTGGCAATCAGCTGTTTCTCGGCCGGGGCGTAGCCGGGCAGGTGGATCACTTCCAAGCGGTCCAGCAAGGCCGGCGGAATGAGGTCGGTGACGTTGGCGGTGGTGATGAACAGCACGCGGGAGAGGTCGAACGGCACTTCCAGGTAGTGGTCGGAAAACTGGGCGTTCTGGGCCGGATCAAGGGTTTCCAGCAGGGCGGCCCCGGGGTCGCCGCGGAAATCGTTGCCGAGCTTGTCGATCTCATCAAGCATGAACACGGGATTGCGGGTCTTGGCGCGGCGGATGCCCTGCAGGATGCGGCCGGGCAGGGCCCCCACATAGGTGCGCCGGTGCCCGCGGATTTCAGCCTCATCGCGGATGCCGCCGAGGGAGACGCGGACAAATTCGCGGCCCATGGCCTTGGCAATGGAGTGGCCGAGCGAGGTTTTGCCGACGCCGGGCGGTCCGGCAAAGCAGAGGATGGGACCGCGGCTGCCGGGATTAAGCTGAAGGACGGCCAAAAACTCCAGGATGCGGTCTTTGATCTTGTCCAGCCCGAAATGGTCGGCGTCCAGGATGGTGCGGGCCTCCTGGATGGCGAGTTTGTCGGTGGTTTCCTTGCGCCAGGGCAGGGCCAGTAGCCAGTCCAGGTAGGTGCGGATGACGTTGTAGTCGCCGGAGGCCGGATGCATTTTGCGCAGCCGGTCCAGTTCGCGCTCGGCGGTTTCCTTGGCTTCCGGCGGCAGCTCCGCCTCCTGCAGCTTTTTGCGCAGCTCCGCGGTATCGGGGGTGTCCTCCTCGCCCAGTTGCTCCTGGATGGTCCGCAACTGTTCGCGCAGGAAGGCTTCACGCTGGCTTTTGCCGAACGCCGAATGGACCTTTTCCTGGATTTCCTGGCCGAGCTTGGCCAGTTGCAGCTCGCGGTGGGTCAGGAACCCGGCGGCTTCCAGCCGTTCGGTCACCCCGACGGTGGCCAGCAGCTTGAGCTTCTCCTCGAAGCTGATGTTGATGCTGTTGGCGACCAGGTCGGCCAGCCGTCCCGCATCGTCCAGGTTGAGCATGGCCACCTTGAGCTCGTCCGGCAGGTTGGGCGACAGGGTCACCAGTTCGCCGAACTGGTTGGCCAGGGTGCGCGCGAGCGCCTCGACGGCCGGGTTCTTTTCCTCCGGCATGGGCAGCGGGCGCACTTTGGCCAGGTGCAGGGCGGCGGAGGGGGTCACCTCTTCGAGCCGGGCGCGGAACAGGCCGCGGATCAGGACGCGCAGGGTGTCGTCCGGGAAGCGCAGCACCTTGACGATGCGCCCCACGCAGCAGGTGCCGAAATAATCCTCGGTGTTTTCCGGTTCGGCGTCCTTCTTGAGGACGGGGACCAGGGCCACCCGCCGGTTTTTGGCCATGGCGGTTTCGACCGCCTTCATGCCGCGCGGGGTGTCGATCACCAGGGAGGACATGGAGAAGGGGAACATCACCGCCTGTTGCAAGGGCAGCAACGGCAGGGTTTCCGACCGCGGTTTGACGGCGCCGGGGGCCGGATCGGCCGGCGGTTTGGGGGCGGGCGGCGGCGGGACGGCGGAACGCCGCTTCCGGGCGGGCTTGTAACGTGGGAGGCGCATGGGCTGGGTGCCTCAAAGACATGACAAGCCGGTCGCGGTATGCCGCGGACCGGCTTGGTCGTCATCTGGAATGAAAATGGCGGGAGCGACGGGGCTCGAACCCGCAACCTCTGCCGTGACAGGGCAGTGCTCTAACCAATTGCGCTACACCCCGCACAGGGTGGCGCGGTCAGCTCGGACCACGCAAAACACGGCAGAAACCATAGTGGCGTAAAAGCGGAATGCAAACCGGGTGTTGACACTTTTTAGGCGAGTTGACGCCAGGA
This sequence comes from Lentisphaeria bacterium, assembly GCA_041651315.1. Classification (GTDB taxonomy): domain Bacteria; phylum Verrucomicrobiota; class Lentisphaeria; order Oligosphaerales; family CAITYL01; genus CAITYL01. The sequence continues at coordinate 4,242 of JBAZJM010000222.1, read as the reverse complement.
CAGCGGGATGCGCACCGGCGCCGGGCGCACGCCGGTGTTGAGCCAGTCGCGCAGCATGTGGATGGCGGCGCGGGCATGGGCCTGGAGGTCGCTTTCCAAGAGGGCATGCGCGGGCGGCAGCGGGGCGGCCCGGATGGATTGCAGGACCAAGTGATGGCTTTCATGGAGAGGGCGTTTTTGTTTCGCCGCCAGGGCCAGCAGATCGCCCAGCACATCGGGGGTGAAGGCGTAAATGGCATCCATCTGGCCGCTACGGGCCAAAAAATCGGCCAGCAACAGGGTTTCCTCCCGGCGGTCCAGCCCGTCGGTCCGGGCCCGGCAGAGATGGTCCGGCGGCACTGCCAGCCCGGCGGCGGCCAGCTTGGCGAGCAGCAGCTGCAGCACCGGCTCATAGGTGGGGTCCAGATTGCCCATGGCCAGGATGCCCGGCCGCCGGAGACCCCGCCGTTTCCAGTCGGCCAGCAGGCCGTCGAAGGCGGCGTCGAAGGCGTCGGCGGTATACGGACAGGACACGCGCGGGTCGTGGCGGATCAGGGTGACCAGGCGGATGCCGGCGTCCTCGAACTGGGTGGCCAGCACCGGATCGGGGGCGTTGGCCCAAATCACCCCGGCGGGCTGGTCGCGCCGGAGCTGGTCGCGCAGGCCGTCGAGCTCGGCCAGTTCCCGGTAGGGGCGGGTTTCCACGACGAAGCCGGCCTGGCCGGCGGACACACTGACGCCGAGCATGAGCTGGGCCGCAAAGGATTCCTCGGCCAGGGTGTCCCATTGGGGGAAAACGAACACCACGCGGCCGCTGCGGCCGTCGGAAGCGGGAAAGGCCCGGACCCGGATGCCGCCGCGGGGGGTGCTTTCCAGCAGGGCTTCCCGGCGCAGTTCGCGCAGGGCCTGCTGCACGGTGGTCAAGGAACAGTGGTGGCGGGCGGCCAGTTCGCGTACCCGCGGAAAGGATTCTCCGATGGCATACCGGCGGGCGGCCAGTTCCTGGCGCAGGATCTGGGCGAGCTGCCGGTAGCGGGGATGGGCGGCGGAGCGCTGGCGCATGCAGTTTTTCCTATTTAGTATCAGTAAAATAATACAGATTGGCCGCCGTGCAAGTGCCGTGACGGCCGGCTTTTGGCCGCAATTGGGTGCCTCGACTGAATCGATAAAATCGATTTAATCGATTCAGTCGATCAAATCGATGGTTGCCGGCCGTTGCCGCCGCCCGCGCATTTGCGTTCTTTCGCTGGGATGTCATATTTTTGTATTATTCTGTTACTATAACTGCCCCAACTGCCGCACCGCAGAGGACCCATGAGCACTAACACCACTCCCAAGAAAAGCCACGCCGGCGATTCCAAACCCCGCGACCTGTTCGCCGACCTCGCCGGCCAGCGCGCCCAGTACCGCGACCAGGTGCTGCGCGCCCCGGAACCGCCACCGCGCCCCGCCAACCGTTTGCCGGCCACGGCCGATCCCGCCGCCGTGGCCTGGGCGCCGCTGCCCAAACTCCGCACCGAGGCGGCGCTGAACCGGGAACTGGCGCGCCTGCGCCGCCGGCACGCGCCGTTTCTGCGCGACCTGGCGCCGGCCGTCGACAGCACCCGGCTGGTGACGCCGTTGCCGGAGTTCGCCTGGCGCATTGAGGGCGAGGAGGACCGGCGCCACTTCCCCGCCGTGCTGGACGGGGCCGGGACTTGGGAGACGGTGCGGATTCCGCACTACGGCGCCCCGCTGGGCCGCGCCTCCACCCTCTACCGCACCGAGTTCGAGGTCACGCCGGAGATGCAGGCCAAGGGGGCGCTGTTCGCTTGTTTCGACGGCGTTGACTACGTCGCCGAGGTCTACGTCAACGGCCTCTGCGTTGGCACCCACGAGGGCTTCTTCGCGCCGTTCGAGTTCGAGATCGGCGGCCCGGCCCGGCCGGGGCGCAACACGCTGCTGGTGCGGGTGCTGAATGACGCCGCCACGCTCGGCAACGAGTCCTGGGGCGCCGACGGCCATCTCTACGATGGCGACAAGATCTACGCCGCCACCGGTCCCGGCTATGACGATCCGGCGGTCGGTTGGCATCATTGTCCCCCGGGCATGGGCATCTACCAGCCGGTACGCATCGAGGCGCGGAGTCCGCAGAGCATTCACGACCTGTTCGTCCGGCCGCTGCCCGAGGAGGGGATGGCCGAGGTGTGGGTGGAAATCTGGAATTGCGACAAGTTGCGGCACGAGGATTATGAAGTGACCCTGGCCATTTTCGGCCAGAACTTCCGGGCCACCGTCCGCCGTGACCAGGCGGTGGCGCTGCCCGGACCGTTCTATCCGGCGCACAATCAGTTCCGCTTCCGCCTGCCGATGCCCAAGAATTTCCGCTGGTGGAACCCGGACTCTCCCTGGCTGTACCAGCTCCAGGCACGCCTGTGGCGCCTGCCGAAGGCGGGTGACGCGGGTGGCGCCAAGGTGTTGGCCGACGCCCGCCGGCAGCAGTTCGGCATGCGCTCGTTCAGGCTGGATGAGGCGTGCGAGCCGAAGGGCCGCTTCATCCTGAACGGCCGCGAAATCCGCCTGCGCGGCGCCAATACCATGGGCTTTGAACAGCAGGACATCATGAAGAACGACTGGAAGCGGCTCGTCGACGACATCCTGCTGGCCAAGCTTTGTAACATGAATTTCCTGCGCCTGACCCAGCGTCCGGTGCAGCGGCCGATGTATGAACTCTGCGACCGGCTCGGGCTGATGCTGCAGAGCGACCTGCCTCTGTTCGCCCTGATCACCCGCCGGCAGTTCACCGAAGGGGTGCGCCAGGCGCGGGAGATGGAGAAGCTGATCCGCGCCCATGCCTGCTCGATCGCGGTCACTTACATCAACGAGCCGTTCCCCCTGACCTGGGTGCCCAAAAAGGCGGGGCGCATGCTGAGCCGGCCCGAACTGGAAAGTTTCTTCCTGGCCTGCGACCAGGCGGTGCGGCTGGAAAACCCCGACCGCGTGATCAAGCCGGTCGACGGCGACTACGACCCGCCGGCGGTCGGCCTGCCCGACACCCACTGCTACTGCTGCTGGTACAACGGTCACGGCGTCGAGATCGGCAAGCTGCACCGCGGCTGGTGGCAGCCGGTCAAGCCCGGCTGGAACTATGGCTGCGGCGAGTTCGGCGCCGAGGGGCTGGAGGCGGAATCCACCATGCGCGCGCATTATCCCAAGGATTGGCTGCCGCGGACGCCGGCCGAGGAGCATGCCTGGACCCCCGAGCGCATCGTCCAGGCCCAGAGCTGGAAGTTCCATTTCATGTGGTACGACACCCAGCGCACCATGAAGGACTGGATCGCGTTCAGCCAGCGGCACCAGGCGTGGTCGACCCGGATCATGACCGAGGCGTTCCGCCGCGATGCCCGCATGGTCAGTATCGCCATCCACCTGTTCATTGACGCCTTCCCCTCCGGCTGGATGAAGACGATCATGGATGTGGATCGGCATCCCAAGCCGGCTTTCTTCGCCTACCGTGAGGCGCTGGCGCCGTTCCTGGTCAGCCTGCGCACCGACCGCGCCGCCTGGTTCGCGGGGGAAACGGTCGGCGTCGAGGCGTGGCTGTGCAACGACACCCAGGAGGCGCCCGCCGGGGCGCGCCTGCGTTGGCGCGTGCTGCACGAAGGCCGGGCGGTGGCCGCCGGAGACGTTGCGGCCGAAGTGGTTGCCTGTTCCAGCCGCTGCCAGGGGCTGATCGAGTTCACCGCCCCCGCCGCGGCTGGCCGCGGCATAATGACGTTGCAGGCCGCCTTGGTGGCCGCCGATGGCCAAACCCTGACGGAGAATGAGCTGGAACTGACGCTGTTCCCCGCCCTGCCGGCCGCCGTGCCCGCGGCGCCCGCGGTGACCGTGCTTGGCGCCGAAGACGGCCCCGCCGCCCGCCTGGCCCGTGAATTGGGGCTGGCCCCGGCGCCGGCCGGGACGATCGGGGCGCTGGTGCTGGCCGATGATCCCGTCCTGGTCACAAAACAGGCCGCCGCCCTGCGCCGCGCCGTGCGCGCCGGCACCCGCGTCGTCCTGCTCGAACTCCCCGCCGGCAAGCATGCGGTGGCCGGCGACGAAATCGAGGTGTTGGGCTGTTCCATGGGCGGGCGCCAGTTCGTTTCCCGCGACACCGGGCATCCGCTGGTCAAGGGGTTCAAGACGGACGACTTCAAGATGTGGTTCGATCCGGCGGGGGATTGTGTCACGACGCTGCTGGACCGCTATCTGCACCTGCCCGAAAACGCCGGCTGGAAGACGGTC
>JBAZJM010000221.1:0-8075 GCA_041651315.1 Lentisphaeria bacterium | reverse complement strand
TTCCCGATGAAGCGCGGGAAGAGGTGACGGCCCGCCTGATTAAAAGTTGGGTGTACGGCGCTCAATACGGCTGGTCCCGTTTCTTCACCTTTTGCCTTGCCTATTACAACGAAGGCGTGAAAATCTGGGGCATGCTGGCCCCGGGCTTGACCGCCACTTCCAGTTACGCGGGGCTCGCCACCTACAATCATTGGCTCGGCAATCTTGACTATGCCGGAAAAATGGCGTTGCCCAAGGGGCTGGAAGGGCACCGTTACCGCGGCCAGGGACGTCAGGTGGCCGTGTTATGGTCCACCGGCTCGAAACAAACCATTGAGCTGTTGCCGAATGACACCCTTTATTTCATGACGGGAGAAAAAATCGCGGCCGGTCCCGGCTCCGTGCCTCTTGACGACAAGCCCGTTTTTATGGTGATGCATCATGACGCGGAAACGCTTGAACCCACTCATCCGGTGACGATTTCCCCCCAGACGAAACCGGCCGCCAGCCGCATCATCCTGGATTTTGTGCGGACTCCGCGGGAGACACGATGGAAAGTTAATACCCAACGGACCTTTATCCTGGACTCCCTGAAGCAGGAAGTCACGGGCGACTTGTATGTCTACAATTTCAACGCGCAAGAATGGCGGGGGGATCTTCAAGCCAAAGCCCCCGATGGCTGGCACGTAACCTTTGAGCAGACATCCGTCACCGTGCCTGCCATGGGACGTGTGGTGGTAAAAACCGGTATTTCCGCCGATGACCAATACAAAAACGACGTGCAGCGCATCATGATTGCCACGAATCATGGCCGGGCGAGCGTTTCCGTCTCGTTTATTTATGATAACATATTGGGGATAAAACCATTGTCATCATTGATCGACGACAATATTCAATGCGTACCGGATGCACCAAGCCGGGCGGAACTCACGCGAACAGGGGATCGGCTGGGGGTAAAAATGGAATTTGGCGGTAAAACGCCCACGGTTCGGTTTCGTGCTTCTCTGCCGAAGATCAAAACCGACGGTATTTATTTCACCTTGTCACGCCGTCCGGAAAAAGGTTCGCCGGCGTATATCGATGTGCGGGTAACCAATCGCGACGGTTCCGTCAGCCGATTGGAGCCCAACATATTTCCCGTCTTTCTTGACGGCGTGCTGAGGGAAAGTCATGTCGTGAGCTATGCCGGCTTGCAGCCACCGACCGATGGCCAAAACGCGGTTCGCGCGGAGGTCAGTTTTTCCGCCTTTGATCCTGGGACGGTTGAATTGGATTTATCAGAATGGAAAACCTGGACGCAAAAATAACCATTCAGGCTCCGCTCTGGTCGCCATTTTCTCGGCAGTAGCCAAAGCCCAAGAGACGGCAGTCCGCCGCAACGTCCTCGGCGCGTCAGAATAAAGACGTTCGATCCGTGCCGCGCACACCACAACGACCACCACCTGGCGAAGCGGCCAACGGGGGACGTTTCCTATGCATTTGATTGACTGGACGATCATGGTTCTGCCCTTGGCGGTATGCTGCGGCATTGCCCTGTATTCCCGGCGTTACATCCGTAGCGTGGCCGACTTCATGGCCGGCGGCCGCAATGCCGGACGCTTCCTCCTCTGTACAGCCCGCAGCGAACAGGGATCGGGCGCCGTGGTCTATGTGATGATGTTTCAGATGTTTTGGGTCTCGGGGTTCACCCTTGGCTGGTGGGGCCAGATCTCCGTGCCCGTCGGCCTTCTGGTGGCCATCAGCGGTTTTGTCATCTACCGCTACCGCCAGACGCGCGCCATGACCCTAGCGCAGTTTTTTGAAATGCGTTATACCCGCAAGTTCCGCCTGTTTACGGGAGCCTTGGCGTTCTTTGCCGGCCTGATCAATTTCGGCATCATCCCGGTCACCGGGGCGCGGTTCATGGTCTATTTCCTGGAACTGCCGCAGAAGGTCCACCTTTTTTCCGTGAACGTGCCGACCTACTTGATCTTGATGGCCGTCTTTCTGACCATCTGCACGGTGATGACCACAGTTGGTGGCCAGATCTCCGTGCTGTTGTCCGATTGTGCGCAAGGAATGATTTCGCAGCTCTTTTTCGTTTTCATCTCAATCGTGGTGGTCGTCTTCTTTTTTAGCTGGTCCGATACCAGCACCATGTTGCTGGCCACTGAACCGGGGAAGTCGTTGGTCAATCCCTTCGACTCGTTTTCGCTCAAGGATTTCAACCTCTGGTACGTGCTGATGGGGATTGGGGTCGGCATTTATTCGACCATGGCGTGGCAGAACAATCATGCCTTCAACTCTTCTTCAGCGACACCCCATGAGGCCCGGATGGGGGGCATTCTGGGAGGATGGCGCGGGTTTGCCCAAGGGGTGATGATCACCCTGTTGGCGGTGTGCGCCATGACCTATCTCAAAAGCCCGGGCGGAGCAACAGGGGTGCAGGCGTCCCTGGCCCAAATCGGTGATCCCAGCGTGGCGGATCAGATGCGTGTGCCGATCGCCCTGTCCCATATGTTGCCCATGGTGGTCAAGGGCATGCTGCTGGCCATTTGCCTGATGGGAATCATTTCCGGCGACGGTATTCACCTGCACTCATGGAGCAGCATTTTCGTCCAGGATGTCGTCATGCCGTTGCGCAAGAAGCCGCTGTCGGTCAAGCAGCATCTGTTGCTGCTGCGGTACGGAGTCACCGGTGTGGCCGTGTTCGCTTTTCTCTTTGGCGCATTGTTTCCGCAAACGGAATACATCGTCCTATGGTTTTCGGTGACCCAGGCGATTTTCACGGGCGGCGCAGGCGCCGCCATCATTGGCGGACTCTACTGGAGCCGGGGCACGAGTGTCGGCGCCTGGACGGGCATGCTGGTGGGTTCCATTCTCTCGGTGGGCGGCATTGGCGTACGGCTTTATTATCAAAAGATGTTGGGACAAGAATTCTTCCTCAATGGCATGCAGATTTCGTTTTACGCGACGCTGGCCGCCCTGCTCAGCTACGTGGTGGTGTCACTGCTGACCTGCAAGAAACCGCACAATATGGATCGGCTGCTCCACCGCGGAGACTATGCGGTGGAGCCCGAGGCGGCCGGGGAAGCGGTTCACGCGACGCCCCACACGGTCTGCTGGCTGTACCGGATCATCGGCATTGACGAGCACTTCAACCGCATGGATCGCTGGATCACTGTCGGCATCTTTGTCTGGTCGATGTTCTGGTTCCTGTTGTTTGTGGCGGGTACGGCGGCTTATTTTGTGCACCCGTGGTCCAACAAGTTGTGGGCGAAGTACTGGCTGGTCACCGGGATTTTCCTGCCCATGGTGGTCGGTATCGTCACCACCGTCTGGTTCACCATTGGGTGCTGGCAGGACATGCGTCTGTTCTTCCGCCGCCTGCGTGAGGAAACGGTGGATGCCCGAGACGACGGCACCGTGATGCATGATGAACCAACCAATGACAAGGCCGAATGAAACTGCGCCGCGAAAAGGGGAACATCGCATCCCTGGTTTATACCACACTAGCGCCTAACCGTGAAATCTGTTGCAAAATGCGCATGAAACATTCAACGTCGACTGTTGCCGGAAAATCCACATTGGATGTTCACCGTTGAATGTTCGATGCTCGGCTAATGCCTACAGCCTAACAAGCTTTAGCCTAACGCAGTGTACATGACGATCCTAAATTTCTGCTTTTCCTGATATAGCGGTGCCAGTCGTAGCCGATCAGGGCCGCCAGGATCAGGTAGCAGGCGGGGACCAGCCAAAAGGCGTGGGCCAGGCCGCCACTGTGGTTGCCGACGTACCCCATCAGCCAGGTGAAGAAACCGCACCCCGGCACCCCGGCGCAGGACAGCAGGACGAACAGCATGGTGGTGTCGGTCCCCGGCAGGCAGTCGGCGCAATAGCTCTGCACGCTGGGCCAGAACGGCGCCGTGGCCACCCCCGCCAGGAACAGCAGGCCGCAGAACAGCCAAAGATTGGTGACGAGGGGGAACAGCAGGGTCGCCGTAGTGCCGCCCAGGGCCGACCAGACAATGAGCGCCCGCAGCTGCCGCTGCTTGATCAGATATCCCCAGCCGGTGCGCCCCAGCACCATGCCGCCCGCAAAACAGGCGGTGCCCACGCCGCCGGCCCAGGCGGCGGCGGTGAGGGTGAGCTGAATGTAGCTCGCGCACCAAAAGGTCAGGCAGAATTCGCCGCCGCCGGCCACGAACATGGCCGCAAAGAACAGCCAGAAGCGCGGCAATTTCATGATCGCCACCGCGTGCCCCAGCACGGTGCTCCAATGGACCCCGTCCGGCGGTTCATGGTACTCATGGCCGGGACGGGCCGGCAGCAGCAGGAAGAGCGCCGGCGGCAGCGCGCAGACGGCCACGCCGCCGAGGATCAGGCGCCAGGAAACGCCGAGGGTGAGCAGCACCCCGGCGGCGAGCACCGCGGCCACCACGCCGACCGACCAGAAGGCGTGGGAGAAATTGATGTAACGGCCGGGTTCGGCCGGATGCAGGTCCTGCACGAACGGCGTGGCCAGCCCCTCCACGACCCCTTCGCCCGCCCCGGCCAGCAGCAGGGCCAGGAACAGCCAGCCGTAACTGGGCGCCACCGCGCACAGGGCCAGGCCAATCCCCATGAGGATGACCGACCAGCCGAAGGTACGGCGCTTGCCCCAGCGGCCGGCGGCAAACCCGCACAGCAGCATCGCCGCCACCATCGTCAGGCTCCGCCCCAGATGCAGGGCGCCGCCCGCGGCCAGGCCGCCGCTCTCCAAGGAAAAGCCAAGGTCGCGCGCCAGCGACACCAGCACCACCGGCACCGCCACCGAGCCGGCCGCATAGGCCATGAAGCTCAGGAAGGTGGCGTAGTCGAACCGGCCGAAGGCCATTTTCCGGTGCGGCGGCTGGAGCGTCATGGGATCCGGCCCAGGAGCCGGAGCAGGCCGTCGAGAATGGTGTAGGGATGCGGCGGGCAGCCGGGCACGAAGAGGTCGACCGGCAGCAGGCCGGCCACCCCGTTGTGAACCTCCGGCTGGCCGTGGAACGGGCCGCCGGCAAGGGCGCAGGCGCCGACCGCAATCAGCAGCTTCGGCTCCGGCACGGCCTGCCAGGTCTCCAGCAGCGCCGCGCGCATGTTTTCCGTCACCGGCCCGGTGACCAGCAGGCCGTCGGCATGGCGCGGCGAGGCGACGAACTGGATGCCGAAACGGCCCAGGTCATAAGTCAGGGTGCCGAGCACGTTGGTGTCGGACTCGCAGGCGTTGCAACCGCCGGCGCTGACCTGGCGCAGCTTGAGCGAACGGCCGAACAGCCGCCGGGCCTTGGCGTCGAGCGCCGCCGCCTTGACGGCCGGGGCGCCGGGATGCACCAGGAGGTCGTCACGCTGGCGCGCCGCCAGGCTGTGCTCGCGGGTGAAGCGGACGGCGTCCGGGCAGGCCGCGGCGCAGGCGCCGCAAAACAGGCAGCGGCCGAGGTCGAGGGCCACCGGCGCCCGGTCGCCGCCCCCGTCGCCGCCCTGCAGGGCGCCGGCCGGGCAGGCCGCCAAGGCGGCGCGGCAGCTGCCGGCGCACAGGCCGGGCGCCAGCTCCGGCCGGCCCAGGAAGCGCTCCGGCAGGGTGGGCGGGGTTTTCGGATAGGCGGCGGTCCGGTGCCCCTGCCGCCAGCGCGCCGCGATCACGTTCATCATAGGTCATGCCCGCAGTAGGACAGATTGAAACTCTTGTTGCACACCGGGAAGTCGGAAACCGCCTGGCCGCGCATGGCCACGGCCAGGCCGTGCCAGTTGCGGAACGACGGGTCCACCACCTTGTAGCGGGCAAAATGACGGTTGGCGCCGGTCAGCGCGACATGGACCACCTCGCCGCGCCAGCCCTCGGCCAGCCCCACCGCCAGGCGGTCCGAAGCCAGCGCCGGCAGGGCCGTCCGCACCGGACCGTCGGGCAGTTGCTGCAGCACGTCCCGGATCAGGCGGACGCTGGCCTCGATTTCCAGCCAGCGCACCCAGGCCCGGGCCTGCACATCGCCGCCGGCGGCCACGGCCGGCGCGACCGACAGGCTGTTCCAAATGCCGGCCGGATAATCATGCCGGACGTCGCGGGCGACGCCGCAGGCGCGGGCCGCCACGCCGACCATGCCCAGGCTGCGGCAGGCCGGCTGATCCAGGATGCCCGTCCCCTCGAAACGGGAGGCAATGGTGGGCGTTTCCCACAGCAGCCGGACGGCATTGGCGGTGTCGCTGAACGCGGCCTCCAGCCGTTCCCCCAGCTGCCCAACCCCGGCGGCGTCCAGGTCAAAGGCCAAGCCGCCAGGACGCAATAGATTGCGGCCGAACCGGTTGCCGCACAGAATGGCGGTCAGATTGAGAAAGTCGCCGCGCAGCCGGCCGCAGTAGGAGGCGGTGGGCAGGAACCCAATGTCGTTGGCCAGCATCCCCAGGTCGCCGGTATGGTTGGCCAGCCGCTCCAGCTCCAGGGCGATGACGCCCAGGGCCTGGGCGCGCGCCGGCGCCTGGATGCCGGCCAGCGCCTCCATGGCCAGCGCATGGGCGGTCAGATGCCCGATGGTGGTGTCGCCGGCCACCGTTTCCAACAGGTGCGGGGTCTGCAAGTTCGGGCCGCCCAGCAGGGCGCGCTCCACCCCCCGGTGCTGATAGCCCAGGGCGATTTCCAGGTGCAGCACTTCCTCACCATAACATTGGAACCGGAAGTGGCCGGGTTCGATGATGCCGGCATGCACCGGCCCCACGGCCACCTCGTGCACGCCCTCGCCGCGGACCTGGTAAAACTCGGTGACCCCGGGCAGCACCGGCAGATCCGGGTTGCGTCCCCAGGCATCCGGGCCGGCATTCCAGGAGGCATGGAAGCGAAGCGGCTTGAACCACGGATGCCCGTCCGGATGCAGCCCCCATTGTTCGGCAATTTCGCGCTCGAAACCGGCGGCCTGCGGCCACTCCGCCGCCACGCTGGGAAAATGGTCGCCGGCCGGTTCGGCGGCCACCGCGGCCAGCTCACCGGTGGCGTCCTGCCCCAGCACCGCCCACAGGCGCAGGCGGCCGTTGGGTTCGGGGGCGGCAAAATAGGCTAGGAGACGCCCGCCGGCCGCCGCCACTCCCAGCAGCGTGTCCCGGAAGCCGTCCATCGCCAGCACGGGCACCGCGGCGCGCGGGACGGCACTGCCGTTGCGGAAGGGAGTGAGAAGAGAAAAAGGCATAGCCGGGTACTATGGCACGCCACCGGGCATTGCGCCAAAAAAACCGCCCAACGAATGTCAAAAAATGACAATTCGACACACGGGGCGCAGGTCGTTTGAGTTCACGCTTTAGCGTGTGGCGGTTTGCCAATGTCCAGGCCGCGGCGATGCCAGCCGCGAAGGAGACGGCAGGCGCCGGGCACAGCCGCCGCCACAGCCGTCCCCCATACCATCACCGGAACTCAATAAAACGCGACATCGGCGGTCAACACGCCTTGCAGCTGGCCTTGCGCGTCAAAAAGGGGCAGGCCGCAGGTGATCATCATTTTTTCGGCGCCATGGGTGTCGAAATAGGGCTCGGACCAGGCCAGCTTGCCGCTGCCCGCGGGCTTGGCATACCAGTCACACTGGAGGTACGAATCGGCGGGTTCCAGCTTGCGGACCAGCTCGCCGTGCCGGCGGAACACATAGGGCACCGGCAGGCCGGCGCCCTGGCGGGGCGCGAAGGCAAACACCGCGCCGGCGACGTCGTCATGTCCGCGGACGAATTTTTCCAGGGCGGGCATGACGGATTGCGGATCCCGCGCTTCCGGCTTGAACCCCGCCGCGAAAGCGGCCAGCGCAACTTCCACCCGCGCGCATTTTTCCCGGGACGGCATTTCCAGGAACGATTCCTGATAATGGACGGCTTTCCAGACGCCGCCGAATTTCCGCCACACCCAGCTTTCCGCCAGCAGATATTCGATTTCGCGGCCGCCGGCCTCCACGACCGGATTCCGGCCGCGGGACGTCCACAGCACGGTGTCCGGCGCCAGTTCACGGGCGGTGCTTTCCAGCCAAATGACCTTCTGGCTTTTCATGTCGGCAAACGACTGCCGCAAAAACACCGACAGCTCGGCGTAGCTGAAGGACTGCCCCTGGACATAATAACGCAGGGCCGGG
>JBAZJM010000220.1:0-8084 GCA_041651315.1 Lentisphaeria bacterium | reverse complement strand
CGGTTGCGGTGCAGCAGGGCGGGGTTTTCCCAGTCGTGCGGGGTCGGGTTCATGGGAGTTTGGTAAATCCTCACGGCCGTGACGGCCAGTTGTTGCGCAGGTGAACCGCCCTCCGGCGGCAAGGCTCCCTAACATAAGTAGGATCACCCGGCGCGCCAGCGCCCGCGGGATGGGGGGGGGGAGACAATGATGATTGGTTGGGGCCACCCTTTTGGAAAAGGGTGATCCCCAAACCCCTACCCAAAACTTTTGTACGTTTTTGCGGATTCCGCAGGCAGCTTTCGGGCGACCGGCCACGACTGGGACAGCAGGAGCTGCCTGCGGAATCCGCAAAAGGCACAAAAAGGTTTGACGGAGGGCTTGGGAACCACCTTTCCTCAAAAGGGGGTTCCCATTTCCGTCGGGGTCGGTATCGTTACGGCCACTTCGTAGTCCACGCGCGCCGGGCAATCGGGTTTTTGGGCCGGCAGGGGCGGGTACGTTGTGTGCCTGTTCCCTGCCGATTGCAATCGACTGCAGTCGACCGCCATCGGCACCGGGCGGAGCTCTCGCCGCCCGCATCCCTTGTCAGCTATTTTCGCCGGACGCTTGCCTTTCATTTCGCCGCCCGGTAAAGTTGCGTCCCAACGAGGACGGGAACGGCGGATCAATACCAAAATGCCGCACCACTTGTCGCGCCGGGCTTGCTTAACGGGGATTTTGCGTGGGCAATACAACGCAGAATTCTTATTGTATTGGGAACGGAAGAGGTGACATGAAACGAAAGATATTTTTGATCGCAACCATCGTAGGTCTCATCGTCATCGTCCTGACGGCGATCGACTTCTTCAATACAGCCGGTGATGTGAAGAATCCAGAGGCTCAGTTGGCCAAGATGTTTCCGGCTGAGCGGGGCTTCTGCCTCAAGACACTCTGGCAGATTGACTCAAGTTCCAACGAACGTGATGTCCTCGCCTTGCTTGGTGCGCCAAACCGCAGTCTCAAACTGAAGAAGAACTGGCACGTCAGTCTGGATGGAAAGACTGACCGGGTCGGCGTCTATTTTGGAGCCGATGGTCTCGCGAGACAAGTGGTGTTGGACGGCGGCCCGGGACGCTTCTATTACCGCAGGAACGTGAAAGACCATGAGAAACCGAATGGTTTCCAACCAATTGACCATATCGCCGATTGAAAAAAAAGAGGAGCCCAATAAAGCGGCTCAAACAATCGGCGTGGGCAATGGGGACGGATGAATTACGAGATGTTGACGCACCATCTGCCTGTCCCCAAGTTCTATCCTCGGCTACGCCGCCGGCAAGCTGGGGATCACGGCGGCGGCGCTGTTGCACGGCCTGCTGTTCTTCATCCCCGGCCTGCTGGTGCTGTACAGCCTGTGGTTCATCCTGGGCACGCTCAGCATCTGGTTCGTCAAGATTTACAACATCACCTTTGTGCTGCGCAGCATGCTTGAGGCGGGCAAATATCCGCTGGACGCCTACCCGGCGCGTTTCCAGGTGTTTTTCACCTTCGTCATCCCGGTGGCGTTCCTGACCACCATCCCGGCGCGGGCGGTGGTCGGGGCGGTTTTCAGCCCGGAATTGTTCGGGGCCGCCGTAGCGCTCGGGCTGGCGCTGCTGGCGGTCAGCCGTGCCTTCTGGCGTTTCGCCCTGCGCTTCTACACCAGCGCCTCCAGTTGAACCCCGGCGGCAAGCCTTGGGCCACAGGGGAAACGAATCCAGCCTCCGTTCTCCGCCGAGGGCGGTAGCCTGGGGAATATGCGACACTTGTCGCCCGCTCTCAAGCACGGTAAGGTACATGGCACAAACAATTTTCGGGGCGCTCTCCTCCTAGGTTTTGCGATTGGACGTCTATATTGTAGGTCATCGTCACTCATGGAAAGAGGGGGGTAGAAACATGAACGCACTCGGGGAGTGGATTCGTGAAAAACTGCTTCGGCTTGTCGCATCACTGACTATGGTTGGAGCAGGAGCATACGCCAGTAGTACGTCACAGGGCGTCAGCGGTATTAGCCTGGTGGGAGCCCTTCTCACGGCAATTGGAGGGGCTCTTCTCGGCGACACCATTGCCCCAGAAGATCGAACACGACGACAAGTGGTGGCACGCCTCGCCGCCATCAATCGGCACTTAGGATCATCTGTTAACCAGATCATCTCCATCATAAAGCGGACGATTGAAGGGAATACGCCCGCCCAAGAGTCGTTGAACCTGGTTGCGGAGGTGGTTCCGGTGCTGGGCGGTCTTATTACTGACATTGCTGAACTAAGCGGCCAGAAGTTTGACCCAACGAGTCATAACGAGACGATCGCATCCCTTGGCAACCTCATCACGAGAATGGAAGAATATGAAGACAAGGCGATTTCGGATCCGAAGGGGCGAGAACTATTTCGAGAGGATTTGGAAAAACTGAAGTCGATATACACGCGAATTCAAGACGGCGTCCATTCTTTTTCTCGGGAGTTTGTCAACTGCCCATACTGTGGTACGCGAACCGAATGCTTAATTGGATTGCAGGGTGCTGCAAGTGCAAGCCCTCGCTGCGACAAGTGCAGAGAGATGTTTCATGCCCATCGCACCAAAGACGGCGTAGTGATCTCACGCCCTATGGGAAAACGACCTGTGACGTGTCCAGTATGCCGCAACCCAATCCCAGTAAAATTGCCCAGTGACGGAACCTTGGTTGAGCGATACTGCATCAAGTGCGGCAGAAAGATGACTATAGATAGTCAAGGACAGATTACCAAAAGCGAGGATCGCCACCTTTGTTTTTCGTCTGGTTCTGCGGATGATCATGCAGAAGGACTCTTGGTCTGTCCTGACCATGGCGAGAAGGCGAGACTCCTTACCGAGGACAACGATTGCCGTTACGCTATATGCAAGTCCGGTGATCATCTTATAGTCTACAAGAAACCCGAAGAGATGGTTTAACAACAGTGTGCTGGGTATTCTAGGCCCATTGTGTCGTAGGTTCAACTCACAACCCGAACGGTTAGGTAAAACAACAATTAAAAGCTACATCCCTGTCGTTTCCGCGCTTAATTCGGCGTTTTATTTGGCGACGTGTTGCAGTATTTTGGGGGGAGTGCTTGAGCCAAGAAACAATAATAAAACATCGGAAGACTACGAAGTGATGCCTGTGTTTATTTCATATTGTGGTGCAACTGGCATCGCAATTGTGAAACAATAATTAAGAATACTAGGGAAAAATGGAGGCAATAATATTGATGTTTGAATTTTTTATTTATAGTATTATAGCGGTTACTATTTCTGGTGGTTAATTCGTTTGTAAATATAACGACATATCTAATCCTGAAGGCATGAGTACTATCGTCAGTTCTTATACGTGGCGATGTCAAGCGTATTCGGATCCGCACGATGACACATGTCAGGTTGTTTTAAAGGCGGTTCCGGGGTTTGTGTGGGTGTTAGGAGTTATCCATAGGATTTGCCTCTGTCGAGAATGGGCGCCGCACGAAGCAAGGCAGAACAAGCTCGTCGGAGACAGAGGCAAATACTGTGGGTAACTCCGGGTTTCAGAGGTGGCTTCAGTCCATTTTAGTAGATAATAACTCTATTCCAATAAGATAGTTACAAACCGTCGTGCGGAAAAACCAAAAAAGTTCGCGGGGATTTTTTGGGGGAAAAGGGGCCACGGTGATGCCGTTTGAGCTTAAAAGTTACCCACACAAAACCCGGAAGAGTCGTTTTAACTCGGGTTTTGTTTTCACTAGATTTAAAAACCTAACTATATCGCTCTGCTGGAAAACCCATTCGCTTCGGCACAGGGGGTCGATGGGGCGAAAACTTTCGATGACAGAACAAGGAGACATTATGCAAACGACATACTGCGGTTACAATGCGTTCATTGCTTCCCCCGGAGATGTTGAGGCGGAGCGACAATTCGCGGACGAAACTATCAATGCCTTGAATCGCGGCTGTCGCGAATCGCTTGGCATCTCTGTTGATGCCAAGCGTTGGGAGAACATGCCTCCTGTGACACCGCGCATACCAGAAGAACAGTTGCAGGACGTTCTAAATCGAGAAGTGGCAAAAGCAAAGTTCTTTGTACTTATTCTATATAAGCGATATGGACAGACAGAATTAGGGCATACGCAATCAAATACAGAGCGAGAGATTAATACAGTAATTGAACGCTACATAAAAAATCCACGCCTCACAATTCTAGCCTATTTTAGGGATATTCCAGATAATAACGATAAGGGTGAACAGGAGGTAAAAGTTCGTGAACTGCGAGAACGACTTCAGAAAATGGGAGTTGTGTATAGGCGATATAAAGAACCAGAAGAGTTTAAGTCGTTTTTCACTCACGATCTATACAATGTTGTCATCAAGATGCGGATGTCTCCATTTAAGAGAGATTGTTTGAGCAAATTTTGGCGACTCGGATTGTCGGAACAAGCTACTGACCCGCGTCTTTCCATAATGTACCCACCCGTTCAACGTAAAACTATGCAGAACAGCAGCGGTAATGAATATTGGCTATCAAGACTCGTACCAACTCTGTACTTTGAAGACTACAAGACGGTGCATAAAATACAGAAAAACATGAGCATTTTAGGGTTTCATGACTATAAGGTATTCACTGATGTTGACGCGCCGCCAAACCTGGATCTAATGAATCGCGTATGGATATGCGTTCCACGTTACCGACGCGCGATGGATCAACTCACACGTTATCAGTCGCGTTCTTGCTTTAAAATTTTACCCAGATCATCAACGAAGCACGCGAGTATTCAATGGAATATTAACGGAGATAAGATAATAATTAAGTCGCCGATGGCAAAATACTTGGACGAACAACGCCGAACCATGCCTGTGTCTGGGGAATGGAATGCGCATCTTGGGAAGATCTGTGCTGTGGACTACGCTGTTCTTGCTCGCTTTGCGGACACCGAGCGCCAAGGCGATCCAGTTAATGTACCACTCCAGGATTTTTTCTTCGCAGGTATTCGCGGATTGGGCACATGGGGAGCCGCTTGGTATTTGGATCGCCGGTACAAAGAGTTATTATCGCTCGATCCAGATTCCGATCATCAGATCCTCTTAGAGGTCAGATACCAAGACAACCGTATAGCTGATGTTATCGATGTGTCAAAAAAGAATAAGGCCTATTTTGCGACAGAGTGTGCGCTGGCGACGATCAAAAAGAATATTAAGAGATATCGCGAGACCGCAAATGTATGACCGATTATCGAGCAAAAGGCTCGTGTGGACTGGTGACCCGCGGGCAGCTTGCATGTCCACACTGCCCTGACGTAGGTCATGCCGTTCAAGCGAGTCTGAACGTTGGTTCCATATTTCAAACCGCCCGGATGGGTTTAAAATCCAGAACCGATGCTTCCTGCCGGTTCCTAAGGGGCTCGGTTTACGCCGTGGTTTCCGGTTATGTTATGCCCATGACGTTGCGGTGTGCCGATGCGGGGGGCTGATGACGATGCCGGATGACCAGCGGACAGACGACGGGGCGGCGGCTTGGCTGCCCGCGGTGGATCCGGCGCGGCCGGAACCGCTGTACCGGCAGATCGCCGGCCAGCTGGCGGAACGGATCCGCAGCGGCCGGCTGGCGGCCGGGGTGCGGCTGCCGGCGGCGCGGGAACTGGCGCGCCGGCTCACGGTCAATCCGGTGACGGTGGTGACGGCCTACCGGGAGCTGGCCCGGCAGGGGCTGGTGACCAGCCGGGTGGGCAGCGGCACCCGCGTGGCCGGGGCGGCGGGAAGCCCCGGCGGCGGCCGGTTTCCGCTGGCCGTGCTGAAGCGGATCATGGACGGGGTGCTGGAACGGGACGGCGAGGCGGCCTTTGCCGCGGACGACGGCCTGGGGCACGCCGCCCTGCGGGCCGCCCTCCGGCGGTATCTGGAAGGGCAGGGGATCGCCACCGCCGGGGCGGAGGTGGCGGTGTTTTCCGGGGCCCAGCAGGGGTTGAGCGTGCTGGTGCGGCTGCTGGTCAACCGGGACGACTGGGTGCTGGTGGAGCGGCCGACCTATCCGGGCACCCTGCGCCTGCTGCAGAGCATCGGGGCGCGGGTGGAGGCGGTGGACGTGGGGCCGGCCGGGATCGATCCGCAGGCGGTCGACCGGCTGTTCCGCACCCGGCCGTTCCGGCTGGCCTATGTGATGCCGGTCTACCAGAACCCGACCGGGGCGGCCTACAGCAGCGCCGCCAAGCGGCGCCTGCTGGCCTTGTGCCGGGAGCACGGGGTGCTGTTGCTGGAGGACGACACGTGCAGCGACCTGGACTACGGGCGCGGCCGGCAGCAGCCGCTGCGCGCCCTGGCCCGGCGCGGGGATGCGGAGCAGCTGCTGTATCTCAAAAGTTTTTCGCACCTGCTGCTGCCGGGGTTCCGGCTGGGCTTCTGCCTGGTGCCGGAACGGCTGCTGGCGGCCGTGCGCCAGGCCAAGGCGGAGGCGGACCTGTTCACTTCGGGCTTTTTCCAGCGGGTGCTGGCCCAGTTCCTGGAAGAGGGCGCGCTGGCGGCCTGGGTGCAGGAGCTGGAACGGCGCGAGCAGCGGCGTTTCCGGCGGGCACTGGCGGCGGCCCGCCGGCTGCTGCTGCCGTGCGGAGTCCGCTGGCTGGAACCGGCCGGCGGGGACAACTTGTGGTGCCGGCTGCCGGCGGAGGTGGCGGCGGCGCGCTTCCTGTCGCTGGCCCAGGCGGCCGGAGCGCCGGTGATCGGCGGTGCGGAGTTCGCCGCCGACAACGCGACGGCCGACCATTTCCGCCTGCATTTCGGCGGCCTCGAACCGGCGGCCTGGGAACAGGCCCTGGGCCAGGTCGCCGCGGCCGTCACCGCCGCCCGCCAGGGCGGTGCCTGAACCTTGTGGCGGACCCTGTTGGGAACCCCCTTTTGAGGAAAGGCGGTTCCCAAACCCTCCGTCAAACCTTTTTGTGTCCTAAACGCGGAGGGCGCTTCCGCCACAAGCCATTTTGGCAAAACACAGCCTTTGCGAGCGCGGGCTTGTGGCGGAAGCGCCCTCCGGTTTACGATCCAAAAGTTTTGGGAAGGGGGATCCAGAGCGAATGTGTGAGCGACCCGGCAGAGCCGGGGCTGCACAGCGCGAAGCGCGGGGGGAGCACCCTTTTCCCAAAAGGGTGGCCCCAACATCATCCGGCCAAACTGTCATACACCCCGGCGGGTGGCCGCCTTGCGGTGGGGGGGGCGGGGAATTAGGTTAGTCTACTGAATAATTTTTGGTTTTCAGCGCGGCCGGGGCCGGAACCGCGGGCGGCCGCCCAAGCAACGGCACCACTTTAATTTTTATGGCAGGGACGATGGAGAGCGAAGTGAAACTGGCACCGCCGCCCGTGGGCGTGGAGTCTGCGTGCCGGTATTACCTGTATGAGCCGCGCATCCAGGCGCCGGTTGCGGAAGACGCCGGGCCGCGGCTGGCGGCCGGGGCGGCGCCGTGGGGCAACGGCCTGGTGATCCGGGCCCCCAACTGGCTGGGCGACACCATGATGGCGCTGCCGGCGGTGTACCAGATCCGCCGTTTCATTCCGCCGCCCTGCGGGCTGTTTGTGGCCTGTCCGGCGGGGCTGGCGGCGGTGTGGCAGGCGGCGTCCTGGGTCGACCAGGTGATCCCGTTCCACGGCCCGCGCGTGGCGGGGCCGGCCAAATGGCGGCTGCACGCCCTGGGCGCCGGGGTGGGCGTGGTGCTGCCCAACTCGTTCGGGTCCGCCTGGGATTTTTGGGGGGCGGGGCTGAACTGCCGGGTGGGGCGCGGCGGCCGCTGGCGCCGCTGGATGCTGACCCACACGCTGCCGCCGGTCTGGCTGGCCGCCTTTCCGCCCGGCAGCTGCCATCAGCTCAGCGAGTATTTGGAACTGGTGGCCATGTTCGGGCCGGCGAGCACCGACCCGGTGTATCCGCCGCTGACCGTGCCGGCGCTGCCCGAAGGGGTGGCCAAGCTGGGGCTGGACCGGGCCGCCGCCGGCGGCCAAGGCTGGCTGGCCCTGGCGCCCGGGGCGGCGTTCGGCACGGCCAAGCAATGGGCGCCCGAGCAGTTCCGGCTGGTGGCCAAATGGTGGACCGCCAAGGGCGGGCGCGTGGTGGCGCTGGGCACGCGG
>JBAZJM010000219.1:0-8088 GCA_041651315.1 Lentisphaeria bacterium | reverse complement strand
TTCCGAGCAGACCATTGGCCGCACCGGCAAAGGCATTTTTACCGCGGAGGATGCCATCGTGTCCGCGAAGCCCCGCAAAACTTACGGTTTGGACTCGAGTGACTTGAGAGACCCGCGAGACCGGAGTTGGGGGAGGACGGCGCACCCACTCCGGTCTCTCCAGTCCCTGGGGTCCCTCGAGTCCCCGACCATCAACCCCAACTTGAGATTTTCCGGCGACCCCCACCGTCATGGGGGCCTTAGCCTGGATTATTCATGAGAACGGCTTGAGGTGTGTTGTAGCTGAGCGCTTGTAGCGCGGCGGATACGCTCCGTCGGGCTGCCCCCCTGAGCTACAGTTTGGTGAATAAGTTTGAACAGGAGGCCGCAGAGACCACAGAGAGGCTTTTCTCCGTTCTCTCCGGATTGCTCCTGTTCAAATTCATGAATAATTCAGGTACGTTAGGGACGGGTGAATAGGGACGTAGAGCTTACGCGGTTTGGACTCGAGTGACTTGAGGGACCCGCGAGACCGGAGCCTGGGAGGCGGCAAACACACTCCGGTCTCTCCAGTCTCTGGAGTCCCTCGAGTCCCGCCCAACCATCAGCCGAAGTTGTTTTTCCTCCCGCCGCCCGGTAAAGTCACACCAGAAAAAAGTGCGTAACCGAAGCCGCGAAGCAGGTCAAAAAAAAGGGAACAACGCCATGGCGGATCTCACCCACGTCACCTATTGCGGGCTGTATTGCCGGCTCTGCGGCAATCTGGCCCGGACGCCCGTCCAAGCCAGCGCCCTGAAAGAGACGCTGCAAAAGGACGGCTGGGACCAGTGGGGTGAGCATGAGATCACGGGATTCAAGACCTTTTGGGACGTGCTCGAAACCTTGAGCCGGCTCCGGCAGACCTGCAAAGGCTGCCGCGGCGGTTGCGGCATGCCCAATTGTGCGATCCGCCAATGTGCCAGGGACCGGAACCTGGAGGTTTGTTCGGCGTGCGGCGACTACCCCTGCGCCCACCTCAAGACGCTCGCCGAACGCTACCCGAACCTGATCTCCGATGGCACCCGGCAACAGCAGGTCGGCCTGCCGCAATGGATCGAAGAACAGGAAGCGCGCTGCCAAACCGGCGCGTGTTACGCGGACTTCCGCCATCCCGCGAAGAAAGCACAATCGGGGAGCACATAGGGAAGCACATAGGGACGGGTGAATCGTGACGAGCCCCCCGCCGGTTCACTTGCCGGGCGCCGGGGCGGGTGAGGCGGGCTCCGGCGCCGCCGGGCCGCCGGAGGGGTGCTCCTGTTTGTAGGCGTCAATCATCGCCTTCAAGTGCGCGACATACGGTGTGGCGCCGCCGGCCTTGTACCCGGTGCGCCCCACCAGGGTGCCGTCCGGCGCCAGGATGATCACAACCGGATAGCCGCGGACGCCATATTTCCCGGCCAGCCTGACATTTTGCGCCCGCACCTTCTTGTTCTGCTTCTTCTGATGGGGGAAATCCAGCAGCACGCAGACCAGGTTTCTCTTGGCGTACTTCTTGAATTCGGGTTGGCTGAACACTTCTTCGTCCAGCCTCATGCACCAGCCACACCAGTCGGAGCCGCTGAAGTCCAGCAGCAGAAACTGCCCCGACTTGGCGGCGGCCTGGGCCGCCTTGTCGAAATTGGTCTCCCAGTCGGCGGCCGCCGCCCTCGCTCCCAGCAGCGCCACGGCCGCCATCATCACCAGCCCGGCCACCAGATTTCGGCTCATTGGTATTCTCCCTGGCATGATGTCCTGTCGTGCGGCCGCCGTTTTCCTCCGCCCGCACGACATCCATGACGCGCCTAACATAACCGTTGCCTGTCCGTCCGGTACCCGGCGATGTTGGCCGCCACTGGATTCTTGGAAAAGACGGCGTTATAGTACGCCCTTTCTACAAATTTAACCCTGCGCTTTGACCCGAACATGACGGGCCCATCCCCGGCCCCGATTGGGGAGACACGCCATGAAACGTACTTATCAGCCGCACAACCTGCGCCGCAAGAAGACCCACGGCTTCCGCAAACGGATGAGCACCAAGGGTGGCCGCGACGTGCTGCGCAATCGCCGGCAAAAGGGCCGGAAGCAGCTGACCCGGGCCTGAGCCCCTTGCCGCCCAACTCAGAGCGGCCCTTCACGCGGGCCACGCGCCTGCGGGCCCGCAAACAGTTCATGACCCTGCGCGAACAGGGCCGAGCGGAAGCCGGCCGGCGCCTGGTGGTTCGTTGTCTTCCGGCGCCGGACGGACAGAAGCGGCTTTCCGCCGTCATTTCCAAGCGCTACAGCCTGCTGGCGGTGCGCCGCAACCGTGCCCGGCGCCTGATTCGCGAAGCCGGCCGCCAGTTTTTCCCGGAAATGGGACTGTACTGGGTCATCGTTTTTCCGCGCGCGGGCATGCTGAATGCGAAGCTTCAGGAGATCCTCCCGGAGTTTCGCCGCCTGCTGACCCGCCTCGGAGTCATTGCCTCTCCGCCACCGCCGGCCGTCCCCCAGGCTCCCTAAGGCTCAGGCCGTTCCGTCCCCGTCACGCCTCACGTATCACGCCTCATCTTCCACCAGTGGCCCCCTCCCCCGCGCCATCCGCTGCCGGCCGCGAGCCCCTCGGGCACCCGAGAGGCAGCTTCCGGTTGGGGGCACGCGCGGTGCTGGGGCTGATCTGGCTGTACCGCCACCTGCTGTCGCCCCTCAAACCGCCCTGCTGCCGCTTCGATCCGACCTGTTCCCTGTACGCCGCCGAGGCGTTCCGGACCCATGGCTTTTGGCGCGCCCTGGGACTCGCCCTGTGGCGTGTGGCGCGCTGCCATCCGTTTTACCGGGGCCCGCTGGTTGATCCGGTGCCGCCGGCAAAACCCCGTTGACGGCGTAGATTACCTGTTCGTCATTTTTGCCCGTCCCACGCGTTCCACCGGCGGCCGCCCGCCTTCATTCCCCCAAGTCACCCTCCATGGACAAGAAATCAATCATCGGCGCCGGGTTGTGCGGCGTGCTTCTGGTCGCCTGGTTCCCGCTCATGAACTGGATGGGCTGGTCGGGCCGGCCATCGGCCGCCCCCCCCCAGACAGCGGCCACCCCCGCCAAGCCCGCAACCCCGGCGGCCGCCCCGGCCGGTCCTGCTGCCGCCCCCCTCCTCCCCGCCGCCGTCCCGGCGGCTCCGGAAGCCCCGGCGGGAGCCGCTGCGCCGGCGCGCCCGCTGCCCCTGCGGCAGGCGGGCAAATTTGACGCGCTGCTGGATCCCGCCAGCGGCGGCCTGACCCGCGTCTCCCTGGCCACCTATAATGAGGACGACCGCAAGACCCCGGTGTGCCTCGGCAGCGACACGACAACGCCACTGGGGGTGCTGCTGCCGGCCGGGGATGCGGCGGCCGCCAAAGCCTGGGGGCCGCTGCGACTGGTGAGCGCCACCCCGGACCGGATCCTGCTGGAACGCCAGTTGCCCCAAGGGTTGCGGCTGCGCCAGGAGTGGCGCGTCAGCCCCGACCGTCCTTATCTCTTGGAATGCCGGATCTCCATCGCCAATCCAAGCGCCGCCACCGTCGCCTACGAACCGATGTGGTTCAGCGCCGGCGCCCTCAGCCTGCCGCCGGGCCAGGCCGCCAGCGGCGGCCTCGGCATGCCGAGCGACCTCAGCGCCGAGATGCGCCTGGCCGGCAACGGCAAGTTGGAATCCTACACCCCCAAGAACATCGGCAAGCTCAAGCCCGATGAGGCCGCCAAACTGGCCGAAACGCCGCTGGACTGGCTGGCGCTGCACACCAAATATTTCACCTTCCTGCTGACCGGCGGCGACCATCTGCCGTTTGCCGGCGCCCGCCTGGGCCAGGCCGAAACCCGCAGCGACGTCGCGCAACCCCAGCTGTCGGTCAACGGCGGCGCCCGCCTGGCCGGCGGCAGCCTGCTGCCCGGCACCGAAACCACCCGCCTGCTGCACGTCTACGCCGGCCCCAAGGAATACAAGAACCTCAAGGCCATGGGCAACGGCGCCGACAGCCTGCTGCAGATGGACCTGTTCTTCTTCTTCCATCCCGGCTGGATGGGCTGGATCTCCCAGCAGGTCCTGCAGTTCATGGTGACCCTCCACGACCACCTGAAGAGCAGCTGGGCCTACGGCCTGGCCATCATCATCATCACCCTCATCGTCAAGCTGCTGTTCTGGCCGCTGACCCATTACAGCACCATGTCCATGAAACGGATGCAGGTGCTGCAGCCGCAGATCACCGCGGTGCGCGAAAAATACAAGGACGATCCGCGGCGCCAGCAGGAAAAGATCATGGAGGTCTACCGCGAGAACAAGGTCAATCCGATGGGCGGCTGCCTGCCCATGCTGCTGCAGATTCCGGTGTTCTTCGCCCTCTTCAACGTCTTCCGCGGCGCCATCGAGCTGCGCCATTCGACCTTCCTGTGGGTGACCGACTTGGCGCAGCCCGACACCCTGCCCTGGATGCCGTTCGGCCTGCCGATCCGCCCGCTGGCCATCCTGATGGCCGCCACCATGTTCCTGCAGCAGAAGCTCACCCCCAGCGCCATGGATCCGGCCCAGGCCAAGATGATGATGATCATGACCCTGTTCTTCTCGTTCCTGTTCTACAGCATGCCGGCCGGCCTGACCCTCTACTGGACGGTCAACCAGGCGCTGGGCATCGTCCAGATGCTGCTCATCCACCGCATGATCACGCTGCACCCCGCCCCGGTCGCGGCCAAGGCGTGAACCGCCGCCATCTTCAACCGTTCCAGAAAACGCCGCGGCGCCGGGCAAAATTGGCGGCGCTGTCCGCTTGCATGGGGCCGGGTGCCGGATACATTGCCCCCAAGGCGTAGGACGTTGGCCGCCATTCCGGCCGGCCGGCCCCGCCAGGATTACCGCTTTCAATTATGTCAAAACGAGCCACCACCAAGGAAAGGGCCACTCCCATGGTCACCGCATTCGTCCTCATCAACATTGATGACAAGGACCTGAAGAAGATCTCCGAGAAGCTGCTCGACCTGCCCGGCATCAAAGAGGTGCACCTGGTCGCCGGCGAGTACGACATCGTGGCCGTGATCCGCGTCAAGGACAACCAGGCGCTGTCGGACATCATCACCGACAAGATCCTCCACGTGCCCGGCATCCTGCGCACCAAAACCCTCTTCTCCCTCGACACCTTCGCCCACTGCGACCTCCAGGCCATGTTCAAGGTTTGAGCACCCCCCTCTCCATCAAGGCGCCGGAAGAATGGCCGGTCGGCCGCGTCGGCTTCGTCGCGCTGCTGGGCCGGCCCAACACCGGCAAGTCCACCCTCCTCAACACCCTGCTGGACTATCACCTGGCGGCGGTGTCCCCCCGGCCGCAAACCACCCGGCGCCGTCTGCTTGGGGTTTACAGCACCACGGACATGCAGGCGCTGTTCCTGGACACGCCGGGAGTCCACGCCGGTGACTCCACGCTGGACGTGGCGATGCTGGAAGGGGTGCGCCGGGCTCTGCGCGACGCCGATGCCGTGGTGTTGCTGGGCGACCCCACCCGGCTGCCGGGCCAGGCCGAGGACCAGCAGGTTTTGGAACTGGCCAAGGCCTGCCGGAAACCGATCATCCTGGCCATCAACAAACGGGACGCCAGCAACCAGGAGCAGCAGGAGGCGGTCCGCACCTTCTACGGCGCCGGCCTGCCGGCCGACACCCCGGTGGTCAAGATCAGCGCCCTCGACAAGGGCAGTCTCGGCCCCCTCCTCGCCGCCCTCCGCACCAAACTGCCGGAAGGCCCGTTCCTGTACCCCGCCGACATGCTCACCGACACCCTCGAACGGCATGTCGGCGCCGAGCTGATCCGCGAAGTGCTCCTCGACCAGCTGTCGGCCGAAATCCCCCACGCCATGGCGGTTGAGATCGAGGCCTGGAAGGAATACGACAACCAGCGCGAGATCAGCGCCGTCCTCCACGTCGAACGCGACAGCCAGAAGCGGATCGTCATCGGCGAAGGCGGCAGCATGATCAAGCGCATCCGCGTGGAATCCGCCAAAAAGCTGGCCGAGCTGTGCGGCGTTCCCGTCCACCTCGACCTCTGGGTCAAGATCTCCGCCGACTGGCGCAAGCGCAAGGAACGGCTCGACGAGTTCGGCCTGCTGCCCGGCTTCACCGGCAAGGGCCGGTAGTCCCAATCCGAGCCGGGAACGCAGTGACCGGTCAAATGTCATCGTGCCTCACGTTTCACGTCTCACGTTGAGGCGGATCGGGGTGCCGTGAAACAGGGACGGCTTCCATGCGGGTCGGTTTTTCAGCGTTTGTAATGCAGGGCGGGCGCACCGGTGTGGCGTCCTACATTCGCAGCCTGCTGACGGCCCTGCAGGCGGCGGCGCCGCCCGGCCTGACCCTGGAGGTGCTGCTGCCGCGGCGCGACCTCTCCCTGCTCCCCCTCACCCACCCCGGCTTCACCTGGCGCGCCTATCCTGACGCCCTGGCGCAGCCGGTGGTCAACATCGCCTGGCACAACCTGGGCCTGCCCGTGCTGGCCCGCGGGCGCTATGACCTGCTCCACATCCCGACCTACCGCCGGCTGCCGCTGCTCAAGAGCGTGCCGGTCGTCGCCACCGTGCATGACCTGGCCGCCCTCAGCATCCCCGGCAAGTACGACGCTGCCCGGATGTTCTACAACCGCCGCATCGTCCCCGCCCTGATCCGCCGCGCCGACCGGGTGATCGCTGTCAGCCGCTGCACCCGTGATGACCTCCGGCGCTTCACCGGCTATCCCGAGGACCGGCTCAGCGTCATCTATTCCGGCATCGACCATGCCCGGTTCCGGCCCGTGCCCAAGGCCGAAGCGCGCGCCGCCCTGGCCGCCCGCCACGGCCTCGACCGGCCGTACCTGGCCTTTGTCTCCCGCCTGGAACACCCGGCCAAGAACCATCTGCGCCTGATCGAGGCGTTCGCCGGCTACAAGGCGGCGCACCCCGGCCCGCTGCAGCTGGTGCTGGCCGGCGCCGACTGGAACGGCGCGGCGGTGATCCGGGCCGCCGCCGCCGCCAGTCCGGCCGCCGCCGACATCCGCCTCACCGGTTTCTTCCCGCCGGAGGATCTGCCCGCCCTCTATTCAGGGTGCGAACTGATGGTCTATCCCTCGCTGTTCGAGGGGTTCGGCTTCCCCATCCTCGAGGCCATGGCCTGCGGCGCGCCGGTGATCTGCTCCGGCACCACCTCCATGGCGGAAATCGCCGGCGAGGTGGCGGCCACCTTCGATCCGGAGTCGGTTCCGGCCATCGCGGCCGCCCTCGCGGCCGCCCTCGCCCGGCCGTGGAACGAGGCCGAGGCCCGCCGCGCCGGCGCCTACGCCCGCACCTTTGACTGGGCCGAAACCGCCCGCCAGGTGCTGGCCGTCTACCGCGCCGCCGCCGGGTGACGCGCTTAGGCGCTCCGGCTTTCGGCGCCCGCGGACGGCGTGACGGCAATGAATTCCGGCGTGATCCTCTTGGCGCCGCAGCTGGCCGCGATTTTTTTCATCACGTCCGCCGCCTGCGCCGCCTGCACCATGACAATGGCGCAGCCGCCGAATCCGCCGCCGGACAGCCGCGCCCCGGGCGCGCCAGCCTCGCGGGCGGCGGCCACCACGATGTCCAGTTCCGGGCAGGAGTTTTCAAAGTTTTCGACGGAGCTCTGGTGCGATTCGAACAGCAGCTGCCCGAATGCCTTGAGGTCGCCCGCGCGAATGCTTTCCATGGCCCGTTCCACCCGGTCGATCTCGCCGATGACGTGGGCGGCGCGCCGGGCCGCTCCAGCATCGATGCGGCTCCGGTTCGCCGCGAACTCCGCGGGGGACACGTCGCGCAAGGCGGCAACGGGATGGGGCAGGAGTTTCGCCAGTTGCGCGGCGGCCTGTTCGCAGCGTTCGCGCCGTTCATTGTACGGGGAGGCGGCGAGGCTGTGCTTCACGTGCGGATTGACGACCAGGAACTCAACATCGTCCGGCAACACCACGGAGGCGACCTCCAGGGTCCGGAAGTCCGAGTGGATGAGGCCGTGGCCGATGCCGAAAATGCTGGAGAACTGGTCCAGCAGGCCGCACTTGCTGCCCGCGAACTGGTGCTCCGCCTTCTGGCAGAGGCGGGCAATCTCTTTTTTGTCGACCGT
>JBAZJM010000218.1:0-8098 GCA_041651315.1 Lentisphaeria bacterium | reverse complement strand
CGCCAAGCCGGTGCTGGTGGACTGCCGCGCCGACGACCTGACCCTTGACGTGGAGCGGGCGGCGGCTGCCATCACTCCGCGCACCCGGGCGGTCATGCCGGTGCATTACGGCGGCAGCCCCTGCGACATGGACGCGGTCCTGGCCCTGGCCAAACGGCACGGCCTGGCCGTGGTCGAGGATGCGGCGCACGCCCTGCCCACGGAATACAAGGGGCGCCGGGTGGGGACGATCGGCGACATCACCTGTTTCAGCTTTTACGCCACCAAGACGGTCACCACCGGCGAGGGCGGCATGATTGCCACCGCCAACGACGCCTGGGCCGAACGGATGCGCGCGATGTCGCTGCACGGCATCAGCAAGGACGCCTGGAAACGCTACACCGCCAGCGGCTCCTGGTATTACGAAATCCAGGCGCCCGGCTACAAGTACAATCTCACCGACATCGCCTCGGCCCTCGGCATTCACCAGTTGCGCCGGTGCGAGGAAATGTGGCGGCGCCGCTGCGAACTGGTCGCCTTCTACCGGGAGGCGTTCGGCCGCTTTGAGGAACTGGAACTGCCGGTGCAGCGTCCGGAAACGCGCCATGCCTGGCATCTCTTTCCCATCCGCCTGAAGCTGGAAAAGCTGACGATTGACCGGGCGGCCTTCATGGACGGCTTGCGCGACGCCGGCATCGGCGCCAGTGTCCACTTCATTCCACTGCACCTGCACCCCTATTACCGGGACACCTATGGCTGCCAGCCGTCGGACTGCCCGGTGGCGGCGCGCGAATATCAGCGGCTGGTGTCACTGCCGCTCTATTCGAAGATGACCGACGCCGACGCCCGCCGGGTGGTGGACGCCGTGGCCGGCCTGCTGGCCACGGCCCGGCGGTCATAACCGGAGACGGATTGCCAGGCGTGCATGGAATACGAACTGGCCGAAGCGATTCCGAATCAAGCAAGAAATCTCCGGGAAACCGGATCAACCAACCGTTATGTCATACACCCCCAGCGGACCCGAGGTGGGCAACGGCGTTATTTCAGCTTATATTACCACTGGCTATCGTGTGATATACTTCGTCGTTAAGCTGAAATTTTTGGCTGTAGGCTGAAGGTCATCAAAGCCTCACCCTGACGCGGTATACTTCCAATATTAATGATGCCAGATTGTGCGGGGCATGCAGGAACAGCTTGTGTCATCGGCGTGGAAGCGTCTGTTCGATTTGGCGGCGGCGGTTGGCGGGTTGCTGGTGCTCAGCCCGCTGCTGGTGCTGACGGCGTTGGCGGTGAAGCTGACGTCGCCGGGGCCGGTGCTGTTCTGCCAGGAACGGGTGGGCCGGGGCGGCCGGCCGTTCCGGATCCTCAAGTTCCGCACCATGGTGGCGGACGCCGAGCGGCGCGGCCTGCGCATCACCGCCGGCGGCGACCCGCGGGTCACGCCGGTGGGCCGCTTGCTGCGCCGTTACAAGCTGGATGAGCTGCCGCAACTGTGGAACGTGGCCGTCGGCGAGATGTCGCTGGTGGGGCCGCGGCCGGAGGTGGCCAAATATGTGGCGCTGTACACGATGGAGCAGCGGCGGGTGCTGGCGGTGCGGCCGGGGATCACCGATCCCGCGGCGCTGGCCTACCGGCATGAGGAGGCGCTGCTGGCCCAGGCCGCGGAGCCGGAACAGTTCTACATCGGCGAGGTGATGCCGGCCAAGCTCCGGATCAATTTGGACTATATTAACCGCCGTTCGTTTTGGCGCGATCTTGGCGTCCTGTTGCGGACCGTGCTGACGAGCGCGAAAGGATGATCGTGGACCTCGGAAAATCCCAAGTGGCGTGGATCAGGCGCCTGCTGATCATCCTGGCCCATGTGTTGCTGGGGGGGCTGGCGTTCTACGCCGCCTATGTCCTGCGCTTCCTGGATGTTCCCGCCAAGCAGGTGGTGGCGCTCCTGCCCTCCTCGGAATGGGAGATCTTCCTGCGCCTGCTGCCGTTCGTGGTGCTGTGGAAAGTGGCGGCCCTGGGCTGGTTCCAGCTGTTCCAGGGATTTTGGCGCTATGCCGGCACCCATGACCTGATCCGCATCATCAAGGCCTGCACCGCCAGCGCCCTGGGCATTGTCCTGACGGTGGTGTTCCTGCGCATGGCCCCGGGGTTTCCGCGGTCGGTTTACGTGCTGGACTGGCTGGTCAGCATCTTTGCCTTTGGCGGCCTGCGCCTGCTGGCGCGGTTGTTGCGCGACATGTTCGAGGATTCCGTCGCCGACGCTCCGGGTGCCCGGGTGCTGATCATCGGTGCCGGCGACAACGGCGAGGCAGCCCTGCGCGAACTCCGCAAGCATTTCCGCGGCGTCTACCATGTGATCGGTTTTTTGGACGACAATCTGGAAAAGCAGGGGGTATTGATCCACGGCGTGAAGGTGCTGGGGCGCACGTCGGACATCGCCCGAATGATCCGGGAGCAGGGGGTGACCGAGGTTCTGTTTGCGATTTCCAATGCCCCCAAACGGCTGTACCGTTCCCTGGTCGAGGCCTGCGCGGGGCAGAAGGTGATGTTCCGCATGGTGCCCAGCGTCGGCGACTTTATCGCCGGCCGGCAGCGGCTGCCGCGCCTGCGCGAGGTGTCGGTCGAGGACCTGCTGGGGCGCGATCCGGTGCAGCTGGACCGGGAGCAGGTGGCGGCGGAATTGAAGGGGCGTTGCGTGCTGGTGACCGGCGCCGGCGGCTCCATCGGCTCCGAACTGGTGCGCCAGATTGCGGCGTTCCATCCCGCCCGCATCGTCCTGTTCGAGATCGGCGAGTCGCCGTTGTTCGAGATTCACCGCCAGCTCCAGGAGCGCTTTCCCGACCTGCCCTGCGAGGCGGTGCTGGGCGACATCATGCATGCGGAGCAGGTCGAGGCCGTTTTCGCGGCGTTCAAGCCGGAACTGGTGTTCCATGCCGCCGCCTTCAAGCATGTGCCGATGATGGAGCGCTATCCGACGGCCGCAGTGCTCAACAACCTGCGCGGCACCCGGCAGGTGGCCGAGGCCGCGGTGCGGCACGGCGCCGCCAAGTTCGTGCTCATCTCCTCCGACAAGGCGGTGCATCCGCGCAATGTCATGGGGGCCACCAAGCGGTGCGCCGAACTGCTGCTCAAGACGCTGGCGGTGGGGCAGGGCACCCGCTTCATCACGGTCCGTTTCGGCAATGTGCTGGGCAGCAACGGCAGCGTGGTGCCGATCTTCCGCCAGCAGATCGCCACCGGCGGCCCGGTGCGCGTCACCCATCCGGAGACGACCCGCTACTTCATGACCATTCCCGAGGCGGTCGAACTGGTGCTGCAGGCGGGGGCGGCCGGCCGCGGCGGCGAACTGTTCATGCTCGACATGGGCGAGCCGATCCCGATCCTCACCCTGGCCAAGAACATGATCGAACTGTCCGGCCTGACGGTCGGCGAGGACGTGGAAATTCTCTTCACCGGCCTGCGTCCCGGGGAAAAACTGCACGAGGAACTGGCGGCCGTCGGCGAAGATGTGGTGGCCACGGAGATTCCCAAGGTGATGCGGCACCGCGACGGCAACGGCGTCGACCGCGAAGCGTTGCGAAACCAGTTGCTCGCCCTTGAGGTGGCGGCCGAAGGCGGCCAGCCGGAAAGAACCCTCGAACTGCTGTGGCAGCTGTGTCCGCCCAAACACTGAGCCGGCGCACTTGCGGTTTGAAGGTTGACGCTTCATATTAATTGCCATGAAGGGGATGTGGGGTGCTTTGTTATGGATTATCGTAATAAGGTTATCCGGCTCCCGTGGACAATTAAAGCTTAGGGGACATGCCATGAAAACACGTATTACCATGAGCGTCGCTGGGGTTTTGTTGGCGGGGTGGTCCGGCGTTGCCGTTGCCCAGCAAACTCTTGCCCCGCACACTTTTGAGGTTACCAAGGCCAGCGGGCAGGTCAGCATCATGTCCGCCGACAACAAAACCGAGACCGTCAAGCCCGGCAGTGTCTATGACATCGGTGCCACCAAGGAAGTGGATCCGGCGGCCCGCTTGAACCCCGCGGCGGAGACCGAGAAAACGGCGCCGGATATCACCGGTTTCAAGGTGCTGGCCATGGACGGTCTGGTGGACATCAAGTCCCCCAAGGGCAAGACGTTTGCGGTTGCCAAGCTGGACACCCCCTACAAGCTGGGCAGCACCGTCAAGACGGGCCGCAGCTCCTTTGCCGACCTTGAACTGAGCCCCAAGAACCAGGTGCGGGTGCTGGCCAAGTCCGAGGTTCAGGTGGGCATGAATATCAAGCATCCCCTGATCATTTCCCTGAAATTGCAGCAGGGCAAGGTGGACAGCAAGCTCGACAACTTCCCCAAAGACCATCTGTTCCAGGTCCAGACCCCGGTCGGCATTTGCGGTGCGGTCGGCACGGCCTACACGGTGAACCAGGAGATGGGCGACCATTCCTCCCTCACCACCATCAGCGTCAGTGACGGCGTGGTGGTGCTCGACGGCCGCTTCGTGCGCACCATCGGGGCGGGCTTGTCCGCCGGCCAGTCGCTGGAAATCACGGTGGAGGAAAAAGAGAAGTCGCGGGACGTCACCGTCACCTTTTCCGGCAAGCCGGGTGACACGATCACCGTGGAGGTTTGGGGGCGTCAGTTCACGCTGACCGTGCCGCCCGCGGTGGAAGGGCAGCCGGCCGTTGTCAATGCCTCGGTCTCCCTGCGCATGAACCGGGATGAGCTGGGGCCGAATCTTGACATTGATATCATTGATCCGGCGGTGGGCTCGCTCCAGCGCTACACCATTCCCTCGCTGGACCCCCGCATTGATGAAAGCCCGGCCGGGCTCTGATTCATGCCTGGAGTTCGCGACCGGCGCACCGGCCAACCCTATGATGAGCCGGTGCTGGGCGGCGGCTGGTTAGCCGCCGCCTATCGTTTTTCGTGGCGCCGGGCCTTGTTCGCCCCGCTGTTTCGCACCGCCGTGGCGACCCGGTTGCTGGGGTGGCTGGCCGACCGGCCGGGATCTGCCCGCCGCATTCCCCGGGTGGTTTCCGGGCTCCGCATCAACCTGGACGAATGCGTCGTTCCAGCCGGCGGGTTCCGCAGCTTCAATGACTTTTTCATCCGCCGTCTCAAGCCCGGTACGCGTCCGTGGGATGCCGGCGCCGGCAGTGTGGTGTCTCCGGCGGACTGCCGGATGTCCGCCTTTCCCGCCGGGGCCGCGGCGGCCGGACTGACGGTCAAGGGGGCGCGCTTCACCCCGGAAGAGTTGCTCGGCGCCGGGGGCGCGGCATGGGCGGCGCGTTTCGCCGCCGGCCCGGCGGTGGTTGCCCGGCTGTGTCCGGCCGACTATCACCGGTATCATTTTCCCGTTGATGGGCGGGTCGTGGCCTCCTGGCGGGTTCCCGGCGTCTATGACTCCGTGCATCCGCTGGCGCTGGCGCTGGGGGTGCCGGTGTTCCGGGACAACCTGCGGCAGGTGGCCGTGCTGGAATCGGCGGCCGGCCTGGTTGCCTTCGTCGAGGTCGGGGCATTCGGAGTCGCCCGCATTGTCCAGACGCACGCCGCGGCCGAGTTCCGCAAGATGGACGAGAAGGGCTATTTCGGCTTTGGCGGTTCGACGGTCGTGCTGCTCTTCGAGCCTGGCCGCGTGGAGCTGGCCGCCGACCTGGTGCGAAACAGCGCCGAAGGCTGGGAAACCCGCGTCCTGGTTGGCGAGACCATTGGCCGGTGGATCAGCACCGGTTCTGAAGCGTAACCCGTGATGCGTTCTGCGGTCAGTCCTGGAGCATCCGGCAGGCGGCGCTGGCGCCATGGGCGGCCAGCCCTTCCATGGCAGCAAAGGCGGCGACCCCGGGGGCTTCCCGCTCCAGGGCGGTGCGGCTGTACTCGACCACGCTCATGCGCCGGTAAAAATGCTCCACCGTGAGGCCGCTGAAGAAGCGGCCGGCTCCGGCGGTGGGCAGCACATGGCTGGGGCCGGCGACAAAGTCGCCCACCGGCTCGGGGGTCCACGGGCCGAGGAAGATGGCGCCGGCGGCGGTGATGCGGGCGGCGGTCTGGCGCGGGGCGCGGGTCATGATTTCCAGGTGCTCCGGCGCGATGGCGCTGGCCACCGCCGCCGCCTGTGCCAGGTCCGGGACGACGATCATGAAGGTGCCCCGGTCCAGCACGGTCTGTACGCAGGCCTGGCGCGGCAGCAGCGCCGTCTGGCGCGCCAGCTCGGCCTGCACCGCCGCCACCAGCGGTTCATGCGTCGTGATGAGGTACGCCTGCTCGCGTCCCGACCCGTGCTCGGCCTGGGACAGCATGTCGGCGGCGATGAAGCGGGGATTGGCGGTGGCGTCGGCCAGGATCAGAATCTCGGACGGCCCGGCGACCAGGTCCAGGGCCACTTCCCCATAAACCTGGCGTTTGGCCGCGGTCACGTAGGCGTTGCCGGGGCCGACAATCTTTTCCACCGGCCGGATGCTCTGCGTGCCATAGGCCAGCGCGCCGACGGCGTAGACGCCGCCCAGCTTGAGCACTTCGGTGGCGCCCGCCACCCGCGCGGCGTAGAGGACGGCCGGATGCACCGCGCCGGCGGTGCGCGGCGGGGTGACGACGACGATCTCGCGCACCCCGGCGACCTTGGCCAGGGTGACGGTGTGCAACACGGTCGAGACCAACGGCGCGGTGCCCCCGGGCACATAGACACCGACCCGGTCCAGCGGCGTGAAACGTTCGCCCAGGCGCACTCCGGGCCGCGGCCGGCAATCCCAGTCCCGCCGCTTCTGCCGCCGTGCGAAGTCCGCAAGCTGCCGATGGGCGGTGCGGATGGCCTGGCGGTCGGCCGGCGCCACCTGGCGCGCGGCGGCGGCAAACTCCGCCGACGTCACGGCGAACGCCGCGGGCGCCAGTGTCACGTGCTCGAAGCGTTGCACCAGGGCGGCCACGGCGGCGTCGCCGCCGGCGCGCACCTCCTGCAGGATATCCGCGGCCGCCTGCTCCACGGCCGGATCAAAACGGGGGCGTTTCAGCAGCGCCGCGAGCCGGGCCTGGAAATCCGCCTGGTGGTGCCGGATGACCTGCATGGAAGGATCCCTTCGTTGGGGCAACCGCCCCTGCCTGCCCCCCATTCACCGGGGCTGGAATAAGCAAAATGCGGACGCGGGTTACAGCGTGGCGAAGGCAAAGGCGCCGGCGGCATCGGCGACGGCGCACACCGCGGAGACCGGCTTCTCCAATTCGGCGAAGACGCCCCGGCCCATGATCCGGGCGCAGGCGTCGGCCGCCGTGGTGGCATCGAACTCGGGGTCGCAGTGGCTGGAGCAGGGGGCGTTCTTCTCGTAGGTGCAGAGGTAGAAGGCCTGGCCGGGCTGGAGCGCGAACTCGCGCACCAGCACGGCGTCGTGGCGGACAATGCCCAGCCAGCCGGCGGCGCCGTCGGCGCGGACCACGGCGGCGATCCGCGGCGTCTTCAGGTGGTCGTGCTCGTAATCCATGGCGGCCAGCACGGTGACCAGGGCGTCGCGCGGCGCCATGCCGGTCTCCAGCTTTTCCGTCAGCGGGTCGGTGTGCGAGCCGTTGGTGGCGACCGCCAGCCCCTGGGCGGGCAGCAGCCGCAGGCAGTTGTAGGCGATGTAGGGGTTCTTGAAGATGTCGTTCTCAAAACCCGGCTTGGGCACGATGGCGACCGCGCCCGGCAGGACTTTCGCCTCCCGGTTCGGGAACGACCGCGAGGACACCCGGTAGAGGGCCGCGCCGGTGCCCGCGCGGGTCCGGCCGATGGCGACAATGCGTCCGACGTACATGGCAATGACATCCTTAACTGGCGCCGCCGCGAGGCCGCGGCGGCGGGGGGTGGAACGAAGAGCGGAACCCCAGTACTTTAATGCCATGTCGGCCCGCGGCCATTGTTTCCCTTCGTCGTTTCCATCCGCCTGGCTGGCGGCTTTTCGGTGCCGTCAGATGCCATTCCGCCCATGGAATGTTGTCATAACTACTTGTCAATGTAAGCTACATAAATAATTATTACGGCCCGCGCTTGCTTTGCGAAGCCGCGCGGGTTAAAATACACCCAGTTGTTCGGTAGTTGCGCCCGGATGGCCGCCCGTGTGCCGCAGGGAGAGGAGACCGTCGCCGATATCACCGAGTCATGTCCCCGTT
>JBAZJM010000217.1:0-8100 GCA_041651315.1 Lentisphaeria bacterium | reverse complement strand
AATACACATCATGCAAGGTTTGCGGCGCCAGCTCCACGCTGTTGTAATCTCTGCCGCCGATGGCCGCCCCGTAGGCCACAAAATGCTTGGCGCAGGCCGCCGCATGCCATCCGTCCGCCAATGTCTCACCCTGAATGCCTTTGACACGCGCCTCGGCAAACTTGGCAACTAAATGGGTGTCTTCGCCGGCGCCTTCCACCCCCCGGCCCCACCGCGGGTCACGGGCGATGTCGATCATGGGGGCGTAGATCCAGTTGACGCCGTTGGCCACCGCCTCCCGGGTCGCGGCTTCCGCGGTCTGGCGCGCCAGCTCGGGTTCCCAGGAACACGCTTCCGCCCACGGTACCGGAAAGATGGTCCGGTAGCCGTGAATGACGTCAAACCCCAGCAGGAGCGGAATCCCCAGGCGGGTCTCATCGATGGCAATTCGTTGCAATTCATTGGCTTGTGCGACATCGCCAATGCCAAGAAACGAGCCGATCCGGCCCTGCCGGAGCAACTCCCAGCCAATCTTGTAGTCCTCGTTGTAAATCGAGTTGCCGCATTGCGTCAACTGCCCCACTTTTTCCCGCAGGGTCATCTTGGCAAGCAGTTCAGTCACTTGTTGGGCGATCATCGTCATCTTACTCTCATCTGGCGGCAAGCACCGCGCATTGGAACAGTTTACGTTCTAATTCACCTTCGATTTATCTTCGTGCTCTTCGTGCCTTCGTGGTGGATCCGAGGTTTTAAGCACTTTCGCGCACGACCAAACGGGTCGGCAGCACGATCCGGTCCGGGGCGCGCCGGCGGTCCGCCACCTGGCGCAGCACCAGTTCCACCATGGTGTCGGCCATCGTGGCAATGCCCAGGTCGATGGTGGTCAGGGGCGGATTGTACACCGCCCCCATCTGGGTGCCGTCAATGCCCACCAGTGCCAGGTCGCGCGGCACGCTCAACCCCTGTTTCCACAACCCGTAATTCACGCCGGTGGCGACATAGTCGGAATTGGCGATCAGGGCGGACGGGCGGTTGGGGTCGCCGGCAATGCGCCGGCCCGCGTCCTTGGCACTGTCGAGCGTGATGCCGCATTCATAAGTCACCGCGGCCAGCCGTTGCTTCTTGCAGGCCCGAAGAAAGGCGGCATGCTTGTCGTCAGGCAGCGCCACGGGCTCCTGCCGGACAAAGCCCACCGTGCGGTGACCGCGGGCCTTGAGGTGGGCCACGGCCTCATTCATCCCAGCCTGCCAGTCATGCAACAGCGTGTGAAAATCCGGGAAATCGCAGTCGGGAATAATCACCGGAAACCGCTCGCTCTTGAAGTGCTCATAATATGGGTTTCCCGGCTGGACGGCCTGGGTGAGCATCACCAGGCCTTCCACCCGCCGTTCCAGGAGCGTGTCCAGGCAGCGCAGCTCCTTTTCCGGGTCCCACTGGGTGACCGAGACCAGCAGGTGATATCCCCTGGCCTCCGTCGCCAG
Organism: Lentisphaeria bacterium; assembly: GCA_041651315.1. Taxonomy (GTDB): domain Bacteria; phylum Verrucomicrobiota; class Lentisphaeria; order Oligosphaerales; family CAITYL01; genus CAITYL01. Next base: position 6,640 of record JBAZJM010000217.1, on the reverse strand, counting down.
CAGGGCGCCCATCACCAGCTCGGCGAAGAACGGCAGCCGCAAGTCGCCGCACACCAGCCCCAAGGTCTGGGTTTTGCCGCTGGTCAGGGCGCGGGCGGAAAAGGAGGGACGGTAATTCAGGTCGCGGGCAACCTGTTCCACCAGCCGCCGGGTGGCGTCCGACACCGCCACCGCAGTGGTTTTCCGGTTCAGCACCCGTGACACGGTGGACTTGGCGACCCCGCTGCGGCGCGCGATATCGGTAATGGTAACCGCCATACTTCGCTTGTTTTCTGCTGGAACCGATAGCCTGCAACCGGTTCCAATCGCATTATAGCCGGGGTTAAGCGAAGCACAAATCCACTGAACGGCGCATGGCTGTTCCGTAGAGCCCCCGCTAGGACGCCTGGGACCAATGGGACGGCGCGCCGCCGAAAAACCAACCCACACCAAGCGCCTGGAGACGGGGGCACAAGTTACCCCAATCCCGTCGTGGTGACGATTGATGCGTTACAGGGTGACTAGCCTGGATTATTCATGAAAGCGGCGTTGTTCCCTTGTCTCGTCCCCACCGGGGACTGACCTATCCAGCCCAGGGTCGAGTGACCCTGGGAAAATCAGCATCAACGCAGAAGGCAGCGAAGGCGTGATGATCCTGAGGCGGCAGCCTCCCTCGGAGTGCCGGCGGCTGCGACGCCGCCCTGGTATGAATGACCGCTTGCTGAGGTGCGCGGCTCGGATGGCGGGGCTTGGGGAGCGGCCGTCGCAGCCGGCCCGGTGGCAGCGCCTGGTTCCCTGCCCACGGCGTCATTTGTGGATGACCGTCTGTCGCTGCGGGGCTGGCGGGTCGTAGCCGTGCGTGGAGCCTTGGATGTATTCAATCATCTTCGGCCCCTTGAGGTTGTTGTAGAGGATGGAGAGGCCGGAAGGCGGGCAGACATAGTCGCCAAGTCCAGCCGTAATGACGGTTTCGCAGCTGATCCGCCTCGCCTGGTTGACTGGGTCATAATAACCAAGACCGTCGGCGAAGCTGGGCCGCCAGCCGCCAAGACGCCCCAACGTGACGCTGCCCAAGTCGCAGCACCAGGGTTTCCCGGCATCACACCGGGTGACGTCATGATCGAGAGCCGCCGCATTGAGGGCCTGGAGACCGCCCTGGCTGCCGCCGCAAACCATGAGCGCCCGGCCGTCCCATTCGGGCCGGGACTTGATGAATTCCAAGGCCCGCATGGCGCGGAGCATCATGCCGTTGAAGTAGGCGGTTTCGGGCTTGGCGTTGGTGTCGTCATGGAAGGCATACCCGGCCAGTTCGCCATCCCGGAGGGCCTGGTAATACGCCGGGTCGCGGCCGTTCTCGATGCCATGGGCGTTGAGGTCGAAGGTCAGCATGCCGGCGCGATGGCAGTTGGCCTCGGCGGGTCCCACGCCATAGCCATGGAACAGAACCTGCGCCGGCAAGGATTTCGGTTTGGCCCCCTTGGGAACGGCCAGGTAGCCCGAGACCGGCCGCCCGCCGGCACAGTCCACCCGGACGTCAAACAGCCGAAACGCCGGATCCAGAGGCGGCACCTCCTGGAGCCGGGCCTGCATGGGCACCTTGGCGAGCCGGGCCCGCTGCGCCCGCCAAAAGGCGTCAAAGTCGGCCGGTTCCGGATAACCCACGAGTTTTTCCGGGGCGGCACCGGCCCCGCCGTCGAATTTCAGCGGATTGCCCGCACCGTCCCGGAGCGGCGAACCGTCGGGATTGAAAGCCGTCACTTCAAGACGCACAAAACCGGGCTGCCCGATGGCGGTTTTAATCAGCACCGGCTGCGTGGCGGAAGACACCGCCTCGCCGCTGCCGGTCTGTTGGTCGTCGCCGGTCCGGCTCCACCGCAGGGTCTTGCCGGCCAGCGGCCGGCCATCCTTGAGCAGTTGGATCTTGAAGGTCATGGGCTCCCCCGCCCGGTAGGAGACCGGCGCCTTGTCGGTGGCGCCGACGAGCGAAAGGGATTCCATCGGTGCCGCCGGGCCGGAAACGCCGGCCGCGCAAGCCGCCAGAACGCCCGCCAACCGTGCCGCCGCCAAACTCCAGATACGCACATCACCTGTCCTGACCATGAAAAAACCTCTGCACTATTGTGGAAACGTGGCGACCGCAGCCGCGCTCAAAGTCCGTTGAGGCAGGCGTCAATGACGGCGTCGAGGTCGCCCTCGGCCAAGCCGATGCAGGTGTCGGCGGCACCGTAATAGACCCGCAGCCGGCGCGTCTTCAGGTCGGCCACCGCCCCGGTGGCGAACACGCAGCCGGGGCAGCGGCCGCGGAATTCGTAGTCTTCCTCGGCGGTCAGCAGGTAGCTCTGCATCCGGCCGATGATCTTTTCCGGGTTCTCCAGATCCAACAGCATGGCGCCCAGCGAGTAGCTGGTGACGGAACAGCTGCTGCTGACGCCGTGGAAAATTTCCAGCCAGCCCTTCTCGGTCTTGACCGGCACGGTCGGGCCGACCTTTTCCCAGCACCAGTTGGTGAACCCCTTCATCAGGAACCGGTGGTGCCCCCAGTGGACCAGGTCGGGCGAGCGCGACAGCCAGATGTGGGCGCGTTCCGACGCGGCCCCCTGATTGTAGGGCCGGTCCAGGCGGTAATAATAGCCGCCGATCTTTTCCGGGAACAGGCTGGGCACGCGGTTGTCGGGGAGCGCAATGATGTCCACCGGCTCAAACGTGCGGAAATCGCGGGTCCTGTAAAGCAGGCCGACGCATCCCATCTCGGAATTGCCGGGCCGCGCGACGTAATACTCGTCGCCGATGCGGGTGACGCGGCAGTCGATGGGATGGTTGTCGTACTCGCCAAAGGGTTTGGCCGGGTCGCGGGTGAAAACCGGTTCCGGGTGGATGGTGAAATGGACGCCATCGGCGCTTTCCGCCACATGGGTGCGGGCGAACGGCTGGTTGCGCAACATCACCGACAGCAGCAATACGGTCTTGCCGTCATGGGAGGTCTGGCCGGGATTGAACACGACATCGGCCGGGCCATGCGGAAAGTCTTTCGGCGCGATGATCGGGTTTGCCGGGTGGCGGGTCAGGAGGGTGGGGGCTCGGAACATGATTTTTTTGTCTTGCATGATTGATGCCAGTCGCACACAGAAGAGGCCTATTTTTCCCTGGCGCAGGCCTGGAGTTCGGCCAAGGATTTGCGCAGGGCGCCGGAACTTTCGTTGAGACCGCCGGGGCGATTGCGGGCAAGCCAGAGACGGTCATAACGGCCAATGACCTGGCGCAGCAGGTCAAGCAAGGGTGCGACGGGCTCTCTTTCGCCTTTCATCAGTAGCATCTTTCTGAGACCGGCTTCCACCATAAGGCTGCCGTTTTCAAGCTCGTCGAGGATCAAGGAGGCGTCTTCGGATCGGGCGTTGGCGGAGGAGAGGCGGCCGCGCAGTGCAAGGGTTTTGTCGAGCGCGGCATGGATCTCCTTCTCCGTGATGTCCTTCAGGAAATTCGCGGGGCCGTCCATGCTTGCGAAGAGCGCACGATGGTAGGCGAGGTGCCCCCACGGCTCGGGGAAATGATTGGGGAGGCGCCCGAACTCCATGACATAGGAGCCGACAATGCCCGACGAATCGCCGGCCCACAGGCGGTTGATGGCCTCCGCGAAATCGGCGTCGCGGTTGGCCGCCAGGCACCAGGAGCACGCGGCCCCCGCGCAGATGGCGGGCCAGCTCACGGCGGGGTACTGATGATGCCCGTTGTCGCCCCAATCGGTCAAGAGGAGGCCGACGGCCCCGTCTCTCTCGCCGTTCCCGGCGGCGTTGACGATGTTGCCCAAGGCATTGTCGGTGCGCCCGGAAAGCGCGTTCCAGGAACTGGTGCCGGGACAGACGTAGAAGGGTACGCCCGACTGCGCAAATCGGGCGGTCTGTTCGGCAAAAGGATGTTCGGCGCCATACCCCCAATTCAAGGCGGTGATGTCTTTCGGAAGTTCGGCGATCAGCTGGGGTTGCTGAAGAATGATGTCGCCCCAGAACATCACGGAACGGCCATGTTTTTCAGCCAGCGCCGCCAGTTGCAAAAGGAAGTCGAAATAAACCCGGTGCGCCCCCTTCGCGGCACAGAGCGCCTTGCTTCGCCCTTGCCCCAGCTCAACCGTCTCATCGCAGCCGATATTGAACCGGCGGCTGCTGAAGTTCGGCAACAGTTCGGCGTAAAGGGCATCGAGAAAGGCAAGGCTCTGCGGGCCAGGAGCCAAAATACCCCCCATGTCTCGGTGCCCCACCTCGGGAGCGTCGTAGCCGTTCGGGCACTCGGCCAAGTGTTTATACTCGGCGAATTGGAGCCATCGCTCCAAATGGCCGAAGGAATTGAAGTTCGGAACCAGTTCCACGAACCGTTCCCGGCAGTACAGGTCGAGATCCAAAATCTCCCCGGCCGTCAGCGGGGAGGAGTCGAACCAGACCCGTTCGTGGGCGGCAAAGGCAAAGGTGTGCTCCATATACAGTTGGAACTGGTTGATTTTCAACTTCGCCAACTGGTCGACCAGGCGGAACAGGGAGGCCATGGTTGGCACTTTGCAGCGGGAAATGTCGAGCATGTAGCCGCGCTGGGGAAAGTCCGGCTGGTCGTCGATCTTGAACTCGGGCACCCAAGCGCCCGCCTGTTCCAGTATCTGCGCCAGGGTTTGCAGGCCCCAAAAGATGGCGGCCTCACTCCCGCCCTCCAGAAGGATGCCGGCAGGCGAGGACTCCATCCGGTACTGCTGCGGTTGGAGCCGGGGGGCGACCGGAAGCAAGTCCACCAAAAGGCGTCCGGGGGGCACCGTGCCGGCAGCAAGTCCCAGGGGCCGGCAAAGCGGCACGGCCATTGCCGTGCCAAACCGATGAACAGCCTCCCGCAGGAACGGCGAAAAACCGGAGGCAAGGCGGATGCGGTCGGCGGTGGAAAAAAGAAAACGGCCACCGCCCCATGCCAACTGCCGGGGAGCGGGAAACAAAAACGGATGGATCGGAGGATGTGGCATAATACTGGATGGAATGGTGGTTTTTCCGAAGGCTCAAGGCGCGTTGGGGGGGCTCAGCGTTTCCTGATTTTGGCGGCGATGTCGCGCTCAAACGGGGGCGGACTGACCCATAGCCGTCCCTCGCTGGCCACCGCACGGTCGCTCCGGATGATCTCCCCCGTCCACGTGTTCCACCACTCGACTTGGAACTGGCCACCGTCCGCCGCCGGCACGGCAATTTCGACATTCTCGAAAGGGTGCAGTTTCACACCCTGCGAGTTTTGATACCAGGTGCTCAGGGAGTTCTGCAGCCACAGGATGCTCATCCCCTTGCCGACCAGGGCAAAACAGCGAAGGTTCTCAACCATGCCAGGGGGAGAGAAATTGCGGATGGTCAAATCCTTCATCGACAACCAGCCGGGGCCAAGATTTACGACCTCGACCAAATTCTCGCCCTTCTCCAGCGGAATCTCCACGCCCTGCGTGAGTTCCGCGGCGTAGGGATTATCCCGCGTGTCTGCATCCTTAACCGCCAGGGTGGCAACGGGCTTGCCGTTGACGGCGACCTTTAGGGTGGTGCCCGACGCGGCCACCGCCTGGAAACGCAGGCCGGCGGTTGTGGCGTTCCTGGTGGTAAGCCTGAGCTTAAAGGGTTGCCGCCACTCCGGCTGGGCGGCTCCGAAGAGGATTCCGGGAAGGGCCGTGAGCTTGAAGCTCAGGTCGGCGTCGGCGATATAGTTGACCTTCACGGCGGAGGCGTCCATGACCCCCCAGATCCCGTTGTCCTTGAGCAGGAAAATCGGGCTGCGGGACCCCCCCCAGGCACAGTCGAAAGGGAGAACACAATCGACCGGACCCGAATGGGAGGCCTTGCTCATGGCGGTGAGCTGGCGGGGCTCAAAGCCATGGCGCGGCCAGTCGATATCGGCCACGAACTTGACCAGGGGGGGGAATTCCCGTCCGAGATCGAGCGGCTCGAAGTATTCAAACGGCCACCAATGCAGGATATTCCCGGCGCATTTGGCGATCATGCTGCTCCATAAGATGTTGTGAAAAGCAATACCGTTCGGGTCCTTCAGGGATGCCGTGGTTTGCTCGTTGGCGGGAACGCCAGCTTCCCCCCCGAGGTTGGGCTTGCGGTACTGCCGCATGATCGCCTGGTGCCCGACAATGTTCGCCATATCGTTGGAGTAGACGTGGCTGATGGTGAAATCGATGTCCTTGAGCCTCCAGATTTGGCCGCTGTTCTCCGGGAGCCCGCCGAAGGAGGTGGTGATCAGGTGGTGCCCGGGGTCGTACTGCCGGAGGCAGGCGGTCATTTGCCGATGGAATTCGAGGACGCGCGGAAAGTCATTCATATATCCCGGGGTGTAATTGACTTCATTGAAGATCTCCCAGCCGAGAATGGCGGTGGAATAGCCCCAGCGCGCGACGGTGTAGCGGGTCCGGTTTTTGATCAGCCGCAAGGCCTCCGGATTGGAGAAATAGTCGACCACGGAACCGCACGGGCCGCCGTTCGCCTGGTTGTATTTGTTGCTTGGCCAGCCGTCAAACAGGGCGAGACCGGTTTGGTTCAGGCAGGGAATCAGGTAAACCTTGCGGGATTCGGCGATGGAGATGAGATAATCCAGCTTGCTGGCGCTCTCCTGGTCGTACCAGCCCAGCTTTCCGGTCTCCAGCATAAAGCCG
>JBAZJM010000216.1:0-8153 GCA_041651315.1 Lentisphaeria bacterium | reverse complement strand
AGTTCCGCCTCGATGCGGTGGCGGTGCTGGTGGCGCGGCTGCTGCCCCGCGCCGTCCTGGTCACCCCCAACCTGCCCGAGGCGGAACTGCTGGCCGGCCGGTCCCTGCGGACTCCGCAGGCGCGCCGGACCGCCGTCCGCGAACTCGCGGCGCGCTTCGGCGGGCATGTCCTGCTCAAGGGCGGGCACGACCCCCGCGATCCGGCCACCGACCTGCTGGCCGCGCCCGATGGCACGCTCTGGCGGTTGACGGCACCCGCGGTTCGCCATCCCCTGTCCACCCACGGCACCGGCTGCACCCTCAGCGCCGCCATTGCCGCCGGCCTGGCCCGGCGGACGCCCCTGCTGGAGGCGGTGCGCGCCGCCAAAGCCTATGTCGCCGCCGCCATTGCCGCCGGCGTCCGCGTCGGTCCCGGGACCTTTGCCATGGGCGTGCCCCGGCACCCGGACTCCGCCGCGGTCACCGTGGAGCCGCTCGGCGCCTGAAAACGATCTCCCGCGGCGGCCCGCGGAGCGCGGGGCAACGGCCGGCGGCGCGGTGTGAAAAATTCTGCAAAACTTTTTATCTTCAAACGCGTTATGGCTTGACAAATGGGGAATGCGGGCTATGCTTGGTGCCGGTTGGGCAATCTTGTCCCGATCACAACCGTGCCGGTACCCGGCAAACAGGAGACGTCACTCATGGCCGCTGTCAGACTCTACAAACTGGACGAAACCGCCGACCTTTTGAAGGTCAACCGCAAGCAGATCGTCGCCCAGCTTCCGGCCTGCGCCCCGGAGTTTGCCAAACGGGGAAACCACCGGTTGACGCAGGATGAGTTTGACCGCATTGCCGCCGCGGTGGCCAAGGACGCCAGGAAGTAAGCGGCAACTGCTGTAGCTGAGCGCTTGTAGCGCGGCGGCGACGTTCCGCCGGGCTGCAAGCCCTGAGCTACAAAGGTGAATGATTTTGTATGCACTGACGGCGGCACTTCGAACCTGGACGGTTCAGGTTCGGAGTGCCCACTTCAGTGGGGGCTGTTGGTTCCGGCATCCGTTTCCCACCAGGAGCCGCCTGGCCTCGGGCGGAACGGTTGGCGTCACTCCTACCGCATCCGTTCGGAGTGACCGTGGCATCGCCCCAAGAGCGCCAAGCCCGCCAAGAAAATGCCTGCTCTGTGTCTCCGTGCCTCCGTGAGAGGCAATGCTTGTAACGACTCGCGCTGGGTGTTCAATACCATTTTCTCACGGAGCCACCGAGGCACAGAGAAAATCGTAGCCAAAAGATGTCCTTGTGATCTTGGCGAGAGAAAAACGTCTTTCCCCTGTCGCCTTCGGTAGGAACGGGTGTGTCGCCCGTTGTGGTGCGCGCTGTGGAACAGCGATTTCAGAGTGTTTCTCACGCGGAGAACGCGGAGAAGAAGCCATCCAAAGGCACCACCTTAAGAGCCTGTTGTTTTACCACAGTTATCCACTGCAGGGGACAAGAGAGTTGCCGTGTTCTTGTTTGGGGGAACGGTAGGAACGGGTGATGTGTGGTTGGTTGTGCGCTCCTACCGGGGGCATCTTCTTCACAGATCGAATATTTATGTGTTCGTTTCTCGCTATGCACCATCCCTATGTCTTCTCTTCCCCATGTTCTCCGCCCGGCCGCACGATATACCGCAACAGATTCCAACTAACAACGATTAGCGTCCCGACAATCTCCCAGATGGCGGTCAAGGGATCTGGACCTCGTATGCGTACCCAATTATGGCTGTTCAAGGCGTATACCAAAACCATCAGATAATCGCTCAGCAGAAGGACGATCAAACAGACCTTTAACCATTTGAACCGCGCCACCACGCCTGCCGGTAGGAAAATAGAAAGCGGCAGTGCCATGGCCGCATAGGCCGCACAAATAACGGCTTTCACTTGGAAGTCAGCATGGAATAATATGTCAACGAGGGGATATAAAATCACACACGGGAGTGCAAACTTGAGTACCGGTAATATGAGCGCCAGCTGAACTATTACTCTTATCGTAGCGCGCATTTTATGCCTCGCCGTAATGTTTGTGTCAGCCGGCGTGGTGATTTACAATTGTGTATCACCTTCAATAACCCGTAAATGCGCATGCCCAAAATCCAAGACGACACGATACACCGTCAGACGGAAAAAGGCAACGATAAAATTCTTTGCGAGCTCCGCATACACGGGTTCGGTTATGACGCTGCGTCTTCCGCGGCGAGGTTGTGCTGAAGGCGGGCATCGTCCCGGACGATCTCTCGCCAAGATCGCCAAGAAAATGCATTCTCTGTGTCTCTGTGCCTCCGTGAGAAACCATGCTTGAGCGACTCACGCTGGGTGTTTAATGCTATTTTCTCACGGAGCCACAAAGGCACGGAGAAGATCGTAGCCAAAAGATGTTTTTGCGCTCTTGGCGCTCTTGGCGAGAGAGAAACGTCTTTCCCTTGTCGTCTTCTGTAGGAACGGGCGTGTCGCCCGTTGTGGTGCGCGCCTTGGAACAGCGGTGCCAGCGGGGGGCAACCCTTTGCAATTCAAAGGGATTTTATAGTCACAAGAGTCACAAAATAGCATTTTCTTTTCTTGTGCGTTTTGTGCCTCTTGTGGCAATCGATTTAACCGGTCGTTGGCATTAGCCGTGCCAAACCGCGCTGATCCGCGGTAAAGACAAGCCCTTGGCCACCCGCCACCCAAAAAATCTAGTGATATAGTCATGGCGTGAAACACCGAGGTTGACCACGGCGCGCAACGCCATTGATCAATGCGGCGTAGTCGATCCATGTTGCGATATAGTGTTGTCATGTATTCTGCCGTTTTTGGGGAAGTAGACGATTGAGGTGTTGGTGGATTTTTGTTGTCAATTATTTTATTTATTGGATAACACGTATGGAAAAACAACCTAGGCAACATCATACGGTGTCATCCACATATTTGGAACTGTTTAACAGTCAAAACAGTGATAGAATATATGTACTTGATCTACATAATGGAGACATCAGGTTTCAAAAGCCAGAAAAAGTTCTTAGGCGCCGCGATTACTACCGGCAGAAGCCTGCTCATGATGGTGATGATGAATTTCGTTTTGAGAAAATGATGGCTTCTAGTTTCGAACCAAATATTAAGCGGGTTATAAAAAAGCTTATTTGTGGAGGCAAAGAAATTAGCGAAGAAGAACTAACCAATTTCATACAATTTTTAGAGCTTCAACACTTGAAGGTTCCCGTTCAAGCAGAATTAGCAAAAGAATGTATGCGCAAACTGGTGGAAATGGTGGCGATAAATATACCTGAAATGGCTGAAAATATTAAAACGCACCGATATCGGATAAAAATAAAAGACGAATATCGTTTTATTTTTATGCATGAAATGCTAAAAGAGCAAAAACATTTTTGGTATTTCTCCAGGATGATATGGAAAATATGGACAATGCCTGAGAGTTTCCACTTAGTTACTACAGGCACCCCCGTTACAATCTTCAATCCAGATTTCCCGGATTTTACAAAAGCGGGTATTGGTAGGCTTGGATCTGTGGTTTTATTTCCACTCACGCCAAAATACTGTTTAGAAATGATTCACTCAGAACGAGAAAATGCTCCAGATTTTAATCCTTCTTCTATTATCGAAGTAGAACCTGGTGATGTTAAAATAGAAATAAGAGCAGGGAAGATCATGCCGGAGGGTAAAGCTAAAGCCATAAATATAATTATTGCAATGCGTGCTGATAGGGTTGTTGTGTCTGATGATAAGCCAACCCTTGAAAAGATATGGTCTTGCATAAAAAAACCAGATAATTAGACCTGGTCGTTGGTTACATAATAATTTCACTTTTTAATATTATTGAACCGGGATATTCCCACTCTTTTAATTTTAACGTGTGATTTTCCTGGCGCGAAGGTGTATGGGCGGTGAGTTTGGTCTGCTGGCAATGACGGGAACGTCGCGGGCTGGCACCCGCAGGCACGATTGCCTGTCTCACTTTAGATTTCTCTGCGAACTCCGCGCTTCCGCGTGAGACGGGGTTTGTCTTATGTGTTTGTTCCTGTCGCCCCGGTTGAAGTCTATCTTTTTTGGTATATTTTAAGGGTGTGGTCATTGGAGCGTTGCCAGCGTATGACCGGGAAAGCCATTATACGTAAATTGGAGGAGGCGGGGTGGCGAGTGCTCCGCCAAAACGGAAGCCATGTTCGGATGGGCAAGGGCGCTGGTCGCACCTCGGTTCCCGTTCATGGCCACCGTGATGTGAAATCCGGAACTCTCGCCAGTATTGAGCGGCAAACAGGAGTGAAGCTCACGTGAATATTTGCTATCCGGCCCTTTTGGCGCCGCAGAAGGAAGGCGGCTACTGCGTCAGTTTTCCCGATCTTCCTGAAGCCATTACCGAAGGCAACACCCTCGACGAGGCGTTGTTCAATGCCTCCGAAGTTTTGACGCTCACGCTTGACGGGCGGCTTGAAGAGGGTATGGAAATTCCGGTGCCTTCCGCAAAAGGCAGGGGCGCCAAAATGATTTCGCCCGACGCCAAGACCCAGGCGGCGCTTCTGCTGCGGCAGGCCCGTGGCGAACGTCCGTTGTCGGAGCTGGCCGTCGCCCTTGGCACGTCATGGCCGGCCGCCCAGCGTTTGGAAAACCCCCGCCACTGGCCGTCCTTGCGCCAGCTCGACCGCGCCGCCCGCGCTTGCGGCCGCCGCCTGGTGCTTAACTTGGAATGAATTCCGCGGGGGTAATGGAAACTGTCTCTCACAGAGGCACGGAGACACGGAGCAACTGCCCTCAAAGGCACCGCCTGAAGGCGGAATCCCGAACTCGGACGCTTCGAATTGGGAGTTCCCCCTTTGAGACACGCAGGCAGGGTTGCTTGCTCCACGTTCCGGACAGGCACGATTGCCTGTCTCACCCTAGATTTCTCCGCGAACTCCGCGCCTCCGCGTGAGACGAGTTTTGGGTTAGGTTACGCCCGGTATCCTCTGCGATGGCAGGTGGCTGAACTGGGAGTCGGGGCATGAAACGGTTGTTGCTGACGGGGGCGAGCGGGTTTTTGGGCTGGCAGGTGGCGGGCCATGCCCAGGACGAGTGGGAGATTGTCGGGGTGGCCTGCCGCCATCCGGTGCCGCTGCCGCGCGGCCTGACATCGGTGACTACCGACCTGACTGACGGCGCCGCGGTGCGCCGGCTGTTCGCCGGGGTGCGGCCGGACGCGGTGCTGCACCTGGCGGCGCTGGCCGATCCCAATGCCTGCCAGCGCGAGCCGGAACGCTCACGGGCGGTCAATGTCACGGCATCCGTCACCCTGGCCGAAGCGTGTGCCGCCGCGGGCATTCCCTGCGTGTTCGCGTCGACCGACCTGGTTTTTGACGGCCGGCACGCACCCTATGACGAGGCCGCGGCTGCCGCACCCCGCAATCTCTATGGCGAGCACAAACTGTTGGCGGAAAAAGAAATGCGGTTGCGCTGTCCGCAATTGACGGTCTGCCGGCTGCCGCTGATGTACGGGCCGCCGGGGCCGGCCGCCCCGGGCTTTGTCGCGACGGCGCTGGCGGCCTGGCGCGCGGGCCAGCCGGTGCGCCTGTTCACGGACGAGTTCCGCACCCCGGCGCTGACCGCGGATGTCGCGGCGGGGTTGTTCCTGGCGCTACGGGAACGGCCGGCCGTCCTGCACCTGGGCGGCCCGGAACGGCTGTCGCGCCATGCCTTCGGGCTGATCCTGGCGCAACTGGCCGGAGTCGATCCCACCCTGGTCCAGCCCTGCCGCCAGGCCGACATTCCCATGGCCGCGCCGCGCCCGGCGGATGTTTCTCTGGACAGCCGCCGCGCCTTCACCCTCGGCTACCACCCCCGCCCCGCCAGCGAGGCGTTGCGGACACTGTTGGGGCCACCCTTTTGAAAAAGGGTGATCCCCAAGCCCCTTCCTAAAACTTTTGTATCTAAACCGGATGGCGCTTTCGCCACAAGCACGTTTCTCTGACCGTGTGTTTTGCCAGAATAGCTTGTGGCGGAAGCGCCATCCGCGTTAAGGCACAAAAAGGTTTAGCGGAGGGTTTGGGAACCGCCTTTCCTCAAAAGGGGGTTCCCAACAGTGACCGCCGCACCGTCTTTACTTTCCGGCGCGGGCGAGGTCGCGGGCTTGGCGGTAGTGGGTGCGGAAGAAGGCGCTCCATTCGCGGGCCTGGGCGACGGCCTGGGCGTTGGAGGCGACGCGCTGGCCGGCGGCGCCGGCCCCGGCATAGGGGAAGGGCAGGGCGCGGAAGGCGGCCATGGCCTGGGGCACGCGTTCGGGGCCGCCGGCGTCGCAGATGGCGTCCCAGGCCTCGCGCAGTTCGGGATGGCAGTCCACGCCCAGCACGCGGATCAGCAGGCGCATGAGATTGAAGTGCGGCCCGGTCCAGGCACCGTGATAGGTGAAGGCGCCGGCGACGGCGAACGGGTCCTCGGCGCCGTCGGACATTTGGGCGCGGTCGGCGGGCGTGTAGAGGTCGCGGCGGATGGGCAGGCGGCGCAGGGCGTAGCGTTCCGGGCCGCCAGGGCTGCCGACGCGGCAGTCCCACAGCCGCTGCCCCTCGGGCGAGAGCACGAAGTCGAGGAAGCGCCGGGCGGTGTCCGCATGGGGTGCGCCCCGGAGCAGGCCGATGGGGTCGGCGGACACCGAGGTGCCGCCGGCGGGGGTGACATAGACCAGGTTGCCGCCGGCCCGGCCGCCCTGGTTCCATTCCTGCTGGACGCGGCCGAAGGAGTCGATACAGATGCCGGCCGCGGCGTCGCCGGTGGCCACGTCGGCGGTGACCTTGCCGGCGGAATTGGTGAAATAGCGGGCATTGGCGCAGAGGCGGCGGATGAGCAGCAGGCCGTCGTCCCAGCCCTGGGCCAGGGCCGCGGCCTCCGGGGTGGCGCCGCGGCCGGCCACGGTTTCCGCCATCACCTGTTGCAGCATCATTTCGTAGCACTTGGCGATGGAGCCGCTTTTGGAGGGGTCGCCCAGGGCGAGCTGGCCGGCGTAGGCGGGGGCGGTCAGGTCGCGCCAGGCCGCGGGGGGCGGCAGCTTGAGCGTGCGCAGGCGGTCGGGGTTGTAGCAGAGGCCGAAGGTGGTCAGGCAGGCGCCGTAGTAGCGGTCGGCGCGGTCATACCACACTTCGCCGCCGGCGGCGGCGAGAAAGGGGGCGTCGGGCCCGGCGAACCATTCCGGGTGGCGGTTGCGGAGTCCGCAGGGGACGAGAATGCCCATGTCGGCCAGGCGCTGGCAGTCGAACTGGCCGCCGCCGAACATGAGGTCAATGCCGGAGGTCACGGAGGAGTTCAGGAACGCCTGGCGCGCGGCCCACAGTTCCGGGGCTGCGGAGTCCGCACGCAGTTTGCGGTCGAGGCAGGCGTTCTGGACGGCCGTGGACCACGAATGCCCGCCGGCTTCCCAGTGCCGGCGGAAGGCGGCGGTGTACTCGCCGAGCAGGTGGCGGACGAGTTCCGAGGTGCCGCCGGGGCTGCGCCAGTCAATGGCCACGTCGCGGCCGGTGGCGGCCCGGTAATGGGCGCGGAAGGCGCGGGTAAACTCGTGGCGGATCGCCTCGTTGTGCGGGGTGACAATGACCAGCGGGTCCGCGGCGGCGGGCACCGTGGCCGCCCGGTCGCGCAACAACAGCGGCGCGGCCAAAATCACCGCCAACACCACCAAAGGTAACAGCCAGGGACGTTGCATGAGGGGAAATGTAATGGGTCAGAAGGAGCATGACAGTTGTTGGGGCCACCCTTTTGGAAAAGGGTGATCCCCAAGCCCCTTCCCAAAACTTTTGGATCTTAATACCGGAGGGGCGCTTCAGCCACAAGCAATCCACGCTGATTCTAACGCTTTGCCAGAACGGCTTGTGGCTGAAGCGCCCCTCCGTGTTTAAGGCACAAAAAGGTTTGACGGAGGGTTTGGGAACCGCCTTTCCTCAAAAGGGGGTATCCCAACAAACTGCCAGGCATCCCCCTTCACACGGGGGAGAAGGTGCGGCCTTTGAGTTTGCCGTGGGGCAGCCATTTTTTGAAGGCGTCGGCGGCATCGCGGGCGATGGCGACATAGGCGAAGGAATCGAAGATGATGATTTTGCCGACTTGGCTGCCGGTCAGGCCGGCGTTGCCGGTCAGCACGCCGAGGATGTCGCCGGGGCGGATCTTGTCCCGTTTGCCGCCGTTGAGGGC
>JBAZJM010000215.1:0-8194 GCA_041651315.1 Lentisphaeria bacterium | reverse complement strand
CGACTTTGAGCGGGATGGCGACCAGGGAACCTGGCTCGGGGAGCCGGCGAAGCGGATGATGGCGGCAAAACGGGCCGCGGGGGAAACGAACTTTCGCACCGTCTTTCCCGCGCTGGCCTTCGACCGTGTGGATCGTTTCCCCTGGGCGGGCGACAGCCGCTTCATTCAACTGGCCGTCTTGCATGCCTTTGGCGCCTACCCGGTGTGCCGCGACGCCTTCGATTACTTCTGGCCCGTGGCGAGCCGGCGCTGGGAAGACTTCAACTATGCGTGCGTGCCGTACATGCTCGACTGGGGATTGGCGGTCCTGAAATATGCCGAATACAGCGGGGACCGGGCCGAACTAGCGCGGCGCCTGCCGCAACTCCGGCAGATTGCCGAGGCCGGCCGCCAGGAGATTCCCCAGGGCTGGCTGTTCATTGACTGGGATTCCCGCATCACCATTGACGAGGGTACGCAAGGCACGCGGGTCATTGAACCCGAAGCCCAGGCCGCCTTCGTGATGAAGTACATCGAATTCACCCATGAGGCGGATCGCCTCTTTTCCCTTTTCGGCGACGCCGGGGCCGCCATGGGGTTCCGGGAGGCGGCCACGCACCGCCGGGACGGCTGGCTGGCCGCCCATCCGGACTGGAGCCGCCGGTTCGACATCCACGCCCTGACCAACGGCATCCTGGCGGGACTGGGCAGTCCCGCCGAACAGGCCGCCGTGTATGAGCGGGTGTATGCCGATCCGTCCCGCCGCTGCACGGGCACGCCCTATTTCGGTTATTCGGTGCTGCGGGCGCTTGCCCGGCTGGGCCGGCATGAGGCCGCCGTCGAGATGTTGCACCGTTACTGGGGTGGCATGATCGCGCTGGGGGCGACGACGGTCTGGGAGGAGTACGAAACGGCGTGGACGCTGCGGCCGCTCGCCATGCCGCCGCAACCGTTCGGCTGGGGCGGCCTCAGCCTGTGCCAGCCGGCCGGTTCCGGCCCGGTGGAATGGCTGCACACCGAGATTCTCGGCGTCAAACCCCTGGCGCCCGGTTTCACCCAGGTCGCCGTCGCCCCCCATCCGGCCGGCCTGGAGTGGGCCGAGGGGACGGTGCCGACGCCGCTCGGGCCGCTAAGCGTCCGGTGGGAAAAGAAACAGGGACGGACGGTCGTGGACTGCCATCCCCCGCCAGGCATGCAGGTGCGGACTCCGCCGGGCGGATGACGCCGCCGTTCCATGGTTCGTCGATTACAACCCGCCTTCCCAAATGGATGTCATGATGCCAACCACTCGTGAAATACGGTTCCCGTATGCCGGCGTCGCGCCGCTGCTGGTGCCGGAAGCCAATCTTCTGGGGATCTACCACACCCGGGAAATCACGCCGGCCGCCCCGGTGGCCGAGCTGACGGGCGCCGCCATCGCCGCACCGACCGGTACGCCGCCCCTGCGGGAACTGGCCGCCGGCCGCCAGCGGGTGCTGATCGTGTGCGACGACATCAGCCGCCCCACCCCGGTGGCCGAACTGCTGCCGCCGGTCTTGGCGGCCCTGCATGAAGCGGGTGTGCCGGAGGCCGGCATCGAGTTCATGATGGCCCTCGGCACCCATCGCGCCATGACCCGCGATGAGATGGCCGCCAAGCTGGGGCCGGAGATTGTGGCGCGCTTTGCCGTGCATAACCACGACTGGCGCGATCCGGCGGCGTGCGCCTTCATGGGCAAGACCGCCCAGGGCGTGGAGGTCTGGATCAACCGCAAGGTGTCCGAGGCCGACTTGGTCATCGGGCTCGGCCGGATCATGCCCATCGACGTCTGCGGTTTCACCGGCGGCGGCAAGATTCTGGTCCCTGGCGTCTGCGGCAAAATCACCAACGACGACATGCATTGGACGCGCATCGACCTTGATGAGCACGCGATTGTCGGCCGCCGGGACAATCCGGTGCGGGCCTCCATCGACGCGCTCGCCCGCCAGGCCGGCCTCGGCTTCATTGTCAACGTGATCATGGACATCCATCGCCGGGTCGCGCACGTGGTGGCGGGCGACCTGGTGGAGGCGCATCGCCGCGGTTGTGCCCTGGCCATGGACATTCACGGGGTGCGCATTCCCGAGCCGACGGACATTGTGGTGGCGGACAGTTTTCCGTTCGACATCGAGTTCTGGCAGGCGAACAAGGCGCTGGACCAGGCGTCGCACGTGGTGCGCCAGGGCGGCGTCCTGATCTTGGTCTCGCCTTGCACCGAAGGCTTTTCCGCCACGCATCGCGAGATGGTGGAGTTCGGGTACGGCACTCTGGCGGAAATCAAAGACCATGTGGCGGCCGGCCGCATCACCGCCAAGGTGGCCGCGGTGCACATGGCCCAGGTCAGCCGCGTCGCCCGGGAAAAGGCGCACGTCATCCTGGTGACCAGCGGCATTTCCGCGGCGGACATGCGGCGGGCGCGGCTCGACTCCGCCCCGACGCCACAGGCGGCGTTGCAGCAGGCTTTCGCACGCCTTGGCACGGACGCCAAGGTGGCGGTTTTAAACGGGGCGGCGGAAATGCTGCCCATCATAGGAAAATAAACATGACGCAACAGCAAGCACAACAGGTAAATGGCGGCGCCCTGGCCGGCCGGGTGGCGGTTGTCACCGGCGGCGCGCAGGGGATCGGCCGGGCCATTTGCGAAACCTTGGCGCGTGACGGGGCAACCGTCATCGTCGCGGACTTGAATCTCGACGGCGCGGCGCAGACCGCGAAACGGATTGCGGACGCGGGCGGTCGCGGCGACGCCGCCACGCTCGATGTCGCGGATGAAACGTCCGTCACGGAGTTCTACCGGCAGATTCTGGCCACGGCCGGCCGGTTGGATATCCTGGTCAATAACGCCGGCATCTGCCGGATGATTCCCATTTTGGACATCGGCGTGGCCGAGTGGGACCGGATCATGGCGGTCAACCTGCGCGGCACCTTCCTGATGAGCCGTGAGGCGTTGCGGATCATGAAAGAACAGAAGTCGGGCCGGATCATCAGCCTCGCCTCCGCCTCCGCCAAGCTCGGCGGCGTGGCGGCTGGCGCGCACTATGCCGCGTCAAAAGCCGGGGTGATCTGCTTCACCAAATCCCTCGCCTTGCAGGCCGCTCCCTACCATGTCAACGCCAATGCCGTATGCCCCGGCCCCATGGCCACGGAAATGACGGTGGCCTGGGGGGATAAAACCAATGAAGCCTTTCGCAACACGATTCCGTGGAAGGAGTACGGCCAGCCGCAGGATGTGGCCAATGCCGTCGCTTTCCTGGCCTCAGACCGCGCCCGCTACATCACCGGTGAAATCATTGACGTCAACGGCGGCCTGGTGATGGACTAATTCTACTTTGCCATACTGCGTTAGCCTGGATTATTCACCAATTTGTAGCTCAGGGCTTGTAGCCCGGCGGAACGTCGCCGCCGCGCTGCAAGCGCTCAGCTACAGCACACGCCGATCCGTGCTTATGAATAATCCAAGTTAGTGGAATTCGTCATCCCAAGGATCCAGGAATGGAGGATGTGGCATGCTCAACCTGCCGGTCATCGACACCCACGTACATCTGTGGGACCCCCGCCAGTTGCGTTACCCCTGGCTGGACGCGGTGCCCGCCATCAACCGGCCCTGCCTGCCGGCCGATTATCGCGCGGCCACCGCGGGCGTCCCGATTGCCAAGATGATCTTCGTGCAATGCGAAGCGGACGCCGCCCAGTACCGGGAAGAAGTTGCCTGGGTCACGAAACAGGCCGCCCAGGATGACCGGATCAAGGGTATCGTCGCCTGGGCTCCCTTGGAAAACGGCGACGCCGTACGCGGCGAACTGGCCGGCCTGGCGCGCAACCCCCTGGTGCGCGGCATCCGGCGGATCATCCAATTCGAGCCCGATCCCGCCTTTTGTCTCCGGCCGGAGTTCGTGCGCGGGGTTCAGCTCCTTCCCGAATTCAACCTGCATTTCGAAATCTGCATCAAAGGTGACGAACAGTTTCGGAACACGCTCACGCTGGTGCGGCAGTGCCCGCAGGTGCGCTTCATGCTCAACCACATCGGCAAACCTTTTATCAAAGAGAAGGTCATTGAGCCGTGGGCCACCTACATCCGGGAATTGGCGGCCATGCCCAATGCGTGGTGCAAGCTCTCGGGGCTGGCCAATGAAGCCCAATGGCACACCTGGCGGCCGGAGGATTGCCGGCCCTATGTCGAACAGGTGCTGGCCAGTTTTGGCTTCGACCGGGTCGTGTTTGGCGGCGACTGGCCGGTTTGCACCCTGGCCACCACCTACCACCGCTGGTTCACCACGTTGGTGGAAAGCCTCAACGGGGTTGGCGAGGCCAACCGGAAAAAACTGTTCCATGACACGGCGGCGGCGTTTTACCGCGTCTAAACAAAAGGAGACGGCACATGCGAGGACTTCGAGGCAAGGCGGCGATTGTCACCGGTGGTTCTTCTGGGATCGGGCGGGCCTGCGTGGAACGCCTGTGCGAGGAGGGGTGCGCGGTCACCTTTTCCGGCATCAGTGACGCCGGTGTCACAACGGCAAGCGACTTGACGGCAAAGGGCTATGCCGTCCAGTTCGTGCGCGGCGACATGGCCTGCGAGACGTTCTGCCAGCAACTGGTGGCGGCTGCCGCGCGGCAATGGCAGCGCCTGGATTATTTGGTCAATAACGCCTTCTCCTTCACCGCCAAGGGGCTGAAGGCGTCCCGCGCGGATTGGGAACGCACCATGAACGCCGGCCCGGTCGCCTATGCCACCATGGCGCAGCTCATGCTCCCGCATATGCAGCAGCAGGGGAAGGGCGCCATCGTCAACATGGCCAGCATTTCGGCGCATATCGCGCAGCCGGACCGTTGGACGTATAACGCCGCCAAGGGGGCCGTTGCCCAGCTTACGCGCTGCATGGCCCTGGACATGGCGCCGACCGTGCGGATCAATACCGTCAGTCCGGGGTGGATCTGGACGCGCGAAGTGGACAAGGCGGCGGGCGGAGACCGCGCCAAGTGGGGGCCGGTCTGGGGCAAGTTTCACATGTTGCGGCGACTCGGCACGGTCGAGGAATGTGCCGCCGCCGTCGCCTTTTTGCTGAGCGATGAGGCCAGTTTCATCACCGCCAGCGAGCTGATGGTGGATGGCGGCTATCGCGGTCTGGGCAGCGAGGGGCTTGGCGACGTGTCTACCTTCGCCGGCAGCGCATAAACCGCGGAATTGGTATCATCGCCCTTGCGCGGTGGCGCGGAAACGCAAGGGGGACTGGCCCTGCCAGGCGGTGAAGACGCGGGAAAAATGGGCGTTGTCAGAAAAGCCGGCCCGGGTCCCGACGTCGGTTATGCTCAGCGTGGTGTCGCGCAACAGGTCGCGGGCTTTTTGCAGGCGGTGCTGCAAGAGGAACTTCATGGGCGTCATGGCGGTGGCGGCATGGAAAAAGCGGCAGAAATAATGCCGCTGCATGTGCGCCGCCTGGGCCAGGTCGTCCAGCGTCAGGCGTTCCTGAAAACGTTGTTCGACCAGGGCAAACACATTCTGGATGGCGCGCCATTGCGGATGGGCCTGCTCATGGCCGGCGGCCAGCCCCGCCGGCAGTTGCGCACTGTAGGCCCGGCAAAGAAACGCCAGTTCGTACAAGGTCAACGATTCCAGGATCAAGTCCCGGCCGGGCCGGTTCGCGACCTGTTCCTGGTTTAGCAGTTCCATGATTTGCCGGGCATGGACAAAGGCGTCGCCGTCCAGGTGCAGGCCGTAGCGGAAACCCGCCTGCCGCCGGAAATAGGGTTCCACGGTGAACAGCATAAGAAACCCGGGCAGGCCGCGCAATTCCGCCAGGTGCCGCTGCACGAACATGGGATGCAGCAGCAGGTGGAAGACATCCAGGTCATGCTCCTGCCGGTAACCGTGGGAAACCTCCGGCGGAATCACGAACACGTCGCCGGGAACCGTGTCCAGCGCCTGCTCTTGCACATAATGGCGGCCCCGGCCGGTCAACACCAGGTTGACCTCATAGAAGTCGTGGGTGTGCATGCCCATGGAATAATGCGGCTGGGTGAACGCCTGCACCAGGGACGCCCGGCCCACGGGAACAAAACAGTCGGGGATGGACCAATGGTCTTTGCCCGGCGCGCGCGGCAGGACGTCCCCGGCGGGGGGCACCCGGGCACGGCGGGGATGACGCTTGACGCCCATATTAAAGTCAACCTTAGACAAAAACACCGCAATCCGGGTCAAGAAGAGGCACGCAATCCAGCGTATAATATCCACTGCCGAAAACCGTTCATCCAACGCCAATGCGGGGCAAAATTTCCCATGCACACCTTCAATCTTGAGCAGTACATGCGTTTCAGTGCCTCCCACCTGGAATCCCTGGTGGACGAGCGGGGGCGCACCTATTTCGACATTTTCCGCACCACCCCCGCCGAGGCGGTGTTCGACTGGCCGGACTACGTGGACCTGCCCGCCCGCTACCTGGAAGCCTCGATCCTGCTCCAGCCGGTGCTCGGCCGGCCGGTGACTACCGCCCCCGCCCTGCGCCGCTGGCTGTTCTCCCACTTCGAGCAGGACGGCCTGTGCTACCGCCCCGAGACGCTGATCGCCTCGCACTGGGCCGAACTGTTCGACCAGGCGCGCCTGATGTATCTGCTGATCACCGGCATGATGGCGCACCCCGAGGACGGCGAATTCCGCACCCGCCTCGAAAAAATGTGCCGGACGCTCAAGGCCAAGGCGACGTTCGAGAAGGACTACGCCTACATTGAGAAGATCGGCATCTACTTCGGCGGCACCCTGATCCGGCCGCTGGTCCAGGCCGGCCTGGCGCTCAAGGATCCGCAGTGGATCGAGTTCGCCGGCGCCATGTCCCGCGGCATCATCGACCATTCCGACCACTACGGGCCCGACGGCAGCTTCAGCGGCCACCACCACGGCCATCTCGGCACCCTGGCCGGCATCCTGGCCTACGCGGTCCTGGCCGGCGACACCCGGCTGCGCGACCGGGTGCGCGCCATCTTCGACTGGTCCCGCTCCATCAGCACCGCCTCCGGCTTCATCCCCGAGGTCGCCAACCGCAGCGACGACCTGATTGTCTGCGAAACCTGCACGCTGATGGATTACCTCGACGTGGCGCTGCTGCTGGCCCGGCACGTCGACGGCCGCTACTGGGACGTGGTTGAAAAGGCCACCCGCAACCAGCTGGTGGAGGCTCAGATCAACAACCCCGACTGGCTGGCCGAGGAACCGCGGCGGCCGGACGAGGAGGACATCATCCGCTCCGACATCCGCCGCCGCGTCACCGGCGCCTTCGCCGGCTGGGCCGCGCCCCACGCCCAGCTCGGGGTCGCCGAGGAACAGCAGCGGGACACCTGGGTCAAGACTCCCGCCCTCCAGCCCCGCTACTGGGGCAAGATCCGGGCGCTGCAGAACTGCTGCGCCGGCGCCGGCGTCCGTGCCCTGCACCAGGTGTGGTCGAACCTCGCCACCTTCGCGGACGGCACGCTCAGCGTCAATCTGCTGATGGACAAGGCCATTCCCGAAGCGGTGATCACCAGTTTCATCCCCTTCGAGGGACGGGTGAAAATCCAGCTCCGCCGCGATTGCGCGGTCCGCTTCCGGGTGGCCCCCGAAGTGCCGGCGCGCGATGTCCGCGCGACCGTGGCCGGCCGCCCGGTGGCGCTGACCCCCGACGGCGTCTTCCTGAACGCTGGGAAGCTGGCCAAGGGCGACATCCTGGAGATCACGCTGCCCCTGCCGGCGCGGACCGAAACGTTCACCGTCGGCAATCCGGGTTTCCAGTCGTATAAGTTCGAGGCCGACTGGAAAGGCGACACGGTGGTCGCCATGCGCCCTGATCCGGCCAATCCCACGACCGGCTATTCCTTCGTCATGAAGACCAAGATCCCGGTCTATTTCGGCGCCGACGCCCCCGGCCTCATGTACCAGCGCGCCGACTGGCGCGCCGACCGCCACGACGTCACCCCGGCCGCCCTCACCGAGGACAGCCGCGCCGTCGACTGGTTCTCGCTGAAGAAGTAACGCTGAAAAAAGCGTGAAAAGCGGGGACGGAAAAACCGTTTGAGGAAAGGTTGTTTCCTTCCCCGCGCCCCAGCCGTTTCCAAGCCTTTTTGCCTGGCCCCTGGCATGTCAGGGGCCGGGCTAAGGTGAATAAAGCTTACGCCTTGCGGCCGCGACGGCGCACGAGGGCGGCGGCGGCGAGGCTCAGCAACACGAGGGAAG
>JBAZJM010000214.1:0-8209 GCA_041651315.1 Lentisphaeria bacterium | reverse complement strand
TAAACGGGCGCAGCGCCCACGGTCATCCGCACGCGGTCTCCGGCGCCGGGCAGTCGGGGGACGGCCGCGCCGGTCATCGTCCACACCTCCGCCCCGGCGGCAGGGACTTCGATCTGCAACGGCTCCAAGGCATCGTCGTCCGTGGCGTCCCAGACAGCCAGCACGATTTTGCCGTTGTTTTTGAAGGCGTAGAGCTTGATGTCCCGGTCCGAGAGCGGGGGCAGCGGCGTGGAGCCGTCCAGCAGCTTGGCGGCGGTGGCATAGGCGGCGGCCGCGGGGAGCGGCCGCAGTCCCTCCTGATCCCGCCAGAGGCCGTATTCATAATGGCCGCCTTCAACGCAGCCGAGGTCGCGGAACCAGATCACGCGCCGCATTTCGGGCACCGCCCGCGCCACCAGAAACGCCCGCGCCAGATAGGCGGCGTGCCGAAGGGCCCACCGGCTGTCGAGCGGCGCCGCGGCATCCAGCGCCCAGCCCAGCTCACCGATCCACAGTTCCGTGCCGATTTTGCCGGTCTTGAACAGGGCAAGCGCCTCCGCGAGCCTCTCCTTCGTCCCGCCCAGTTCGGGGCCGGAGGCCATGCCGCCGGGACCGAGATAGCGCGGATTGGAATAGGGATGAGGCGCGAAGACGTCGCAGGCATCCGGCGCCGCTTTGATAATCCCGGCCGTAAACTCGGGGGCGGCATTGAAGACCAGCTTGCCGCCGCCCGCCTGAAACCGCGGATGGGCCGCCTTGAGCAGGGCCGCGAAGGACGCAAGCGCGTTGGCCGTCTTGGGCAGGGTCAGGTCCGGCTCGTTTTGGAAGTCAAAGTAGCGGATCTCCCGGCCATACGTCGCCAGGGTCCAGTCGACATATCCGCAAATCAACTCCGGCGTCGCCGGAAAGCCGTCCGGCCCCATGGCCCAGGCGGGCGGCGGCACGGCCAGCATGGTCGCCAGGGCGCCAAATCCCTGGCTCTGCGCGGAAGCCCCCGCGGACGGCTTGGTGAACTTGCCGCGGCTTTGTTCCACGTTCAGCCACAACGCCCCGCCGTGGCGCAGCCATTTGACCCCGATGTCGTGCAGCGCGTCGGCGCCAACGGCGCTGGCATGGTCGAGGTGCAGGCCGAAAAAGCTCCGGGCCAGCGGCACCGCGGCCGGTTCCCGAACCACGGCAAATGGATAGTCCAAGGTTTTAAGCTGGACACCGGCGCGGTCCCGCAGGGTGAACCTCGCCATGTAATAACCGGGGCGCATCCGGGGCAGCAACTCCAACTGGGTGGCGGTGGTCTGGCCGGACGGCACGCGCAATGACAACGCGGTCGTGGACACCGGCCCGGTCATCAGTTCCGCAACTTGGCAGTAAAGCGACAACGGTTGGGCCGCCTCCGGGCAGCGGGCGTTGTAGACCACCGCCGCCAGCGTGAGGGGGCGTGCCTCCTGCATCCGCACGATCCCGCTCGCGCCGCCGCCATCCACTTGCAGGCAAACGGGATCGGCATCCTCATAGGGCGTGGCCGCGCTCCCCGCCTCCACCTGTATCCCGTCCAGCCACACTGTCACCCCCGCCTGCTTGAAGCCAACCCCCAGACTGGCCGCGACCGGATGCGCCTGCACCGGAAGCGGCAGGCTGAACCGCGTCCAAACTGCCGGCACCCGCACCGTCCGGTTGAGGATGCAGGAATGGTCCATCCAACAAGTCACGCCAAGGTCGGTCGCGGCCGTCGCCTTGGCGTAAAAGGATATGGTATGCGGCCGGTCCGCCTGAAGCATCCCGGTCGGCAAAATCCGGCTGGCGCTGCCTTCGCTTGTCCACTTCAGACTGCGCCGCCCCACCGCGCCGGTGGTTTCGTCGACCACGCCGGTGGTGCGCCAGGATCCCGTTCCGGTCTCAAAACTCGTGTTGCCGGCCAGCAGGTTTCTACCCTTGGCAAGCGTTGCCGCCGGCGGGCCGGAACCGCCGGCCGCCTTCACAAATTCCACATTGTCGACCGCCAGGGTGAACGGTGCCTGATGATAGGCGCAAATCTGGAGCATGAACACCTTGCCGGGATCCAGGATTTGGTTGCCCCGACCGCCATTGGTATAAACATGGCTGAATTCCCGGAACGGGATCACCACCCGCGTCCACTGGCCGTTCTCCGGAACGGGCAGCACCACGCGGAATCCGTCGGCGCCATCCGGAGCACGCTCCCGGCTCTCTTCCAGGACCAGGTGACAGCCAGGCGTGCCGGACACCCGCTTGACCCACAAGGCCACCGCATCGCAGTCGGGGGGAATGACCAGGCCTTTGCGGGCAATCAGCGAGGTGTCGCCGCTTTTCGGAAAGGTGGCGACCAGCGCTCCGGCGCCCTCGGCGGCGTCCGCCCCCAAGGCCAGGGTCGGCAACTCCGCGGCATTGGGCGCCCACGGCTCCCAGGTCATGCCGCCGCCATTGAAATCGTCCACCAGCCCCGGCGTGGAACCGGCCCGGCAGGCGCCGGCAAGCACGACGACGACGACGACCGCCAATACCATTTTGCCAAACAACAACATACGGCCCAAAACCTTTCGTCATTCAACGTCACAACACGGGGTTTGAAACCTCGGTCATTCGTGGCCGACGGCGAACTCAGCATCGGTCAGATTCGCCCGCGGCCGGGTGACCACATGGCCGTCGCAGTAAAGCGCGTTGAGGTTGCCGGAATGCCTGAACCCCAGACGGTTGCCACCGGTCGACGGGGCGTAAACCCCCAGGCTGTTGCCGACGCCATAATCGGAATCCAGCATCAACAGCGATGACGATGCCGGAGCCACCGTGGATTCCCGCCGAAAGCGGTTCTGAAAGTTTACCGAGTTCATGCCGTAATGGGTCTGATACTGGCAGGTCCAGGCATCATACGCCGCCGCCGTGCCTTCGGCGGGGCACCGCCACAGCCCTTTGGGGAAATAACCGACCCCGGGCGCACAGGGTTCCGGCACCGTCGGCGTGCCGCTCAAGGAAACGGTGGCGACCAAGCCGGCATTGGCCAGCAGCGGCGGCCAGGCGTCATAGGGCGGCTGCGGCCAGGTCACCGCGCAGGGATAGTAGCCGCAGTCGCTCACATAGGTGTTAAAGATCAGTCCCTGCTGCCGCAGGTTGCCCAGGCAGAGGGCGGTCTTGGCGGTGTCCCGCGCCCGGCCCAGGGACGGCAGCAGCATGCTCGCCAGGATGGCGATGATGGCGATCACCACCAGCAGTTCGATCAGCGTAAACGCCGATCGAACTGGCCTTCGCCCATCGCCATGGCTCGGGACTACGGCTGGGCATGCCAGCAGTTCTATTAAAGTGAAGCCTCGCGCCGCTCTGCGGCGCATCGGCTTCACCTCACAGACCAAACCGTACGGCGGGTTTTCCCCAATACGGCTTTCCCTCTGGATTTCATGCGTTGGCATTCGTTTGCCCCCTTTGGAGAAGCTGGGAGACCGTGAACAGGCCATAGGTGCGATGAAAGATGCCATCAGGCCAGCGGCTTTCATGTTGGCTGCGTTTGCGGTTGAATTGGCGTCGCAGGTAGATGCGCAGTTGCATGCACGCATGCCGCACCAGTCCGGTGACGGCGGCGCGGAGGTTGCTGACGCGGAAGTGGTTGGCCCACCCCCGCAGCATGGAGTTGCAGCGATGGACGGCCGCATCCAGCGGGTCGCCAAGGCGCGTCTCTTTCACAGCCTCTTTCAACTTCGCCCTCATCCCCTGCTCCGCCTTGCGTCGCGGCACCTTGACCGCCGTCTCCCCCTGCTGGCCGTTGCGGATGTATTTGCCGCACCGGTAGCTGAACCCGAGGAAGTCGAACCCGTCCCGCGCCGCCGTCAGCCGGGTCTTCTCCGTGTTGAGCGCCAGCCCAAGGCCGGAGAGAACCGCCGCCAGGTGCCCGTACTCCCGCTCGGCATCCTCCTTGGTGGGGCACAGGATGAGCATGTCGTCCGCGTAGCGAACCAGCGTGGCCCGCGCGCCGCGTTTCTGCCATTCCCGATCCACTTCATGGAGGTAGATGTTGGCTAGGAGAGGAGAGAGCACGCCGCCTTGCGGCGACCCCATCTCCGGGTACGCGACCTCGCCCTTGTGCAGGACGCCCGCTTCTAGCCAGAGGCGGGTCAGGCGGACGATCTTCCGATCGGTCACCCGGCGCTGCACCAGCTTCAGCAGACGGTCATGCGGGATGGTGTCGAAGTAACTCCTCAAGTCCACATCCACAACCCAGCGATAGCCCCGCCGCAGATGATCGTCGATCTGGCGGATGGCCTGATGCGACAACCGGCCTGGACGGAAGCCGTAAGAACATGGCAGGAAGTCAGCCTCGAACAGGGGTTCGATGACCCGTTTCACCGCCATTTGCACCACGCGGTCGGCCACGGTCGGAATGCCGAGCGGACGCTCCCGCCCATCCCCTTTCGGGATGAACGTGCGCCGGATCAGGCCGGGCTGGTAGTCGCCCGTCCGGATCGCCTCGCCCAATTCCGACAGAAACCGTTCCACGCCATCGTCCCGTATCCAGTGGATGCTCTTGCCATCCACCCCCGGCGCGCCGCGGTTGGCGCTGACACGCCTCCACGCTTCCGCCAGGACATCGGGACGCCACACCTTGTCGTACAGGTGCCCGTATCCCCTTTCCGGTTGCAACTCGGCCGACGCATACAGCCGGTCCCACAGTACCTGAACCCGGTCCTTGGGCGCGTCGCTAGCCGTTCCGGCATTCGCGCGGGTTCTTCCCGTGTCACACGGCGTCTCCAGGCTAATGGCCCTTTCCTCCGGCGGGGTTATTCTGTCCCCGCCATCCACGGTACTACGGCCATCTCCGACCTCCTGCCGGGCGTGGACGCTGCTTTCACCGGAGGGCTTATACAGCGTCTTATCCGCCGCGTCGCCAGCGGAACCCGTCAGGCTCTCCCCAGGCTTGAACTCGTGCTTCCTTCCACGCATGCCGCCACCTTTTACACCGTCGAGGGCGCGGGTGCATATTCCCAGTTCCTTCCCCGCGCCTGGCAGGCTTCGCCCATCGAACAAGGGCTCGCCTCTCGATTCCTCCCGGCTCTGCCTGCTATCGCCGCCGGGGCACTCTTTACGATGCTTGCGGTAGTTCGTCATCCTGCGGCCTGCATGTTTGTCTCGCCGCTCCGACTGGCTAGGAGTCCCCCGTTTGTTTCCAGCGCGGTCATGCCGCGATCCAACGGGCTCTCCGCCGTGAAGGCTGGAGAGTGTCGCATTGACACGCGCCCTGTGTTGGCTAGCCGGACGGGGTTCCCGTCGCGCGACTTTGTCGCTCCGACGCCCGCCCCTCGCGAGGCTGGCCACGTGAGCCAAGCTACCGGCCCGAAATGGGAAATTGGCCGGGGTGGAACTTGCATCCACCAAGAAGTGCTCCAGCCTTCGGCTGGGCACACGTTCGATCAGGGTGAAGCGTTTCATGGGAGGGCCTTGTTTGGCACAGGCGGAACGGTTTGTCGGACCCGTCAGACCGGTCGGACCGGTCCGACCGCCTCTTAAACCCAATTTATCCTTTCGGCGGGGCGCCGGACAGGAGGGATTCCCGGGACTTGAGGGACCGGAGGGCGCCGAGAAAACACACGCCTGGCGGCGCCCCTTTTGCCGTTCCGGTCTCTGGGGTCTCTCAAGTCCCGGGCGGCCCGGCGCCCCAAAACCCCGTCAGCCCCGGCGCCGGCCGCGGCCGAAGCAGCCCAGTGCGCCCAGCCCCAGCAGGCTCAGCGCCGCCGGCTCGGGAACCGACAAAACCACGTTGTCGATCTGGGTTTGCGTCGTGCCGTACCACTGATCCCGAACCGCCGAAAAATTGACCACCACCATCAGATCACCCGTGGTGGGTACGGTACCCGTGAATTGGTACTGCTGGGTGAACAGCGTCGGCATCGCCGGAGTCCAAGTGACGGGATTCATCGCGATGATTTCGGTTCCGGCAAAGTAGAAGCGATAGGTGGTCGGACACCCCGTGGCAGGACCCGACAAATCAGCGGAAAGCGTAAAAATATCGTTGGGTTGAGCCGTTATCCCTGACAGGGTTTGGGTGAGCGAACCGCCAGTGCTGCCGGGGCTATAGTCCGGACCATTTGAATAGGCATGAAACTGGGCGGCAGCACCCTCCTGCTGGATGCCGGTGGCGATGCCCGTGCTGACCCAGCCGGGAATGTCCACAGCGGTGCCGCTGGTACCGTCGCTGTATTGGGCCGTTGCGGGACTGCTTGTGACCGAGGCCCCGCTTGTCATTTGGTTGGTATATCCATAGAAGCCGCTGAGCTGGGTAGCCGTCACGGTCGTGCTCCCCGGCTTGTAGACCGTATTAAAATCCGCATTTACCAAGGGAAGCGTGATCGGACCGGCCTGGGCGGCGGTAATCCCGGCGGCGGCGAGGCAAAGCGCCACGGTGATGGTGGACAGGGTGCGCGTCATCGGGTGTTTCTCTTGGGGGTGCATGGGGCGTTTCTCCTTTGTTTTTTGGACTTGCGCCCCGGCCGCCAAGCCGGGGCTGGAAAAAACGACAGGCCGAGAGCATCAGGGCCGGGCCCGGCGGCGGCCGGCCGGCGCCGCGGGGCGCGGCCGCCGGACCGGGCCGGCGGACGTCGCCGCGGTGTCCGCCGCATCCCCCGGCGTCAGCACCGGCAGGTTCCAGCGCGGCAGCAGCACCGGGGCGATGCGTGCCACCTTGGGGTGGTATTTGCGATCCTCGGCCAGGAAGCGGACCGCCAGCTCGCCCATGGCGCGGCACGGCACTTCCACGGTGCTGAAATTCCAGTCGCGGCTGAGATGGGAGAACAGCGCGTGTTCATGGCCAACCAACTCGACTTGGGAACGCAGACCGTGCTCTTCCAACCACCCCGCGGCGCCCGCCGCCAGCAGGTCGTTGACACAAAACAGCGCGGTCAGCTCCGGCTGGTCGCGCAACGCCATTTCCGCCATCACCCGGCCCAGTTCAATGTTTTCTTCTTCACAGGGGGCGGGATTTTCGTTGCAGGCGTAGACGTGACGGTGGTCCACCTCCACCCCCGCCATCTGCATGGCCCGCACAAAACCGTTTTCACGCAAGGTGAAGTTGAAGTTGTCGAGCTGCAGCGAGATCACCGCCACCCGCCGGTGGCCGCGCCGGGCCAGGGCGTGCCCCGCCTCAAAGCCGCCGGCAAAGTCGTCGCTGAAGACGCCGTGGACGTTCTCCGGGGTGTCATCCATCCGGCCGGGGTCGAAATTGACAAAGACAAACCGGACCTTGGGATGGCGGGCGACCAGGGCCATCACCTCGTCAACATTCTTCCAGTAGAACAGGAAGACGCCCGCCAGCCGCACGGTCGGGTTGTGCTCGTAAAAGCCGACGCTCTCGGGCGGCATGATCACCAGGTCCATGCGGCTGTCGCACGCCTGCTGCTGCATGCCCGCATAAATCGGGCCGACCACATGATCGTTGACGTAGTCCGTGTGCAGGCCGTAGTTGACAATGCCGCAGATCGCCGGCCCGGTGCCGTTGCCCCGCCGCAGCCGGGCCTCGCTGCCGTTGCCGACAAAGGTGCCCTTCTTCGGCCGCCGGTAGCAGATGCCGTCGTTGAGCAGCAGCTGCAATGCCTTCTCCATGGTCCGCAGGCTCACCCCGCACTGCCCGGCCAGGGTGTTGACGTCCGGCAGGCGGACATTGGCCCCGATCCGGTTGGCGGCGATGAACGCCTTGAGGGCGTCGCCGATCTGCCAGTAAATGGGCTGGCCGCTGGCGTCGTTGGGGGTGATCGTGAACTCGGAGAAGGTCATGGCTAGGGTCGCCTGCAGCGCGGTTGTGATTGCCCTTGATTATCCTTATTATATCATTGATTATACCATCGTCAAATGCGCGGCGGCGGCGCATGATGGCGACAGGGTTTCCTGCGCTGCCTGCGGTTCGAAAAACGCCGGGCTTGGGGCCGGGCGAGACGCGCCTCAACCCAAGGTGAGACAGGCAATCTTGCCTGTCCTGGCCTTCCGCAGGGTTGCGGCACGACGGACGCCCCCGGTCCCGAGGGCCCTCCTCATCCCCGTCTGCCACGGCAACCCCCTCCACGGGCGACACGCCCGTGCCTACAGGAAACCCGGTCCGTCTTGTGGGCGCGGGGGTGCACCCCATAGCCATCAGGTTAAGCCGTTTTTGAGCGCCAACGGCGCGCCTTCATACCAGCCTGGGGCAACGCCCCAGGAAAAGAAAAAGATAACGTTTCAGCCCTGAAGGGGCGTTTCATGAAGC
>JBAZJM010000213.1:0-8240 GCA_041651315.1 Lentisphaeria bacterium | reverse complement strand
GGGCGCGGCCCGGCTGGTCGTCAACTCGCTCGCGGAAATCACCCCGTCCGTCATCCGCGGCCTGCTCGGACCGTGATGGGACGGGCAAAAAACTTGGACTTCTCGGACATTTCGGACAAATCAGACAGGTCCGATACGTCCGAAATGTCAGAAGAGTCCGACTAATCTGCCGCCCTCTCCGTCACTTCCCGGCGACTGGAAAACCGGGCCTGGTAGAGGCGTTCCGAGAACCCGCCATGGTCGAGGAACGCCTGCTGTAAACGGTCCAATTGCCGGCCGAGCAGCCAGATGGCCTGGCTGGTCAAACAGATCAGCGTGTTGGCCGCCGTTTCCGGCGTGGCGGTGGCGAGCTGGTAGGGGTCGGTGGCCTCGGACTCTTCGGACAATGTTGGGAACCCCCTTTTCAGGAAAGGCGGTTCCCAAACCCTCCGTCAAACCTGTTTGTGCTTTTGCGGATTTCGCAGGCCGCCCCTCCTGTCCCGGTCGTGGCTTGTTGCACTAGAGCGACCTGCGAAATCCGCAAAATGGAACAAAAGTTTTGGGAAGGGGGATCCAGAGCGAACGTGTGAGCGACCCGGCGGAGCCGGGGCTGCACAGCGCGAAGCGCGGGGGGAGCACCCTTTTTCAAAAGGGTGGCCCCAACCACAATAATGTCATGCACCCAGATTGGCCCGGGCCACGTTGGTCAGTTTGAACTCGGTGCGTTTGGAGGTCGCCGAGGCCATACTGCCCTCGGCGATGTTTTGCCGGCCGCTTCGGACTTGTCGGAAATGTCCGATTTGTCGGATCGGTCCGAGGTTACCAAGAGTCGGTCTTCCAAGGGCAATGGATGGCACATGGCAGGGCTCTCCCGGCGGCCGCAACACGGCGATGTCCGCACAATCATACTAACACAAATTATCCTTATTTATTGTGTGCTCATGGTTTTTCAAGCGTGCATTGGCCAGTGTTCAGGCAGGGCCAAAGGCCCGATTTTATAATAGCCCGGGGCAACGCCCCAGGTTTTGCGAGAAGAAGAAATCAAGGGCTGAAGGCCCGTTCCATGAAACGCCCCTTCAGGGCTCAATATCATATTTTTCTTTTCCTGGGGCGCTGCCCCAGGCTGGTATGAATGCGCGCCGTTGGCGCTCAAGAACCGGCTTAACCTGATAGCAATAGGCAGGCACGCCCGTGCCTATTGACGTGGCCGCCCGCCCCTCCAAAACAACCAGTGACCGCGCTTTTTTTGCGCCCCCGACTTGCCAGTGGGTCTACTAGGTGTATATTGCTGAATAATGGGTCATCACTAGTGACCCACCGCGTTCCGCCCAACCGCCCAACCGCCATGTCACCACGCTCCCGCCAACCCCTGGCCGAACTCGACCTCAGGCGCGAACTCCCCAAACACCAGCAGGTGCGGGAGACGCTCCGCCGGCACATTTCCACCATGCAGACGGGCGACCGCCTCTCCTCCGACCGCCAGATGGCGGACCTGTTCAAGGTGGACCGGATGATCGTCCGCCGCGCCATGCTGGACCTGGAGGCGGAAGGCTTCGTGGTCCGCCACCAGGGGCACGGCACGTTCGTCAAGAAAACCGCCCGCTTGGGCGCCGCCGCCGACACCTCCAAAATCATCGGGCTGGTGCTGCCTGATGTGGAAATGCTTAAGATCTCTCGGCTCCTCAAGGGCATTGACGAAGAGGCCCAGGAGCGCGGGTTGAGTGTTCTGCTCAATAACTGCAACCTGGACACCCGGCGCGAACGTGTCCTTTTGGAAAAGCTGGCCGGGCAGGGAGTGGCGGGCATTGCGGTGCATCCGTTTTACGATGACAGCCTGGATCCGGCCTATTCACAATTATTGAACCGCCTGTCCCAGGACGGGGTGCCCATGGTCTTGCTGGATCAGTACATCCCCGGCCTGGACATCCCCGCAGTGGTCACCGACAAGGTGCAGGTCGGTTACCGGGCGACGGAACATCTGATCATGCTGGGGCACCAGAAGATCTGCTACCTGACCACGGGACACTACGATGTGACCGGCCAAAACTGCTTGAAGGGGTACCGGATGGCGCTGAAGGATTATGGCCGCAAGGAGGATCCCGACCTGACGATTGAGATCCCCATCCAAAATTGTGCCGGCCCCGCCCATGACGCCGTCAAGCGGCTGCTGACGGCCAATGCCAACGCCTGCACCGCCATTGCCACCGACCAGTTCTCCATGACCTACGGCATCCTGAAGGCGTTGGACGAACTGGGGGTGCGCGTCCCGGACGACATCGCCGTGGTCGGCCATGACGTTTACCAGAACCCGCTGCTGGCCCACGTCACGCACACCTTGGAACCCGTCCAGGAGCTTGGCCGGGCGGCGGTCAAGCTGTTGTTGGAGGGCGGCGGAAAAGACTCGATGAAGCGCCACGTCCTGCTGCCACCCAAGCTGGTCATCGGCACCACCTGCGGGGCGAAAAGCGGCACCGACGCCGGCCTCCCACCCGGCAACCGATAGCATTCAGCGACAAGACGAGGTCATTCCATGGCACGTCAGGGCAAAGACCAAACAACGGCGCCCCCCCGCAGCGGACCGCTGCTTGTCAAAATGGGGGCGGTACGGCGGCGGTTTACGTTGATTGAGCTGCTGGTGGTGATTGCCATCATCGCGATTTTGGCGGCCATGCTGCTGCCGTCGCTGGCCAGTGCGCGGCAAACCGCCAAACAGGCGGCCTGCCTGTCCAACCTGCGGCAAATCGGGGTTCTCATGCGCTATCACCTGGACGATTTCGGCTATTATCCCGCCCATCACTTGAACCTCGCGGCCGGCACGGAACAGATGGATTGGGCGGTCCAGGCGGACAAGCCGTGGCACGTGGTCCTGGCGGGACGGTATTTGGGCGCCAATGTGCCGATGCCAAAATTTCCGCCGCTCTTCATCTGTCCCGCCGACCAGCAGACGCCGGCGCTGGCCACGATTCCCTGGCAGGACAGCGCGAACGGCTGGCGCTACAACGGTGCGTATGGCCTGAACTACTGGTACGTCTCCCCCGTGGGCGGCTTCAGCCCGTATAATCCCCAAAGGCCGCTGGCGGTTCAGCCATTGCGGGAGCAGGACTGCGAGGATCCGACCCGGATCATTGCCGTCGCCGATGCCACCTGTTATGTCATGTCCCCCACCACCGATCCAAACAGTTCGTACCCGGTGGCATGGCGCCACAACCAGCGGGGCAATTTTCTGTTCTTTGACGCCCATGTCAGATCGGCCAAGCCCACCGACCTGCCGGCGACCACCGACAACCAGGACAACTACGGCATCAAATGGGGAAAACAACGCTGGTGACCGGACAACGCCATTGTTTGATGTCTGCCCCCAAGAAAGCAAGAGTCCCCCAACCAACAACGCATAAGGATTCCGATCATGACCGCACACACCAGCAAGCACGGCAAGACCACGTTCATGGGAACGATGACTCTGGCGCTCAGCTTGACCGCCAGCCTGGCGCCGGCGGCGCTCACAACGGGACCACAGGTCCTGATCAATGACCCGTTTGCGGACGGCAGCCTGAATAAAACGGGCGCCCAGTACGCGCAGTGGTACTTCGTCAACACCAGCACCGCCGGCACCTCGTGGAACACGGTCACCGACAATACAGCGCCGCTCAGCGGAACGACGATGCAGAATCCCGCGGGCGGAGCCAACAACACCATTGCCGTGGCCCAATGGAACCAGGTGACCCTGGGCGGAATCGGCAACTTCATCCAAGTCAGTTTCGATCTTCGGAATAACAGTACGCCGACGGTTGGCGCCGTGCAGTTCTCGCTTTGCGACAGCCAGGGCACCAGTCTCAGCGCCAATAGTTTTGGCAACACCGCGACGTTAGACAATGACAACGGCTACGGTTTTTACAAAAACAATGCCGCGGGAACCGGTTTTGCGTACACCGAGATCCTCAACGGTTTACCGACCCATTTTTCTCAAACGGACACCATCAACTGGGCCAACACCAATGTGCATCATGTGATCCTGCGATTGACCTTGACGGCGACGGGAGTGCAGCAAGACGCCGAAATTGATGGCATCGCCCTGGCCAGCCGTACGGATACCACCCCCTTGACGTATTCGTTCGACACGCTGGTCCTGTCTGACAATGCCAGCTCACAGGTGCGCGTTGACAACTTCCTGGTCAGCGTTCCCGAACCGTCCGTCGGCCTGTTGCTGGGGTGCGGCGCGCTGGCAGTTTGGGGAAGGAAACGCCGCCGGCAACACCCGTGAATTATCGAATGCCTTCGAGCCGCTTTCAAAAGTCCCGATCAAGGGGACATCGTTCCCTTGAACAGAAGATCGCGAAGACCGCAAAAAACGTACCCACACACAACACACAATCCAAACCTTCGCGACCTTTGCGTCCTTACTGTTAAAAATCCGACTTTTGAAAACTCATCTTCAATTAGACGAAGCTTTTGCAAAACGTTGTTTTATCGGCGTTATTTCCAGACCGGGAGCCGCCCGTCCTCGGGCGGACAACGACGGCGTCACACCAGTTCCATCCTCATATTATTGGGCCACCATCCGCCAAACCAAATTAATTATGCACGTCTCCGACGACGACGGGCTCGTCCGCCCGAGGACGGGCGGCTCCCGCTGATTGGAAAAACCTCGTTACTTGTTGAAAACACCTCAGACGTTTAAGGATCCCGCGTGAAAAACGCCTTTTTTGCCGCCGCCCTGGCCGCCAGCCTTGCCGCCTCCGCCGTCCAGGCACAGGTCATCACCCGGTGGAATTGCTGGGGGCCCGGCTGGGGGCGGGGCGGTTTGGGCGCCGTCAGCAACGGCCTGGAGGCGTCCCTGCGCCCGCAGCCCGGAGATCTGCACCTGTCCCTGCGGACGGATATTCCCCGCCTCCGGATGTGGCAGGAAAAAGAAACCGGGGATGGCGTTCTCCGCTTTCTTTCGGAGCAGTTTCCCGAGACCAAAAGCAAATGGGAAACCGATGGCGCCACGCCGTGGGCCGGGGCGACCCTGTACGCCGCCACCTATATCCGGGCGCCGGAAAAGACCGCGGCCAGATTAATCGTCACCTCCACGCCGCGCGCGCCGGCCGTCTGGCTGAATGGCGTCCTGGTTTCAGGGCGCGAGATCTCCCTGGAAAAAGGCTGGAACTGCCTGTTGATCAAATCGTTGGGCGCGGGTTCGATCACCATCGGCCGCACGGTGGCGGCGACTCCGAGCTATTGGACGCTCAAGGCTGAAATCACCGCGCCCGCCCGGGTTCCGTTGACGTTTGCCCTGGCCGACCCGGAGCGGGTCGTCCTCCTGGCGGACGGTCAGCCGTTGCGGTTTTTGTCAAGCATCACGACCACGGCCAAGCCGTTTGCCATTTATCTTGAACCAGCCCGCGTGGTTCTGCCCTATGCCGTCACCGCCGCCGTTGGGCCGGCGGCGCAGTTTGCCGTCGGCCAACGTGTCAACGGGCTCCCCTGGGTTTACACAACCGCACCGCAAGCGGCCGGCCTGGCCGGACGAAGCGAACGAAAACCGCTGGCCGCCTGGGCGGAATTGCTGCCCGCGCAACTGGCCGTAACCCTGATCGACTACGACGGCAACACGGTCGACTCCCGAACCGTGCCTCTCGCCTTTAAGCCGTCTAAAAATGGGGAAATGGCAGGCCACACCGTACTGGACTACGGCGTCCTGCCGCCCGGGCATTACACCCTCCGCAGCGTCCTAAAAAACCGTGCCGGCCAGGTTGTCCTTCGTGACAATGATCATTCCCTGGCCGTGCTCCGCGGGGCGGTGGACCGAAAAACGGACACCGGCATCCGCCGCCTCTCCTGCACGGGGCACTGGCTCTTTGCCGCCACCGAGCCGCAATTCTCGCAGGCCATGGGACGCCTGGACTTCCTCCATGACGTCGGCATCACCCGGCAGGTCAAAGTGAATCAGAGCCTGGGGGCTTGGGGCCTCCGGCATGACGGCCAGGGCCAGGTCACCCTGGAACCCCGCCCGGAACTGGACCGGTTCCTGGACAAAGCCCGCCAGTTGGACATTGAGATCGTGGGCGACCTGGGCGTCGGCTATCCCCTGGATGATGCCCTGAAAAACGGCCTGCCGCCCCTCATCCAGGCCGAGCAGGAGACGATTTTGGCCCGCGCCCAGGCGATGACGGCCGGCCGGCCCATGACCCTGCAACCCGTCGGGCTCCTTCCCCTGCCCCCCTATGGGTCGACGTATTTTGACGCCACCCTGCGCCGGATGGCCACCCTGATGGCCCAAACCTATAAGGGACGGGTCGCCTCCTGGTGCGGCGACAATGAGATTGACCTGCATGTCGGCGCCAAAGCCCCGAAAGCCACGGCGGAACTGTATGCGCATGCCACCCGCATCGTCCATGACGCCATCAAAGCCGCCGATCCGCGGTCCGGTTACAGCAGCGGTTCGCTCGCCCGAGAATCCGCCTTCACCACCGCCCTGTTTGCCAACGGCTATGCCACGGCCCAGGACATGCTGGACATCCACGCCCACCCGGCGGATGCCCCCCAGCGGCTGTCGGCCCCGGCGCTCGGCAATTCACCCAACGAAGACTTGGGAACCATTCCAAAACGGTTTTCAGACCGGCCGGTCATCTACGGGGAACTGTCCGCGCCCCTGGCCCACAGTCCGGACGGCGTCAAGGGGCAGGCGGAAGCCGTCGTCAAGCAGCTCTGCTGGGCCATCAACCATCCCCGCGTCCGGGCGCTGGCCTACCTGGTGGTTTACGGGAGTCCCACCTATGGCGACGCCAACCTGGGGTTCAACAACAAATACGGCGACCCCCACCCAGGCGTCAACGCCCTCAACACCGCCAGCCACCTCATCGACGGCCGCCGGCGCCTGCCGGACTTGAAAGGCCTGCCCGAAACCGTGCAGCATCTGGTCGTTGACAATCCGCAAGGAAACGCCACTGTCGTGTTGTGGAATCCCGGCCGTGACCTTCAGGTGACCGTGCCGGTCAACGGCAAAACGGCCCGAAAAATCGATGTCATCGGCCGCAGCATCCCGTTGACGGTCACCGATGGATGCGTGACGACCATCATTGGAAACGCCCCATGTTACCTCCAGTGGTAACGGCGCCGGTTTTGGCGGCGGCCAGCCAGAGCGTCGTCACCGGCCGTCGGGCATGCACAACCACCGAATAAAAACGGCCTTCACCGCGACGTTTTTCAGACGGCGGCGACGCGGACCAAGACGCCCGGCGCCTGCTTCGCGATCTGCAGCAGTCGCAGGGCCGCGCCGCTGGGATGCCGCCGGCCAACCTCCCAACTGGCCGCGGTCACGACCGGAACGTTCAACAGGCGCGCAAACACGGCCTGGCTGACTTTCAGCTTACTCCGGATCGCCTTAACTTCATTAGAACTAATTGGTTCCAGCCGTTTCGGTGGCACCACCGTCGTCGTGCGCATCGTGATCTGGCGCCGCCCGCTCACCTGTTCCCGCACCTCCGTCAACGCCTGGATCAACTCACCGGCATTCAGTTCAATGTCTTTCCGTTTCATCGTTCAAATTCCCTTTTAATTTCTTCCACCAACCGCCGGATGACCCGCCGCTTATCTGGTGGCAGGTCTCCGAATTCACCTTTGGTAAAGACATACAACAAGAACACCGTCTCGGCCCGCACAAAGAGCAGGTAGAGCACTCGGGCCCCACCGCGTTTGCCGCGACTTGGCAACGCCAGCCGAATCTTACGCAAACCGCCCAAGCCCGGAATCACCGCACCCGCCTCCGGGTTCGCCGCCAACTCCGCCTGAAACCTCCCATACTCATCTTCTGAGAGCAGTTCCAGAATCCGTTGTGTGAACATCGGATGTTCGGCAAACGTCACCATCTCAATTACCTTACAATGTATTACAGTAACACGGGGGAGTCAACTCGAAAAACGGCATTAATGCCCTCTTCATTCGTAGTGTCCGCACAACCATACTAACGCGCAATAGCATAATTTATTGTGCGCAATTGGGGGGCCGGCAACCACCCAGATAAAAAAGCGGCAAAGGCATTGCCGCACCCCAAAACGGTGATACCTGTCCGCCCGAGGCCGGGCGGCTCCAGGTGGTGAGGAAACGCCAGGATGCATGACCGTTTTGGCGGATGATATTAGGGCCGCTTTATTATGGAATACGGGTGCTCCTTTTGCGGATTTCGCAGGCCGCCGTTACGCGACAAACCCCGATTGAAACACAGAGGCAGTCTGCGGAATCCGCAAAAGGCACAAACAGGTTTGGCGGAGGGCTTGGGA
>JBAZJM010000212.1:0-8301 GCA_041651315.1 Lentisphaeria bacterium | reverse complement strand
TGCCCTGCAGGCGGCCGGACTGCTGCTGATTGTCCTGCGCGGCGCCATCCCCGACTGGATGTCCATGGTCACCGCCAACACCCTGGTGGTGACGGGCGCCATCTTGGGTTATGCGGGGCTCGGCCGTTTTGTCGGCAAGAAAACCCCGCAAACCGTCAACGGCCTCCTGCTGGTGGTCTTTGTCCTGGTGCAGCTCCACTTGGCCGTTGTCCATCCCTGTTTGTGGGGGCGGAGCTTGAATGTCGCCGTGGCCCTGTTCATCATCTGCGCCCAGTGCCTGTGGCTGCTGCGGCGCCGGGCTGAGCCCGCCATGCGGCCGCTGACCCGCTGGGTGGGCGTCGTGTTTGGCGGCTACTGCCTGCTGTTCACAGGGCGCATCCTCTTCTTGCTGGCCCATGCGGACTCCGCCACCGACTACTTCCACGGGGGGATGATGGAGGCGCTGTTCCTCATGGCGGTCCAGATGCTGTTCATCCTGCTGACCTACGCCGTGACCCTGATGGTCAACCAACGGCTGAACCAGGCCATCGCCCTGCAGGAGGAGAAATTCTCCAAGGCATTCCACTCCTCACCCTATGCCATCTGCCTCACCCGCCTGGCCGACGGCACGATCTTCGAAGTCAACGACGGCTTTCAAAGAATCACCGGCTACCCCCCCGCGGAACTGATGGAAAAAACCACCGCTGAACTGCGCTTCTGGACCCATCCCGCCGCCCGCACGGCCATGGTCGACGAGCTGATGGCCAAGGGCAGCGTCCACGGCCTGGAAACCCAGTTCACCATCAAGTCCGGGGAAGAGATCACCGGCCTGTTCTCCGCGGAAATCATCACCATCAACCATGAGCTGTGCATCCTGTCCAGCATCAACGACATCACTGGCCTCAAACGCGCCGAAGCGGAGCGGGAACGGCTCGTGCAGGAGCGGGAGAAGGCGTTGTCGGAAGTCAAGGTCCTAAGCGGCCTGCTGCCCATTTGCGCCGCCTGCAAAAAGATCCGCGACGACCACGGCCAATGGAACCCGCTCGAGCTCTACGTCCATCACCATTCCGAGGCCCGGTTCAGCCATGGCCTCTGCCCCGATTGCGCCCGCAAGCTCTATCCCGAGCTCGGGGACGAGGCTTCACCGGCCGACGCCCCGCCGCCCCTGTCCCCGTGACCGGCGCCGCCGGGCGGATTATTTTTCCGCCAGCAACCGGCGAATCGTTGCCAGGGTGTCGCCGCGGGAAAACAGGGCCGGAGAAATCCGCTTGGTGCGGCTGTTGTAGACGCTGACCATGTTCCGGCAGGTGGAGTACAATTCCGTGGCCGGATCGGTATACGCCGTATAATCCAGATCCAGGATTTCCGCCTCACCGGAAAAAGCGGCCTGGATCTTCTGCCTGAGCGCCGCCTGCTCGGCCGGAGGAAAGCTGCCGCAGGCGCCGGCAAAGTTGCAGATGATCAAATTCCGGCCTTCCCGCATCGCCCTGTTGTAGGCCTCAAACCGGCTTTCCGGGCTGATCAGCTTGCGCTTGTCATACGAACTCGGCCCCAGCATCGTTTCCAGGTTCCGTTGGATGGGGACCACGAACGCGTCGTAGTTTTCGCTGTAGCCGAACTTGACTTTGTACAGCTTGTAGCCGCCATTTTCCTTCTTGATGACGCCATAGCCATTGGCATGAAAATTATCCAAAATATCCGCAAAATAATCCCCCTGCGGATAACTGACGGCGGTGGTGAGTTCGATGACTTTGACCCGCGGCGCGTATGACTCCATCAGCTTGCCGATGAAATAATAATTGCGCTCGTCATCCGGCAGGGCGGACGCCTTGCGGGCCGGCCGGAACAACAGGATGTCCTGCCCCGCCGCCATGGCTTCGCCAATGCCGAACACCTGGCTGGGCGCCTTGGGCGCCGGCAGACTGACCGCCTTGATCTTTCCCGGCCCACCGCCGGAAAACTCGATCCCAACGTTCTTGCCGCACCCGTTGAACACGCCGAGCGCACCGGCCAAGGCCGCCACCGCACACCCCCATTTCCACCTTGAATGATGCATGCGACGACCTCCGCCGCCAGTATAAGCATCATTCAATAAAACATCCATATGCTTGAACAGGAGAAATCAGGAGGGAACGGAGAAAAACTTCTCCGTGGCCTCTGCGGCCTCCTGTTCAAAACCGACAAGGCGCGGGTACACAAGCGTCAGGCAGACGCCGGTTCACCAGCGCAGGCGCGCGCCGCCGAGGTCGCCGAACTTTCTGACGGCTTTACGTGCACTTCTGACCAAACCGCCCCGCCGTCCCATCTGTAACGTGGCAAAATAGCCCTTCAGGGGCGCCCTCGACTGAATTAACTGGGCCGGCTCAAGTCGAAATTATTTGTCGTTATATTTGACTATAAAACGACACAATGATACATTCTTGGCATGAAAAAGAATGACATCATCCGGAAGCTGACGGAACTGGCCGGGCGGTCTGGGGCGGTCATCCGCACGCGGGACGCCGCCGCCGCCGGCATTCCCGTCCGTGGATTCCATGCCGCGATTCGTGACGGCGTTCTGACCAAGCTTGCCCACGGGGTATATGCCATCCAAGGCGGCCAACCTCCCGGAAATCCTGACCTGGTCATGGCGGCACGCCGGGTTCCACGCGGCGTGATATGCCTGCTTTCCGCCCTCTACCAGCATGGCCTTACCACGCAAATACCACATGCGGTCAGTCTGGCACTCAAGCAACACGACCAACCTCCACGGCCACTGCCCGCGCATCCGCCAATCCGGTTCTATTGGTTCGGCGGGCCGGCTTATGCGGAAGGCATTGACGTTGTCACCCTGGATGGCGTACCGGTCAGCATTTATAGCCCGGAAAAAACGCTGGCCGACATCTTCAAATATCGGAACAAGCTGGGAATGGACACCGTGCTGGAGGCGCTCCGCCTCTACAAGCAGCGCACGCGCCATCCCAACATCGGCCGCATCCTGAATTTCGCCCGTGTCTGCCGGGTCGAAAAAAACCTGCGCCCCTACCTGGAGGCGATCCTGTGACCAAGCCAACCCCTACCAACCTTTCCGCCAGTATCCATGCCCGCCTGATGAACCGTGCGCAAGCCGTAGGCCGGCCATTCAACGACATCCTCCAATATTTCGCCATGGAGCGGTTCCTGGGCAGGCTTGCCCGGTCGCCGCACAAGACCAAGTTTACGCTTAAGGGCGGCCTGATGATGGCGGTTTGGCGGATGCCGGAGGTTCGTCCCACGTTGGACATTGATCTGCTTGGCTCCACCGGCAACACACACGGCAACATCAAGGTTATCTTCGAAGAAGTGTGCCGAACCGCTCCGGCTGAACCGGACGGCCTGGAGTTCAACGCCGACTCCGTCACCGTCGAAGACATCGCCGATGAGGCCGAGTATCAAGGCACGCGCGTCCGTGTTTCCGGCAACCTCGGGAATGCCCGCATCCATTTGCAGGTGGACATCGGGTTTGGTGACGCCATTGTTCCGGGAGCCGTGCCTGGCGAGCTGCCGCCGTCCATCGGACTCACGCCCACGGTACTTCCGGCGTACAGCCCGGAGAGCCTGATTGCGGAAAAGACCGAAACTATGTTCCGGCGGCAGGAGTTGAACAGCCGCATGAAGGACTTTTTCGACATCTGGCTTCTTTCCCGCCGGCATTCCTTCGATGGTGCCATCCTAGGGCAGGCGCTCCATGAAACGTTTACCAGGCGCGGCACATTCT
This sequence comes from Lentisphaeria bacterium, assembly GCA_041651315.1. Classification (GTDB taxonomy): domain Bacteria; phylum Verrucomicrobiota; class Lentisphaeria; order Oligosphaerales; family CAITYL01; genus CAITYL01. The sequence goes on along the minus strand of JBAZJM010000212.1, from coordinate 4,586 downwards.
TCCAAGCCCATCCCACGGCCCTGACGCCGGCCTTCGGCGCTGCCAAGGACAAGCAAACGCAGTGGTCGGCGTTCCTCCGTAAAAGCCATCTGGGAACGGTAGCCCCGGCGGCATTTCCCGATGTGGTTGCAGAGCTGTCCTTGTTTCTGTCACCGTTGCTTGCCGAGCTTTCCGAGAACCGGCCATTCCGTCTCTAATGGAAACCGGCAGGCCCCTGGACGCCGGAAAAGTAGCACGGCCACCCCCGGTCGCGCGGCGGCGCAGTCCCTAACTGATATTTCTTTGTCGCTTGTCCAAGCGTCCCAACGTTGTACTGTGCCCACCCAACAAGAATAGCCATAATCGACAGCAAGAAGCTGGCAACGGTTTCGAAGTAGATCTTGTTATTGTTCAGCCATGTCTTCATATGAATTTTCTACGCCACACTGGCGGGGATACCGTTGTGATCCGTTCGCCGGCATGACGGGGGTTTGGGGCCATCTGACGCCATGCGATGGGCGATGATCGCGCACGAGCGCGAAAAGACCCCAATCATCCATCCCGTCATCGCGTTCAGCATAGCTGGATGTTTAAAATGGCAACCGTGGATGCTTCGATACCGATAGCGATAGCGACCCCGATAGCGATGAAAAACATCGGGGGAAACCCGGGCCGTGGGAGCCTTGAACGTTCATAGGTTGCCCTCGGGGTCGGTATCGCTATCGGTATCGGCGTCGTTTTTAGTCTTCGCTCTTCGGTTCACAAAAACGCGGGGTCACACCTCCGCAATCAGCTTCATCTCGTCATTTAGAGCCATTTGTGATCGCCCATATAAGGCCGTTCGTCAAAAGCTCCGGCGCCACCGGATCGCTCACTCGTTCGCTCTGCATCCCCCTTCCCAAAACTTTTGTTTCGTTTTGCGGATTCCGCAGGCCGCCGTTGTACAATCGACCACGATTAGGACAACAGGAGGCGGCCTGCGGAATCCGCAAAAGGCACAAACAGGTTTGACGGAGGGTTTGGGAACCGCCTTTCCTCAAAAGGGGGTTCCCAACCAACTTTTTTGCCATGCCTGCAGGCAGACGCCGGTTCACCAGCGCAGGCGGGCGCCGCCGAGGTCGCCGAACTGAAGCAGGCAATAGCGCGGATCCCAGTTGCCGGGCCGGAGCCGGCCGGCGGCCCACTGTTCCAACGCCGCGAACGGCGGCTGGTCCGCGGGCAGCACCGGGTCGAAATTGCCAGGGCCGACGGCCGGGGATTCGCCCGCGGGCTCATGGTGCGGTCCGAGCAGGTTGCGCAGGGTGGCGTAGAGCGTGATCTCCAGCCGGCGGCCGCCCCTGGCCAGCGCCGGCGCGAGGTCGATCCGCCACGGTTCGCTGACCAGGCAGCCGATCCGGCGGCCGTCGACGGCAACCTCCGCCACCGCGCCATCCACCCGCCCCACGTCGCACCACACCGGCGCACCGGGCCGCCGGCGGCCCAGGCGCGGCAAGGGTTGGGACAGGCGCAGCCGGCCGGGATAAAACGGCAATCCCCGCACCGTCACGTCGCCGGCCACCAACGGCGCGGGTTCCGTCAGCACCAAGGAATCGCCGGCCAGGGCGCGCACGCCGACCGGCGGCAGCCCCCATTCCGCCCACTGCGGCGCGGGCGCCGGCGCGGGCAGGACGCAACCGCTGACCTGGAAGTCGCCCACCAGGTAAAGCGACTCGATCTCCGTGCCGTAGCGGGCGAACGGATCCTGGATGTTGGCCAGGTCGCCAAACTGGAACTCGGGATAAACCAGCTCGACCGTGTTCTCGCCGTCATGCAGCCAGCCGGTGATGTCCGCGGGCAGCCAGCGACAATCGCGCCAAAACGGCAGCTTGCCGAACCCGGTGACGGCCCGACCGTTGACCAGCACCCGGCAGCGCTCCGGGTATTCGACCACCAGACGGACCCGGCGTTTGGCCGACAATCCCTTCATTTGCACCGGATAACGCAACGCCAGCGGGCCGCGGTAGCGTTCGCGGTTGAGCGCCTGTTGCAGGGCGATCACCGGCAACGGTGCCGCCGACCACGCCTCATCGCCCCGGCGCCAGTAGGCCAGGTCCAGGGTCAGGGCATTGTCGTCCAGCCGTTCCACCTGCCAGGCGGCCGGGTCCAATTCCACGGCATGCGTGGCGGGTGCCGGCAGGGCGGGACGCAGCTGGGCCTTGGCCGGCATCGGCTCACATTCCAGCCGCAACAGATGTGCCTGGGTCGGGGCGAACGGCAGCGTCACTTCCAGACCGCCCTCGACCGCGGCCGCCGCCAGTGCGGAGTCCGCACCGGTGGCGGCGTCAAGCAGGCGCGCCGCCCGCCACGGGCCGGCCAGGCGGACCCGGGCGGTGAAATCGCGGGTTCGGTTCAGGTTGGTGAGGAAGACCAGGCGCGAACCGTCTTCCAAATCGCGCACATGGGCAAAGAGCAGCGGCAACGCCGCCGCCGGCGCGTCCAGAACCTGCACCGCGGGCGGCACGGCGGCCGCCAAATGGTCCGGCAGCGCGGCGAGCTCAACTTCGGGGAGGGTGGCCAGCCACGCATCGAGGCCGGCATCGACCTCGCCGTCCAGCCAGCGCGGCGCGGCGCCGCAGCGAAACAGCGGGCCGCCGGCCGTCCGAAACTCCCGGAGCAGGCGCAGAGTGGCCGGTGCGATGGTGGCCATGGCGGGCAGGATGACGGCCGGGTAGGCCATGCGGCCGACCCGCAGCACGGCGCGGCCCGCCGCGTCGCGTTCCACCGCCCCCTCCTGGGCCAGCAGCGTCTCATCGCCGTAATCGAAGGTGCGCTGGGCGCCGAGCAGGCGGTCGGTCACCGCCTTGAACACCCGGTCCAGCGCCCACACCGCGTCGTTGGTCGCCTGGGTGGCGCTCTGGCTGTCCCAATCGAAAAGACGCGCGGAGTCCGCGGCCGCGGGGGTGTCGGCGCACCACAGCGCCTGGGCCGATTCCTGCGGATGCACCACCAGGACTTCGGCCCGGTAGGCACCCTGGCTGAGGGCCACGCACAGACGGCTGAGCCGGTCATCCAGCTGATGGTTCAGCGGCCACCAGGACTGCTGATAGAAAATGTTCTGCGGATAGTCGCGTTTCCGGCAGCCGGACATGCTGAACAGGGCCAGGTGCGGATTGATCAGGTTGATGCCCAGGGCGAGCTGCTGGCAGCCGATCCACCAGCGGTCGGCAAAGGTGAGGCCGCCGCCGCAGCAGCCGTACATCTCGCTGAGCACGCGGGCGCGGCCGGCCTGGTTGGCGGCGCTGTGGCACTGCTTGGCGGTCGTGCGGTCCTGGACCTGGCGGCAGAGATGGTCGATGCCGGGAATGCCCTGATGCCGGTAGTTGGGCATGATCTTGACGCCCCACTCCTGCTGGTCGTACATTGTGTGCTCGCACATGTAGTGGCCGGTCAGCGCGATCTGATGCTCCCGACACCAGTCGCCGAGCTGTTGCGAGAAATTTTCCTCGAACATGACGTTGGCGGTGCGGCAGTAGTGCAGCCGGAAGCGGGCGGCGCCGGGTTCGTCGCGGAACAGCTTGAACCAATGCGGGGCGGGATCGTAGCCGTGCAGGGCGCGGAAGCGTTCCGGCAGCTCCCGCGAGAACGGCACGCCGCCATGGGGGGCGCGGCCGCGGAAGGTGGCGGCGGGTTCGTCGGTGAACTCGGCGGTGATCAGGCTGCCATAATCGCGCCCGAAGCGCTCATGATAGCTGATGTAGGCGTCCTCGATGAACTTGCGCATGGCCTGCCGGTCCATCAGGTCGGCGTAACAGGCGCCGTTGAACCAGCCGTGCCCCAGGGGCGCCTCGAACTCATAGAGCTGCAAGCCGTCCGCGGGGGCGCCGACGGGCCGGCTGGAGACCGGCGGCGCGGCGCCTTCCGGACGGGCGATCAGCATGCGGCAGCGGAAGCCGGGATCCGCCAGCGGCACACTGCCGCCCGAAAAGCCGCTGGGCCACTTGTCCTCGTCGTAGAGCCAGACCTTGAGGCCGCGTTCCCGGCACTGGTCCATGGCGGCGGCGCAGGCCATGAACCATTCCTCGCCCAGATAGCGCGTCAGCAGGCCGACCCGGCTGTGCAGAAAGGCGCCGCCCCAACCGCCGCGGGCGATTTCATCCACCTGTCGGCGCACCTCGGCGGGCTCCATTGTTTCATTCCAGCTCCAGAACGGCACCGGACGGAATTCGGCGGGCGGCCGGCGGAAGGCCGCCAGCCAGGATGCGGAAGAGGTATTCATTTGGAAGCAGGCTCCGTTTCAAGTGCCGGGGTTCGACGGCGGGGCAGGCGCCTCTGCCTGCCCGTAAATCGCAAAACCGTTTAAGCAGCTAAGACCATTGTATCATCCGCCGGATCGTCCGGCAATTCCCCGGCATTGCCCACCGGATTCACCAAAATTGACTTTTAGTTTTCCGGAAGTACCCTGTTTGCCCAAACGCCCCCCGCAACCCCATCCCCATCCCTCCCCGGGCAAGCCGCCGCTTGCCCCGACTCCCCATTTTTTCTCCGCCATGCCCTCCGTACCGCCCATCCCGCCCCCCGCCCACCTGACGCGCGATCCCTGGCTGACCATGGCGCCCCTACCGCTGTTC
>JBAZJM010000211.1:0-8302 GCA_041651315.1 Lentisphaeria bacterium | reverse complement strand
CTCACACTGTTGTCATATTCGTCGCTTCCGACATGGATGCGCAGCCCGCCGATCAAGCCGGGCTCGACCGCAAAACCAACCTGCCGGCAAACGCCATAACGGTGCCGGATGGTTTCCGAAAACTGGTGCTGTTCCTCCTCGGTGAGCGGCACCGCGCTTTCCACGCGGGCGGAACACCGGTCCTGCTCCAGCTTGACCAGATGGGCAAAGGCCTGCAGGATCGCCAGGCAGCCGCGCGGCCGCACCGCCACCAGGGCCTCCCCCGTCTGGGCAACCCGTTCCGCGTCCAGCATGCCGTCCCGGCGGCAGGCGCGAAACAGCACCTTCGCCTGACGGTCAGCCTGCTTGGGGGTGATCATGCTCACAAGAACAACGCTCGCGTTTTAGAATGCAGAATTGGGAATGCCGAATGTTAGGATGCGGATACTTATCGAGGGAAGCACAACCGGCTCCCTGGCGTTTCTTGTTTCCGTCTTTCCGTTCTTCCGTATCTTCTGACTGACGGGGCACGGGTTACGGGGCACCGGCGATGTCCCGCTCACGCCGCCAGCCGTTTCAGGGTTTCCTCGGTCAGCCGTTTCTGATCCTCGGCGGTCAGCAACTTGCCGGTCACCTGGATCGCCGCCTGCACCACCATTTTGCCTACTTCCTGGCGCAGGGCATTCAACATCAGGGTGTATTCCTGCTCTGCGGTCAACCGGGCCTTGGTCACAATCGTTTCGGCGTTCACGGCGGCGGCCGCCGCCCCCTGCTCATGCAGCCGGGCGCAGGCCTGCCGCGTCTCCTCCAGCATCGCCTGGGCCTGCTGGGCCGCCTGCTGCAAGACCCGGTCACGCTCCGCCTGGGTGTGCGCCAACTCGTCCTTGATCTTGTCGGCGTTGGCCATTCCCTCGGCAATCCGTGCCTGGCGTTCGCGCAGTGCCTTCAGCACCGGCTTGTAGGCGAACTTCCACAACAGCAAGGCCACGATCAGAAAATTGATCGTCTGCGCCGCGAAGTCCGCTCCGTTGAGGCCAAACGCCTGCGTTTTCGCCAACAGGCTGGCCGCCAGCCCCGGATCCGGCTGCTGCGCCGTCGCCGTGACGCCGGCCGCCGCCCCCGGCATTTCATGGGTTGTCGATTCGGACATGTTCTCGCCTCGCAGGTTGGGGGCCACCCTTTTGGGAAAAGAATGCTCCCCAAACCCCTTCCCAAAACGTTTGTTGCTTTTTACGGATTCCGCAGGCCGGTCATACGCCGAGGACATGCCAACGGTGACCGGGGCCGGCCTGCGGAATCCGCAAAAGGAGACAAAACGGTTTAGCGGGGGGTTGGGGAAACTCCTTTCCTCAAAAGGCGGTTCCCAACCGGATCGTCACTTCACCAAGAACAGGGCATAGAAGACAATGGCTTCGGCAAAGGCGATGGACAAAATCGCCTGGACCAGGATCTTCTTTTCGGCACCGGGATTGCGGCCGACCGCCATGGTCGCGCCCAAGCCGATCAGACCGACACCGATGGCCGCGCCCAGCGCCGCCAAACCCACATGCAAACTGCCGTACATCGTCGCCATGATCCGTGTCTCCTTATCTTGAAAAAGCGGTTGTGTTGCGTCTGTTTCCCATGCCGTCCGCCCCGGGCCGTTTACCCGGCGACCCCGTCGCCGGAGGCCGGCTGCCCAACCGGCCCGGCATGCGCCTCCTGGTCATCCGCGTGCTCGCAGATGAGGAAGGTGAACACCGCGGCCAGCAGCATGAAAACCAGGGCTTGGACGAAACCAACCAACACCTCCATGAAATAGAAGGGCACCGGCAGCAGCCAACTCAACCACGGCACCAAGTGCATCATGGTTTCCAGCATGGTCTCGCCGGCATAAATATTGCCGTAGAGCCGCAAACTCAGGGCGATCGGCCGGAACAGGATCGACACCACCTCCAAAACACCGGCGCCGAGGAAGACCACGATCATCATGATCTTCATCAGCCAGCCCGAATCATCCTTGGGGGCGGCAAAAATGTGCTTGATAAAGCCGACCGGGCCGTTGACCTGAATGGCCCAGACCAGCCAGAGCGCGAAAAACAGCAGCGCCATCGCCATGGTCATGTTAAGGTCGGCATTGACGCCGCGGATCAGCGGCGTTTCCACCACGAACCGGCCGTGTTCCGCCACCCCCCAGCCGACCGTGCCGACGCCGGGCAGCAGGGCAAACCAGTTGGTGCACAGGATGAAAATGAAAACGGTCGCGAAAAACCAAAAGCCGCGCCGGGTCATGACCTTGCCAATAATGCCTTCCAGAAAATCATAGAGGCCGCCCACCACCAGCTCGACGAGGTTTTGCAGGCCGCCCGGAACCAGGGTCATCCGGCGGGTGGCCAGCCGCGCCACCACGATCAGCAACAGCGCCACCACCCAGGACACCACCATGGAATTGTTCACCGGCAGGGGGCCGAGATGAAACAGCACCGGGGCGCTTTGGGGCAGCCCCTCATGGGCCGGCGCAGCCGCTTCGCCCGCCCACGCCGCCGCCGGCACCGCTGCCGACAGCAGGGCCGCCAACCGCCATCCAGTTGTCCATGTCCGCCGCATGCTGAAAGACACCATCCTCTGTGAAGGCTGAGCCGTTCGTTACACTGCAACGCCGGAAACCTAAGCAACTGTCATGCCACTCAACGGAGGCCCGTGCTTCAGCCCCCCTGGTTTCCTGTATGATTCGAGACCACTATAAAGTCCGGTGCCGGTCTCTGCAACTCCCGTTTCCGGTCATCTCGCAGCCCCAATGGCCGCCACATTTTTGCACCGTCGGCACCAAAACCGGCCGGCCGGGGCAGTCACGGGCCGGGACCGGACACGGCGCTTCAGCCCCCTTCGGCCGGAGCATGGTTCCACCGCGGCCGGCCGTCGCCATTGCGGCCGTTGCGCGGGGCGCGCTGGGCGGGTTTGCTGGCCTTTTCCACCACGCCGCCGTCACCGAGCAGGGCCAGCAACTCCCCGCGCAGTTCCTGGGAATGCTGAATCCGCAACGTCCCGGGCCGGAGGAAGGCGATGTCGCCATTGTCGCAAATGACGCTGAGCAGCAGCGGGGTCGGACCGGGATGGGCGGCGCACAGTTGCAGCAGGCGGGCGACCGTTTCCGCCGTGGCCCGCTGCTGGCGGATGCGCAGCTGCACCTCCTCGGCCAGCTTCCCCGGCGCGTCCCGGACGGTCACCACCGTGTCGGCGCGCAGGGTGACCGTGACATGCCCCTCCTCCTCATTGTCTCCGTCCTTGCGGTCGGCCATGCCTTCGACAAACACAATTTCATCCTGCTTGATGGCGGCGCCGCATTTCTCGAAGGCATCGGCGAACACCAGGCACTCCAGGCTGCCGCTCAAGCCTTCCAGGCTGAGGATCGCCCACGGCCGGTTGTCCTTCTTGGAGCGCTTGGCATCGACGCTGTTGATGAGGCCGCCGAGGCGGACGGAGACACCGCCCTGATTGGCCTGCAACACCTCGGGCAGCTGATCGATCTGGCAGCTCTGGAAGGTCTTGAGGACGGAAGCCACCTCGCTCAGCGGGTTGCCGGTGACGTAGACGCCCAGCAGCGCCTTCTCGTAGGCCAGCCGTTCGCGCTCGGGCCATTCGGGAAGGTCGGGCAATGGCGGCCGCAGGCCGGCGGCGCCGGTCCCGTCCCCGGCGGTCAGTCCAAAGTCAAACAGGGACCCCTGCCCGCGGCTGCGGTCGGCGGCGGTCTGGGCGGCGCGGGTCAGTGTTTCCTCCAGCACGGCAAAGAGTTGGGCGCGCCGCCGGCCGAAACCATCGAAGGCCCCCGCCTTGCACAGGCATTCGACCACCCGGCGGTTAAGCTTGGCCCCGGCACGCTCGCAGAAATCGTCAAAATCCTTGAACGCCCCGCCCTCCTGCCGGGCGGCGGTGACGGCGTCCGCCGCCGACTCGCCCACCCCCTTGATGGCGGCCAGGCCGAAGCGGATGCAGGCGCCGTCCACGGAGAAGGTGCGGCCGGAGACGTTGACATCGGGTTGCTTGACCTCGATCCCCATGTCGCGGGTCGCCTGCAGGTAGAAGGAGAGCTTGTCCGCGTTGCCCAGCTCGCTGGTCAGCATGGCGGCCATGAACTGGACGGGATAGTTGGCCTTGAGCCAGGCCGTGCGGTAGGCCAAGAAGGCATAGGCGGCCGAGTGCGACTTGTTGAAGCCGTAGCCGGCAAACTTGACGATCTTTTCCCAAATATCGCCGGCCCGTTCCGGCGTGATGCCGTTCTTGCCGCACCCCTCGACGAACAGGGCGTGCATCTTCTGCATCTCGTCGAGTTTCTTCTTGCCCATGGCCCGGCGCAGGTTGTCGGCCTGGGCCAGGGAGAAGCCGGCCACCTTCTGAACCACCTGCATCACCTGCTCCTGGTAGAGCATGATGCCATAGGTCTCCTTGAGCAGCGGCTCCATGACGGGATGGTCGTATTCAATCTTCATCCGGCCAAACTTGCGGTCGCAGTATTCCGGGATGAACTGCATCGGGCCGGGGCGGTAAATGGCCACCAGGGCGCAGACATCCTCGATCCGCTCGACCCCCATCTGCCGGCAGACCGGCTGGAAACCGCCGGATTCCAACTGGAAGACGCCGACCGTGTCGCCGCGGCTCAGCAGATCGAAGGTCTTGCGGTCGTCTAGCGGCAGGGTGTCCATGTCCACCTGCTGGCCGGTGGTGGCGGCAATCAGCTTGACCGCGTCGTCGATGATGGTCAGGGTCTTGAGGCCGAGGAAGTCCATCTTCAGCAGCCCCAGGTCCTCACAGTCCTTGGCCGGGTACTGGGTGATGACCTCCTCGTTGGCGCCGCGGCAGAGCGGCACCAGATTGTCGAGCCGCTGGTCGCCGATGATCACCCCCGCCGCGTGGATGCTCATGTTGCGGTTGAGCCCCTCGATGACCCCGCAGTAGGCAATGATCTGCTGCGCCCAGGGATTGGCCTCGATGAAGTCGACAAACTCCTTGATCGGCGGCACATCCTTGTTCGCATCCTTGTCATGATAGCCCTTGAGCGCCTTGTCCAGCGTCATCTTGGGGTCGGCGGGAATGAACTTGGTCAGCAGGTTGCCGTCGGCAAAGGGGCGGCCGACGGCGCGCGCCACGTCCTTGAGCACGGCCTTGGCCTTGAGGGTGCCGAAGGTGCCGATCTGCGCCACACAATCGGCGCCGTACTTGCCGCGGACATACTCGATGACCTCGCCGCGGCGCCGCTCGCACAGGTCGATGTCAAAATCCGGGGGGCTGACCCGGTCGGGGTTCAGAAACCGCTCAAACAGCAGGTTGTAGCGGATGGGGTCGATGTCGGTGATGTGGGTCAGATAGGCGGCCATGCTGCCGGCGCCGCTGCCACGGCCGGGGCCGACGGGAATCCCCTGCCTCCGGGCATAGTGCAGGAAATCCCACACCACCAGGTAATAGCTGGTGAACCCCATCTTGGCGATGATCCCCAGCTCGTAATCCATCCGCGCGATCTTCTCCTGCTGCTCCGTGGTCAGCTCCGGGGCGGCCACGTCAAAGCCGTAACGCTCCTTCATGCCGTCCACGCACAACTGGCGGAGATACGCCTCGCGGTTTGCGAACTCCGGCGGGCAGGGATAGACCGGATAATGCAACGCCTTGAAATTGAAGGAGACATTGCAGCGTTCGGCAATGCTCACGGTGTTGGCCAACGCCTCCGGCAGATGCCCGAACAGCTGCTCCATCTCCTCCGGCGTCTTGAGGTAGAATTCGGGTCCGTCGAATTTCATGTGCTTCGGATCGTCCAGCGTGGCCTGGGTGCCGATGCACAGCAGCACTTCATGGGCCGCGGCATCCTCCTTGCGGAGGTAATGGGAGTCGTTGGTGGCCACCAGCCCCAGGCCAAACTCGCGCGCCAGTTCAACCAGTCCCGGGGCGGCCTTCGCCTCATCCGCAATCCCGTGGCTCTGCAGCTCGACGAACAGGTGGTCGGCGCCAAAGATGTCGTGCAGTTCCCGGAGCGCCTGACGCGCCGGATCGACCCCGTGGTGCAACAGCTTGTAGGGAACTTCCCCGCCGATGCAGGCCGTCAGGCAGATCAGCCCGGCGCGGTATTGGCGAAGCAGCGCCAGATCCACCCGCGCCTTGTAATAATACCCCTCGAGCCAGGCGGCGGAATTCAGGCGGCACAGGTTCGCATAGCCGTCGTTGTTCTCGGCCAGCAGTACCAGGTGGAAACCGGACGCATTGGGCCCCGGCGTCCGGTCCCGGTGGTCTCCGGGCGCCACATAGAACTCGCAACCGACAATCGGCTTGACGACCGTCCCCGACTTCTTCAGGTCGTCACAGGCCTTGTAGAGGGCCAGGGCGGCGCACATGTTGCCGTGGTCGGTGACCGCCAAGGCCGGCATGCCACACTTGGCGGCGGCCTTGACCAGGTCCTTGACCCGGCAGGCGCCGTCCAGCATGCTGTAATCGGTATGAACGTGAAGATGGACAAAGGCGGCGGACATGCAACCAAAACCGCCTTAGAGGTAGTACCGCACCGTCTGCACCACCAGCACCCCCAGCGCCGTCCCCAGGGAGAGGATGGTCACCACACAGGCCGCCAAAGCCACCCGGTCCGTTTCTCCGGCCCCGCCTTGGGCCCGGACACTGGCCGCGGCAACCGCGGCGGCGGCCGCCGCCGGCGCCGCCGCCGTCTCGTCGGGCGCCACAGCGACAGCGCCGGCCTTGGGCGTCTTGAACTTGAGGGTGCGCTTGGAAGTGGCCGCCTGTTCTTCCGGCAACTTCAAGGTGGCCCCCGCCTCGGGCGGCGGCGGCATTCTCAACGTTGCCCCGGAATCGGGCGCCGCGGCAGCCGTACCGGGCGCCGGCATCTTGATCTTGATCGTATGCTTGGCGCTGCCGGTGGCGGCCGGCGCCGCCTCGGGAGCGGCCTCCGGAAGCGCGATGACCGGAGCAGCCGGCGCCGGCAGGGCACCGGGCCGCAACTTGATGGTGGCGGTGGAGATCTTGCTGCCGGCCGCCGCCGGCGGCGCGGGCGGAGCATCCACCCGCACCGTCTCGGCGGCGGGACCGGGCTGAGTCGCCAGCGTGGGCGCTTCCGCCGGGGCCGCCGCCGCCCCGCCGGGGGGACGCAGCCGGATGGTCTGGTTGCTGGCCGCGGGGCCCACGGCCCCCGGACGCTTCTCGCGAATGATCTTCAGGCGCACCGTTTCGGTGGAGCTGGTCTTGTCACCGCTGCCGCCGGTGGGCGTCACCACCACCGTGGCGCCGGCCTGGCCCTGGCCATCCACCTTGATCCGCTTCAGGCGGCTGGTGTTGGTGTCGCGCAACGACAACGGATCCTTGACCCCGACCGTCTTGGCGGCGGCCGCCTCCGCAGGGACAACCGGAACGTCCGCGGCGGCCGGAGCGGCGGCGGGCGGCAGGGAAATCGCCGGCCGTGGCGGCAACTTCGGCGTGCTCTTCAACCGCGAGGTGTCGCTACCCGTTGTTTTGACCGTCAGCTTGATCTTTTGCGGCGTTTCCTGGGACATGGCACACCCCTGCGCACGGGAGAAGGCCCGGCGATGTTAGTCGAAAAATCTTGGAAAAACCACCTATGCTTGCGGGGAAAATAATCGTCACCGCCAACATTGCAAGCCCGCGGCGGGCGCCTGGGCGCCTGTCAGTTCCGCAGGGGATTCCCTTTTGCTCCATTCGTTCGATCCGTGACCGCCGCAGTTTAAGAAACGCACCGGTCCGCCCACGGGCGACAACAACAACGGCGGCCGGAGCTGCCGGCCGCCGTTGGGATCAATCATCGGTCACCGTCCCCTGCCCGCCGGTTTCGCCATGCGAAAAAGGCGGGCGGGGGGAAACGGCGCAGAACCTGGATTACAGGCCCTTCTTGATCATCAGGCTCAGCAGATCGCCGACGCGGTTGCTGTAGCCCCACTCGTTGTCGTACCAGCTGATCAACTTGAAGAAGCCCTTGTTCAGCTCGATCGAGGAACCGGCGTCGAAGATCGAGGACAGGTTGTCGTGGATGAAGTCGCTGGAGACAACTTCGTCCTCGGTGTAGCCCAGGACGCCCTTCAGGTAGGTCTCGGACGCCTTCTTCATGGCGGCCTTGATCTCGGCCAGGGAGGTCTCCTTGGCGCTCTTGAAGGTCAGGTCCACCACCGACACGGTCGGGGTCGGCACGCGGAAGGCCATGCCGGTCAGCTTGCCCTTGACTTCCGGCAGCACCAGGGCCACGGCCTTGGCGGCACCGGTGGAGGACGGGATGATGTTGATCGCCGCGCTGCGGCCTCCCTTCCAGTCCTTCTTGGACGGGCCGTCAACGGTCTTCTGGGTG